>JANMJR010000468.1:0-3219 GCA_031371465.1 Pseudomonadota bacterium
AACGGATCTTTATCGATCATGCTCGCCGCAGTCAGCGCCAGCACGCCGGCGCCGATGTAAATAATCGATGGAAAACGCTCCATCCACTTCAACACCAGTGAACTGCCGAACACCATAATCGGCACACTGATAATCAGCCCCAATACCACCAGCAAAAAACTGCCGTGGGCCGCGCCCGCAACGCCCAGAACATTATCCACACCCATCACCGCGTCGGCGATGACGATAGTTTTAATCGCCCCCCAGAAGCTGGCCTTCGATCCGCCGTGCTCGTCGTGGTGATCTTCTTTCGGCACAACTAACCGATAGGCGATCCAAATCAGCAACAAACCACCGGCCAGCATCAGCCCCGGGATTTTCAACAGCGAAACCACGCCGAGCGTCATCGCCGCGCGAATGACAATCGCACCAACGGTTCCCCAGACGATGACTTGCTTTTGATATTCTGGCGGCAGCCCGCGCGCGGCGAGTGCGATGACGATTGCATTGTCACCCGCCAGCACCAGATCGATGACTATGATCGCGAGCAGCGCGGAGAAAAACTCAGGAGAAAACAATTCCATTCAGAATCCTCGCAACGTTGATTGAAAAGTCAACGCCAGCACAACACAACCAACGGTCGAAAAAAAACCTTTACCGATTGGTAAAGGTCTGGCCACAACGATTTACGTTGCCAACAGAACCGGGGATCGCTCCCGAATTGACGGCATCTGCTGTGAGGCTACTCCCCTTCATGGAAGCACTAGCTGCGTCGTACTGTAATCCGATAGGGGGGTTTTGTCAAAAAATCTCGGTTTTGCGGAATAGTTCGAACCCACTCCGCGACGCTTTATGCGACTCCCGCTTGACCCTTGAGCAAGCTGCGAAAATGCCCCTCCATACGCGCAGCATCAGGCCTCATCCCGGTAAAAAACTCGACCGCGCCCGCTGCTTGACCTACTGCCATTCCAGCGCCATCCGGCGTGGCGCAGCCCCGCACCCGCGCGGTTTTAAGAAGCTCCGTCTCGATGGGAAAATAGACCACGTCGGCAACCCACAGGTCGGGCCGCGGCAATTCGGCCGGAAGCAGCATACCCGGCAGCGCCGCAATGAGCGCCGCGGCGAGTAGGTAGAGCGTTAACCATCGTTACTTTGCGTGTTCGAGTTTGTTTGGTGCGTCTCATACTATGTACCGGCCTGCAACGCTTATGGATACCGGGTAGCCCTAGGCTAGCCGCTGGCCTCGGGCCATTGCCTCTCAGGGCATAGCACCTGAAACTGCTCGCCACCATTAGGTCTCAGGCCGCAGCATTAAAACATTATATATCCGCGTTTATGAACAAAATACAACGAATATCCAAGACGCTTGCCTAGTTCGCCGTTTTCGTGTGCAATAAACGTTATGGCTGAAAATAATAAGTACGACATTTCCGTGCAGGCAGCGGCGACCTTTGTTCCGGAGCAATCCGACGAGCAAGAAAATCGCTATGTCTTTGCTTACACAATAACGATTACCAACACGGGCGGAGTGGCGGCGCAATTACTGCGGCGTCACTGGATCATTACCGACGCGTCAAACCAAGTGCAGGAGGTGAGTGGCCTGGGCGTGGTCGGCGAACAACCGTATTTGCGGCCCGGCGAGAGCTTCCAATATTCCAGCGGCTCATCGATCGCGACGCCCGTCGGTACGATGCGTGGCACCTATCAAATGGTTGCGGAAGATGGCACAAAATTTGACGCAACCATCCCCGAGTTTGTTTTGAGCGTGCCGCGGGTGCTGCACTAGCTACTTGTTGTTGTCTTCGTCTTTGTTTTTTGCACGTGGCAACGTCCACCATACGATAAAAATCGCCAGGCACAGAGCAATACCCGCCTCAAATAATATCCACAGCATTGTCGTTGTCTGCCAAGATTAGGTGTTACATTTTAATCCATGATCGAACCCATTCCACAATTCTTTACTAGTACCAGCCTTTGTCGTTGCGGTGCTTGTACCAGCTTTTGTCGTTGTGGTGCTTGTATCAGCTTTTGTCGTTGTGGTGCTTGTACCAGCCTTTGTCGTTTTGGTAATCGCGCCGCGTTGGCAATCGGCTTGTTCTGCCTCGTTGCTGGGGCCGACGTGACCCGCGCGAATGAACGACCGGCTGATGCCCTGGTTCAAGCACAAGCCGCCGGCATGCGCGCGAAACCAAACGATGGCGCAGAATGTACCTGTGGCCAGAGCGCACCGACGTTTAGCGACAAACCGCAACTGGTGGTTCCGATTCCCCCGGCGGCGCCGAACGTCGTACCGGAAAGCCGCGGCGCATTAGTTGTCAGCACCTGGAGCGCCCTGCCAGGTTGGAATCGCGACAATCCGATTGATGCCTGGCAAGGATTTATTAAGAGCTGTAGTCAACTGCGCGCGCAAACGCCGTGGCAACTGGTTTGCAGCTTGGCGCAAGGCATCCCCGCCAACGCTGGCAACGCCGTATTGACAAAATTTTTTGAAGACAACTTCGTCCCCTATCAAGTATTCAATCCCGATGGCAGCAACAGCGGCATGATCACCGGTTACTACGAGCCGCTGCTAACCGGTAACCGCACACAAACGTCGCGCTATCGCTATCCGCTGTACAAGGTGCCGGAAGATTTGATCGTGATCGAACTCGGCGATGTTTACCCGGAACTGAGAAATAAGCGCTTGCGCGGTCGCTTGGAAGGTAACCGAATCGTCCCTTATCAGGATCGCGGCGGAATAGAAAATCCCAACCAACCACTCAAAAACAAAGAGCTGGTGTGGGTGGAAGATCCGATCGAAGCGTTTTTCCTGCACATCCAAGGATCGGGCCGCGTGCAGTTTGAAGACGGCACGAGCATGCGCGTAGGTTATGCCGATCAGAACGGCCATCCGTTCCGCTCCCTGGGCAGGCTGCTAATCGACAAAGGCGAGCTAACATTGGCGCAAACCTCGATGCAAGGCATCAAAAACTGGGCCCGCGCCAATCCTTATAAGGTCACGGAATTTCTCAACGGCAACCCCAGCTACGTATTTTTTAAAGAGTTGCCGAGTGACTTAACCGGCCCGATCGGCACGCTCGGCGTGCCGCTCACGGCGGAGCGCAGCATCGCGGTGGATTCGCGGGTGATTCCACTCGGTTCGCCGGTTTATCTCGCCACCACCTATCCGAGCTCGAAGAAACCGCTCAATCGCCTGATGTTGGCGCAAGACACCGGCGGCGCCATCAACGGCGCGGTACG
>JANMJR010000489.1:0-3604 GCA_031371465.1 Pseudomonadota bacterium
ATTGCTGTTATCCAATCCGCCAGCCCAGAGGAAACGCCGATCATCGGTGAAGCCCATGTGGTGCGCCTCGCCACGCCCGCCCACCGAATGGCTGGCGATCACTTTGCCGTATTGTTTCGATTTTGGATTGACGTCGATGGTGACCAACTTATCCTGGCCATCGCCCAAGCCCTCCACCCCGAGCGTCCAGACATAAACGAAATCTTCCTGGCCTTTGATCAGTTTAGACATGTAAGGCGAGTTGCAGGTTTCGTCGGCGACGCTCGGGGCGACATAGGCCAAACCAACCAACGCGAGTGAAGCGGCGATAACGGTACGAGCAATACGTGGATTCATTTTCCCTCCAAAGATGAATTAAAACGAACAATTAACGCTAGAATGATACTCGTATTGAGCTACTCATTAAAGATAAATGCTACGCAACGCACTCGCTCCACCGCCCTATTCCACCGAGCGCGCCGCACTCGAAAACGAAGTCGAGATCGACGTATTTCGCGCCAGCGGCCCGGGCGGCCAACATGTGAACAAGACTAATTCTGCCTTGCGCTTGAAGCATGCGCTGTCGGGTGTGGTCGTCATTGCGCAGGATTCGCCGTCGCAGTTCCGCAATAAAGAAATCGCATTCGAGCGACTCATTGAGCGCTTGAAAAAACTCAATTATGTGCCGAAGAAGCGCGTCAAAACGCGACCGACCTTGGGCTCGAAAGAACGCCGTATCGCGACCAAGAAACGCGAAGGCGCGATCAAACAAAGGCGCGGGAAGGTGGACATGGAATGATCGAAACCAAGCATCTGCGAATCGCAGGACACATTCAAGGCGTCGGCTTTCGCGCCGCGATGTATCGCGAAGCCGTGCGACTCAATGTAACGGGCTGGGTGCGCAATCGCAACGATGGCACGGTAGAAGCGGTGATCCAGGGGCCGGAGAAATCTATCGCGCAGATGTTAGTTTGGGCGCGTCACGGACCATTCGGCGCAAGGGTCGATCAGGTGGAGGTCAAACCGGTGGAAGGAATTTTTCCTGACTTTGAGTTACTCTCTACCGATTGATCCCTCCCTTATCCAAAGGGAGGCTAGGACGGGGTAGCCTAGGGCTAGGGATTTCGCGGCATGAAAACGAGATTGCATCGTCGTAAAAAACGCTCCTCGCAGTGACAGATCAGCGGCTGTCCGACGAACCGCATGGATGCTGCGTGGCCTCGGGCCATTGGCTCGTAACCGTGCTTTCCTATTGTTATTCCCGGGAAAGCGGGAATGACACGTTAAGAAATCAGTAAGTTTAGGAAGACTGCTTGCGGCCGACGACTTCGTTTTCCGCGCGGCGTACTTGAATAGTCCAGCGGTTTTTCCAGGCATTCACCACCAGCGTCGGATACTCCGCTCGTCCCAGGCTGCCGTTGTAGCGGCCCAACGCGCGGAAATAGTCGCCTTTTTCCATATCGAGATAGTGACGCAGGATGATGCAACCGTAGCGCAAGTTCGTGCGCAAGTTGAACAAATTGTGATCTTTACTGCCGATTTGCTTGACCCAGAACGGCATAACTTGCATGAAGCCGCGGGCGCCTACGGTGGAAAGTGCATATTTGCGAAAATTGCTTTCCACCTGAATCAGTCCCAGCACCATCTCCGGATCAAGGCCCGCACGCATGGATTCATAATGTGCCGTCTTAAGGAAATCCACGCGATGGTCTTCGTCGGGGAATTTTTTCTTTAAGCGGTTAGACATTTCCGCCAACCACGCGCGTTCGTGGGATTCGGACTCGAAATAGGTGCGGCTAATGGGCGTATCGGCAACGGCTTTATACAACGCCGATTGCACGCTGTCCGACAAACGTTCCTCACGCTGCGCACCGGCCACGGCGGCGCCGACACTCAGCGCAAGCGACACGGTCAACAGCGCGCGCGGAATCATGCGACGAATTGCAGGGGAGGGGAGAAAATGCATAGCTACTATTTTAGTCGATGCAGCAGAGTTTGCAAGTCCAGTTTGTGCACATCGGCCTCGCCACGTCGTTGATATTCATACTGATTTTCCTTTAAGCCGCGCTCGCTAATGACGACTCGGTGCGGCACACCGATCAATTCCTGGTCGGCAAACATCACGCCGGGGCGCTCGTCACGGTCATCCAGCAAGACATCCAGCCCCATGGCGGTGATTTCTTCATGCAACTTTTCCGCCGCTGCCCGCACCGCGTCGCTTTTTTTGTAGCCGATCGGCGCGAGGTAAACTTGAAACGGCGCCATGGATTTCGGCCAAATAATGCCGCGTTCATCATAATTTTGTTCGATCGCCGCAGCGACGATGCGCGACACGCCGATGCCGTAACAGCCCATTTCCATCGCGTGGGATTTGCCGCCTTCGTCCAAAAAAGTCACGGACAAGGCTTCGGAGTATTTTTTTCGCAACTGAAAAATATGGCCCACTTCGATGCCGCGCGCGATCGCCAGCGTCCCCTTGCCGTCCGGGCTCGGGTCGCCGGCGACGACGTTGCGAATGTCCGCAATCAAACCCGGTTCCGGCAAATCGCGACCCCAATTCACGCCGGTTAGGTGATATCCGTCGTCGTTCGCGCCGCAGATGAAATCACTCATCCCCGCAACGCTGCGGTCGGCGATGATCGTAAGACTGCTAGGCGCATTGACTGGTCCAAGGTAGCCGGTGACGTTTCGTGTGCTTGGGAGTGATTGTCGAATCGTTGGCGTCTGTTCTGGCAATTCAAACAGCGCGGGCGATGCCATACTAGCAACAGGTTGTTCATGCGCTGTAAAGTGAAAATTAATTTCCTCGGCACTCGCAAGGCGAAAATCCTGCATCCCGGGAATCTTTCCGACCTTTACTTCATTCAGCGCGTGATCGCCGCGTAACAGTAGCATCACTAATTTATCGTCCGCGACGATCACAACGGATTTAACGGTCTTCGACAATGGCTGCTTAAGGAATTCAGCGACGTCCTCACAGGTCTTCTTACCCGGCGTCGCGACTTTGGCCATAGGCTGGAGAGCCGCGCCCCGCTTGCCTTCTGGCGCGATAGCTTCGGCCAGCTCAACGTTCGCGGCATAGTCCGACGTCGGGCAAAACGCGATCGCGTCTTCGCCGGAATCCGCGAGCACGTGAAACTCGTGGGAGCCCGTTCCGCCGATGGCGCCGGGGTCCGCGGCGACGGAGCGAAACTTCAATCCCAACCGCTCGAATATACGCGAATAAGCGTCGTACATCGCTTGATAAGTCACGTCCAAACTCGGTTTGTCGACGTGAAAAGAATACGCGTCTTTCATGACGAATTCGCGTGCGCGCATCACGCCAAAGCGCGGGCGGATCTCATCGCGAAATTTAGTTTGAATCTGATAAAAATTAATCGGCAGTTGACGATAGCTCTTGATCTCACGCCGCACGATGTCGGAAATGACTTCTTCGTGGGTAGGCCCGAAACAAAAATCGCGTTTGTGACGATCCTTGATCTTTAACATCTGCGGCCCGAATTGTTCCCAGCGGCCTGATTCCTGCCACAGCTCGGCGGGCTGAATCACCGGCATCAACAACTCAACCGAACCGGCAGC
Organism: Pseudomonadota bacterium; assembly: GCA_031371465.1. GTDB lineage: Bacteria > Pseudomonadota > Gammaproteobacteria > Burkholderiales > JALYOK01 > JALYOK01. The sequence goes on from JANMJR010000489.1 coordinate 3,559, forward strand.
GTTCTGCTCTGTATTCTTCTGCACGGCAGCTACAACGCAGCCAATC
>JANMJR010000497.1:0-9625 GCA_031371465.1 Pseudomonadota bacterium
CCGCCACCGAGCGCCATGCCTTGCACCGCGGCGACGGTCGGCGCCATGGAATACTTGAGCATCTGTGCGGTTTGTTGAAATTTCGCAACCACCGCTTCGATCTTTGCCCATTGGCCCATCATTAGCGCGGGCGCCATGGACATCAGATTCGCGCCCACGGAGAAAGGCGCCTCATGCCAAATAACCAGGCCGCTGTAATTTTGCTCCGCTTCTTTGATCGCCCGCTGCAGGCCATCGAGCACGTCTTCGCCGATGGCGTGCATTTTCGATTTGAAACTGGCAATGGCGATACCGTCGCCAGTGTGCCAGCAGCGCAGCGCATCGGTTTCAAATATCGTTGTGCCGGGATCACGTTTTTCGCCTAACAGCATGTCCGGAAACACCTGACGTTTGTAGACGGGGAGGGCGGAGCGCGGCTGATTTTTCTTAGCAAGCGAAGACCAGGAACCGTCGGGCCCGTGAACGCCTTGGCGGCCATCACTGACCCACGCGGGCAGCAGCGTTTTCGCCATGGTTTTTCCGGCGGCGATGTCATCGTTGATCCATTGCGTAACCTGTTGCCAACCGGCCGCTTGCCAGGTTTCGAACGGCCCAACATTCCAGCCAAATCCCCAGCGAATGGCAAGATCAAGATCCCGTGCATTGTCGGCGATCGATTCCAAATGCACGGCGCAATAGTGAAACACGTCGCGGAAACACGCCCACAAAAATTGCGCTTGCGGATCGCTCGACGCGCGCAGTTTGGCGAATTTTTCTGCTGGATTTTTTTCCTTCAGAATCGCTTTAACATCGGGCATCATTTCACCACCGGAAACGCGATAGTCTTGTTTGGCGGCATCGAGTACTTCGATGTCTTTACCCAGCTTGCGATAAAAACCTGCTTTCGATTTTTGGCCCAACGCGCCCTTGCCGATCAACGCCTGCATCACGGGGGGCACTTTGTAGTGGGGGCGCCATGGATCATTCGGCAAGCCGTCCTTCATGGTATTGATGACGTGGGCTAACGTGTCCAAGCCCACCACATCGGCGGTGCGGAAGGTGGCGCTCTTGGGACGCCCGAGCAGCGGGCCCGTCAGGGCATCCACCTCGTCGAAGCCCAATCCATGCGCTTCTCCATGATGCATGGTGGCAAGAATCGAAAATACGCCGACGCGATTGGCGATGAAGTTCGGCGTATCTTTCGCGCGCACCACGCCTTTGCCGAGCGTAGTCACGAGGAAATTTTCCAACTGATCGAGAATGATCGGATCGGTCGCGGCTTGCGGAATCAACTCGACCAGCGCCATGTAGCGCGGCGGATTGAAAAAATGAATACCGCAAAAACGCTTGCGCAACGCTTCGGGAAACACACCGGCCAGCGAGGTGATCGACAAGCCCGACGTGTTGCTGGCGAAGATCGCGTGCGCGGCGATGTGCGGCGCGACTTTTTCGTACAGCGCTTTTTTGATATCGAGTCGCTCGGCGACTGCTTCGATAATCAGGTCGCATTCTTTGAGCAATTCAAGATGCTGATCGTAGTTCGCCGGGACGATCTGGCCGAGTTTTTCGCTGGAACCGATGGGGCTCGGTTCGAGTTTCTTCAATGCCTCGATGGCTTTCAACACATTGCCATTGGGATCACCTTCCTTGGCCGGCAATTCAAACAATAGGGCTTGGACGTTGGCGTTAATTAAATGGGCGGCGATTTGCGCCCCCATGACGCCGGCGCCGAGTACCGCGACTTTCTTGACTAAAAATGGAGTGGCCACAACAAGATCCTTCGAGAATCGCTCGCGGGCCAGGGTATCGACGCGCGAGGGTTATAGGAGATCGCTAAGACTAGAAACGATGGTTGTATTGAACGCTGATGATATCGACACTCGGGTTATCATAGCTTCCCTTTAATGTACCGCGTGCGTTGTTCTCCGCGACCGTGGCAGACTGATTCAGCGATGCGTTCTTGACGAAGATGTGCGCATAGCCGAAATCAAGCGACCCATTCGGGGTGATCTTCCAGTTTGCGCCGAATGACAGCCAAGTACGATCTTGATCTGGAATACGCGGCGTGCGGAACTCGTCCGGCACCGGGCTCTTATCAAAAGCCAGGCCGGCGCGCAGGGTCCAGGCGCTGCTAGGCTTGTAGCTGCCGCCGATAGCGACGCGGAAGCTGTCGTCCCACTTTTCGGTAGTGACGTTGTCCGGTGCGCCATTGTCAAACTTCACGCGCAGTTCTTCGAAACGGCTCCACTTCGTCCAGGTGAGATCGGCCATTAGCGCCCAATTTTCATCGATCTGCGAATGCAATCCGAGTGACACCGACTCCGGGAGATCAACCTCGGCCTTCACGTCGCCGTTGGTAAATCGTGAACTTGCTGCAATGGCAGGGTTAAGGCCGGCGGGCTTCTCAAAGCGTGCGTCACCCTTGAGCTCCTGATTAATCGACGAGCGGTAAGCAATGCCCAAACGGGTGCTCGGTACGATTTGCCACATCGCTCCAAGGTTGAAACCATAGCCCCAGTTGTCGCCTTTGATGACGGCTTTGCCGTCCTTCGCCGCGTTGCCGGGCGTGGTGAAGCCGCCAGGGCCGCAGTTGGCGCCAATCGCCGCCGGGCCACCTGGCGCGAACGTTCCAAAACAGACTGTACTGAAATCGATGGCACTGGTCAGTTCGGCTTTCGCATACTGCAGGTTAAGCCCGCCGCCGACGGAAAAACTATCGTTGATTTTCCACGACACCGCGGGATTAATATTGATAACAGTGAGCGCCGATTTGAGCGCGTGGTAGCGACCCACCCAGCCATCATCGTATTCCGTGGTGAGGCCGAATGGGGCATTTATGCCGACACCGAAACTCAGGTGGTCGGTCAGACTGTGGGTGTAGTAAAGATTGGGTAGAAATGCGACACCTCCGGCGTCACCGCCGTTGCCGCCAGATAGCGGCAGGCCGCTGGGGGGGGGCAATAAAGTTCGTGACCCTTGATTCTCAAATTTGGCAGTAGGCTTAACAATATGTCCGGCGAGCGTGAAATTCGCCCCAGACAGATAGCTCATGCCCGCCGGATTCCACCAAACGGTGCTGGCATCTTCCGCTGCAGCGGTTGACGCGAACGATGTGCCGAGACCTGAAACACTTTGCTCGAATAGTTGAAAACCAGCAGCGTTGGCGCTGGAGATCCAGGTTACGCTTGCAAGGCAACCTGCTACCAAAATGGCGGCGCGATATTTGGGGTTCATTTTGCGATCCTTTTCCGATTCGTCAAAAAACTTCACTAGGTTTCGATACTACGGGGACGACCCTGTTGGTCTAACGCGACAAAGGTAAGTTGTGCTTGTGTTACTTTAATCGATTGGTGCACGCCTTGGCGTAAACGTTCCGCGTAAACCTCAACATCGACGGTCAGCGAGGTCTTGCCGATCCGCACCAGGTCAGCGTAAAAACTGACCACGTCGCCGACGAATAGCGGCTCGCGAAACTCGAACGAGTTCACGGCGCGGGTGGCGACTTTTCCTTTCGCATGTCGAATCGCCGGTATGCTTGCCGCGATATCGACTTGCGCCATAATCCAGCCGCCGAACACGCTGCCCAGGGCGTTCACATCCCCCGGCATGGCGACGACACGCAGTGTCGGTTGGCGGTCGGGAAGCGCCGATTCGGCCATGGACTATTTCTTTTCGTACAGCGAAACAACGTCGCTGGAAAAGTTTTCCAGCACTTTGGCGCGCTTGACTTTTAGGGTTGGCGTGAGGAAGCCGTTTTCTACGGTCCACGGTGTCAACGTCGCGGTGATGCGGCGAATCTGGGCGTAACCGGGAAAACCGCTCAAGCGCGCGCCGATGCGCTCCAGCAATACTGTTTGTACCGCTTGTGTGTTGGGCGTGTCGAGCGGGAAGTTAGCTTGCGCGGCAAGCTTGGCCCACTGTTCTTGATTTAATGAAACCAGCGCCGCTAGGTAAGGTCTACCCTCGCCCAATACCAGCACCTGCTCAAAAAGCGGATCGTTAATGATCGCCAACTCCATATCGACCGGGGGAACTTTTTCACCATTTCCCATCACGATGATGTCTTTCACGCGGCCGGTAATGTACACATGGCCGCTTGGATCGATGCGCGCTTGATCGCCGGTGTTGAACCAGCCGTCGGCAGAGAGGACTGCAGCGGTTGCGGTCGGATTGTTCCAGTAGCCGAGCATGACTTGCGGGCCGCGCGCCAGTAAGACATTGTTCTCGGCGACTTTCAATTCTGTGCCGGGCGCCGCCTGGCCGACGCTCGCGGGTTCATTTGCATTGTGGCGATTTACCGTCAGCAGTGGGCTGGTTTCGGTGAGGCCGTAGCCTTGCAAAATGGGTAATCCCAGACCAATAAACACTTTCGATATTTCCGGCGATAAAGCGGCGCCGCCGGCAATGGCCGTGCGCAGTCTGCCACCCAGACGCGCCATGATTTTTCCCGCGACTAGTTTTTCCAGGATCGGCCACAGCAACATGGAAGGCTTCCACGGTCCGCGCTGTTGCTGATGTTCGAAGCGGCTCCAGCCCACTGAAGTCGCGAGATTGAACAACTTGCGTTTGATCGGCGAGCCCAGCGCCAGTTGTTCGTTGATCCGTGTATAGACGCGCTCATAAATGCGCGGAACCGACACGAGTATGGTCGGCTGCTCGCTGAGCAGGTCTTCCGCTAGTTGTGCAACCGAGCGCGCATAGACCACGGTGGCGCCCGCCATCATCGGCAAATAGTAACCCGACATCCGCTCCAGCATGTGGGATAGCGGCAAGAAAGATAAAAATTTATCGGTCGGATAAACGGAAAATGTTTGCAGTGCACTCCAAACATTACTCAGAATGTTGCCATGGGACAACATAACGCCTTTCGGCCGCCCGGTCGTACCCGATGTGTAGACGATGGTCGCCAGCGCCGAGGACGCCATCGGCGCCACGTTGTATTCCGCCGCCTCTTTGGGTAACCAATCTTCGGCGTGTATCAATTTAGGTTGGTTGGCGTCGGCGATGCGCTTGAGGCTGATAAAGCGCGAGACGTTTGGCATTTGTGCAATAACCGGCGCAAGCAATTGCCAGTGCGCCGCACCTTCAAGCACGAGCAGCTTGGCGCCGGAATCGTCCAAGCAATAAGCGCCATTTTCCGGCCGATCCTCCGCGTAAAGGGGGACGACGACCAGGCCCAGTCCCATCGCCGCCTGGTCAAAAATGGGCCAATGGCTGCAGTTGCGCAAAATCAGTCCGACACGGTCGCCAGCCTGTAGACCTTCACGTTTAAATGCGGCTTGCCAGCGCCCGGCTTCACGTTCCACGTCGGCCCAGGTGCGGTCGACCCAAACTTGGCTGTCGAGATCGAAATCGCGGTAAGCGATCGCGTTCGGGCTTCGTTTTGCCCGCTCCCGCAGCAGACCACCCAAGCTGCCCGCGCTCTCGATGGGAATAAAATCTGAGTTATTGCTCATGGAGTTGCGTTGCATAGTTTAAGTTGCACGCGAAATCCTAACATTTGTGCGGCATTTGCGGTAGGGCTTTTTAGAGCGACGCGGTCACGCGTGCCGGTTCAGTCCATTTTTCCGCGCTACGGCCAAAATCCTGCGGGAAGTCGTCAACCATAATAACTTTGCGCGTGAGTTGCTTTGCGCGCAGCATGATTTCCATATCGGCCATGGTGACGACGCCTTTTTCTAATGCGCGTGCGCTGAGTTCATCGCCGGATCGTCCATCGATCAGGCCGGATTTTTTCGCGGCGCGCAATTTCGCTTGCACTGTTTCCGCCGCCATGGCGGCGTCGAGCGCGATTTCCAAACAACCCACGGCGTCATCTTCGCGGCGCGGCGAGTAAATGCCCTTGGTTAAACGATCGCGCGCTTCCGACGGCTCGAGCAATAGCTTGGCGGCGCGATGGCCCATGGCGTCGCTCGGGGCCGCTAGCGTGAGGCCTTTGGGAAACACCAGGCGACGCAGTATCCAGGCCAGCGGACGGTTGGGGAAATTCGCCAACACGCCGTCCATGGCGATCTGCAGTTTGAAAAACGCATCGTGCAGCGACCACAATAAAAGGGGCAGATCGGCTTGGTGTTGGCCGTCGTCTTCGTAGCGTTTCAATGCCGCTGAGCACAGATAAAGATGCGACAGGATATCGCCCAGCCGCGCAGAAAGTTTTTCTTTGCGTTTGAGTTCGCCGCCCATGACAATCATCGCCACATCGGCGAGCAGCGCAAACGCCGCCGCGAAGCGATTCATCTGCTGATAGTAACGTTGTAATTCGCGCGCGCCTGGCACGATGGTTCCGCGCCCGCCAGACAGTCCCAATGCAAAGGCGCGCGCCGCATTGCTCAATGAAAAACTGACGTGTTCCCACAACAGGCTATCGAATTGTTCGGCCGCTTGCTCGGCATCGTCCAGGCGCGAGGTTTCCAATTCGCGTAGCACGAAAGGATGGCCGCGGATCGCGCCCTGGCCGAAGATGATCATGCTGCGCGTGAGGATGTTGGCGCCTTCCACTGTGATTGCGACAGGCACGAGCTGGTAGGCGCGGCCGAGATAATTGTTCGGGCCCAGGCAAATGCCTTTGCCGCCGTGGATATCCATGGCATCGTTGATGACCGTGCGCATGCGCTCCGTCATGTGATATTTCACGATGGCCGATGGCACCGACGGCTTCTCGCCCAGATCGACCGCGCCGGCGGTCATGGTTCGCGCCGCGTCCATCATGTAGGCGTTGCCGCCGATGCGGGCGAGGGCTTCTTCCACGCCCTCGAATTTTCCGATCGGCGTGGCGAATTGTTGGCGGATGCGGGCGTACGCGCCCGTCGCCCGCGCGCACAATTTGGCGGCAGCGATGGATTGTGCCGGAAGGGAAATCGAACGCCCCGCGGCCAGACATTCCATCAACATGCGCCAACCTTGGCCGATACCGGCTTGGCCGCCGACCACCCATTCCATCGGGATGAAAATATCCTTGCCCGAATTCGGGCCATTTTGGAACACACCATTGAGCGGCAGATGACGCCGGCCAATATTCACACCCGGCGTTTTGGTCGGGATCAGGGCGAGGGTGATGCCGATATCTTCATTGTTTGAAACCAGGTGTTCCGGGTCATAAAGTTTGAATGCGAGGCCCAGTAGGGTCGCAACGGGGCCGAGTGTGATGTAGCGCTTTTCCCAGGTCACGCGCATACCCAACACGTCCTTTTCGCCATCCCAATCTTGGCGGCACAGGATGCCGAAATCGGGAATCGATCCGGCGTCGGAGCCGGCATCCGGCCCCGTCAGTGCGAAGCAAGGAATCTCCATACCTTTCGCCAAGCGCGGCAAGTAGTGATTTTTCTGTTCTTCAGTGCCGTAGTGCATGAGCAATTCCGCCGGGCCAAGGGAATTTGGCACCATGACTGTCACAGCCGTTGCGCTGGAACGCGACGACAATTTCATCACCACTTCCGAGTGGGCGCGCGCGGAAAATTCCAAGCCGCCATAGCGCTTCGGAATGATCATGCCAAGGAAACCTTTTTCGCCTATGAAACGCCAGACCTCCGCTGGGAGATCGTACAGTTCGTGGGTGATTTTCCAATCGTCGACCATGGCGCATAACTGTTCCGTCGGCCCATCAAGAAAAGCTTGCTCTTCGGCGCTGAGGGCGGGCTTCGGATAGCTCAGAAGTTTGTTCCAATTCGGCCTGCCGGTGAACAGTTCACCGTCCCACCACACGGTGCCGGCTTCCAGCGCCTCGCGTTCCGTTTGCGAAATGGCGGGGAGCAACGTTTTGTACCAACCGAATAGCGGATCGCTTAACAAGCGGCGGCGCAGCGGAACGTGATTGAGAATAACGGCAATGGCGCTGAACGCCAGCCAGACCAAAACCCAGAGCAGGATGCTACGCGGTCCCGGATAAAGGGTCATCGTGCCGATCAGATAGACGGCAACCGCGGCGACCCATACCCAACCGCTCGCCCCGGCATTGCATAAGCCGATTAGGCCCGCGAGCGCGACCAAAAGTGCGATGAAAGTAGCGGTCATTTATGTTCCCTATTTCGATCGAACAATAATAGCCATCTTGGACGTGGTCACGGTTAATCGCGCAGCGGTTCGAGCGACCGGCCATTGCCTTGGCTTACTTCGACCGGTAACACGACATCATGATCCACCACGCCATAAGAAATCAAGCGAAAACTAGCCGGAACAAACGATACTGAGCGTGCCGCTAATAGCCGCATCCAGCTTGCCTCGTGGCGCACCCTGCCGTGCGAGCCAGCGTCCAAGCGCCTTGTGGCGCGATCAATATTCGACGGGAATCGGATCCAAGCTGCGCCAGAGAAACCAAGTCGCAACGCTGCGCCATGGCCGCCATTTTTCGGCGAGGGCTTTGATGTCCTCCAGATGCATCGGCTCGCTGTCGTTGTAATGTAGGTGAATCGCGTTAAGCAAGCCAATGTCGCCGAGCGGCAAAATATCGGCGCGCAGCAAGTTAAACATTAAAAACATTTCCGCGGTCCAACGGCCGATACCTTTGACTTGGATGAGGTCTTTGATGATGTCGTCGTCGTGGCGCTCGGCCCAGGTCGAAGGCTCGATTTTCCCCTTGGCCAGATGGGTGGCGAGATCGCGGATGTACTCGGCTTTGCGTTCCGATAGTCCGCAGGCGCGCATGCGCGTAACGCGGGCGCGAAGCATTTTTTCCGGGCTAAATTCCGGATACGCGAGCATCAGTTTCCCCCACACGCTTTGCGCCGCTTTGACGGAAATTTGTTGGCCGACGATGGCGCGCGCGAGTGTAAAGAATGGCTCGCCGCGGCAAGTCATGACGCTGAGCGGATAGTTCGCGATGATTTTTTTCAACACGCGATCGCGTTTGCTCAGTCCCGCGATTGCGTCGTCCCAATAGCGCGGGATCTCGCCGTTAGAATAGGCCGACAACTTTGCCGTTCTCGTCGAGATCGATTCTTTCCGCCGAAGGAATTTTCGGCAGGCCCGGCATGGTCATGATGTCGCCGCACACGGCGACGATGAACTCCGCGCCCGCTGATAATCGCACCTCGCGCACATTCACCACATGGCCGCTCGGCGCGCCGCGCGCAGTTGCGTCGGTGGAAAACGAATACTGAGTTTTCGCAATGCAAATTGGGTAATGACCATAGCCGTCATCTTGGAATTTCTGCAACTGCACTTTCACTTTGGCGTCGGCGGAAATATCCGCCGCCCCGTAAATCTTGGTCGCGACGATTTTAATCTTGTCCCAAAGCGTTGCTTGGTCTTCATAGACCAATTTCATTTTCGAGGTTGGGTTATCGCACAGTTTCACCACCGCGTGCGCCAACTCTTCCGCGCCCGCGCCGCCGTAAGCCCAATGTTTCGCCAGAACAACGTTCACGCCGAGTTGCGCTAACTTGTCCTTAAGCAATTGCACTTCGCTGTCAGTGTCGTTAGTGAAATGATTGATCGACACCACGCAGGGCAGGCCAAAATGCTGTGTGACGTTTTTGACGTGGCGTTGCAAATTCGTCAGGCCTTTTTCCAAGGCGCCAAGATCCTCTGTGTTGAGGTTTTTTAAGTCCACGCCACCGTGGTATTTCAGCGCACGGATAGTCGCGACAATTACGCAAGCATCGGGCCGCAAGCCGGATTTTCTGCACTTGATATCAACGAATTTTTCCGC
>JANMJR010000498.1:0-21570 GCA_031371465.1 Pseudomonadota bacterium
GCCTTGGGATCTATCTTGTGCAGCCCCTGGCGGTACGGTCCCAACGCTACGCCTATAAACAAATAAAGTTTCGCGGCGCTCACGGCCAACCGCTCGAGCAGCGTGCGGGTGAGCGCCATGAACAACAAGAAGGCGCCGATCAGAAGAAACCAGGTGGTAAGCACGGCGAAGGTCGGGCCTAATAGCGACGGGGGTGGGTGTGGTTAAGCGGCGCTTGCTTGACTTTGATCAGCCGCGGCTGCTGCGACACGTCGCGAAGCGGAATACAAGCGCGTGAACTCCGCGCCAAACAATAGTATTTGCGCCGAGTAATAAATCCAAACCAGGATCACCACAAGCGACCCGGCGGCCCCGTATGAGGATGCTATTGCGCTGTTGCCCAAATACAAACCAATCAAGAATTTTCCCAGGCTGAATAGTACGGCAGTGATGACGCTGCCCAGCCAAACATCGCGCCATCTGACCGGCGCATCGGGTAGCACTCTGAACAACAGTGCAAACAGCAGAGTGAGGATGCTGAACGACGTTGTAAAATTTATCAGCGACAGCACGGTCCCCGTCGCGCCGACGATCGTCTCAAGGTAACTGGCGAACGCAGTGATGGCTGCGCTGACGATGAGGGACGCCAGCATCAGAAAGCCAAGCACGATCACCAGCGAGAACGATAAAAGTCTACTTAGTATCATTGACAGCCAAAAACTTCTGTGCCGTGGCTGACTTCGCCAAATGAGATTGAAGGCATCCTGGAGTTCGCCGAACACGGCTGTCGCGCCAATCAGCAATGTTGTTATGCCGATCACGGTCGCGAGGACACCGGAATGTGACCGGTGCGCGTTTTCAATCATCGCTTGTATCGTGAACGCGGCTTCGCGACCGACTAAATCCTGGATTTGCGCGACAACGTGGCCTTGCACCGCGTCGCGACCGAATGCGAAACTCGCGACTGAGATCCCGATGATTAGAACCGGGGCTAGGGAAAAAATAGTGTAGAACGCTAACGCCGCGCCCAGTCGCGGACAACCATCATCAACCCACGCGATGGCGCTATGCTTGACCAGGCTAAAGCCTTCTAGGATTGATGGCCGCAAAGTAAACCGATAGCTGTGTAGCGCATCGTACTTAGCGAAATATAAAAATGCGTCTTTCCATGTTTTTATATGTACCGTTAAGTGCGACGCACTAGGCAAGGATAGGGCGAAATTCAACGCTCTAACGCGCGTCGTCCCTCGCCAATCGGTGCTTCGTAAGTTCTACTCGTTCTATCCCGCCTGCGCACTGCAGGTTACGATTTGTCGGACTTGGCTATCCGCTCGGGGGGCGAAATCGCGATGGACTCTGTCGCCTGGGCAGCTTCGACTTGCGGTGAAATTTTGCTGGCGTCAACGGCAAAAACGGCGAAAAGAAACGTGACCGCAACAGGCACGCCGAGTAACCAAGTGATAAGCATTTTCATAACGCCTCCAATATTAGGGTAACCGAGAATAGTCTTAGATTGCCTAGTTACCAGCACAAATTGTGCCATGAATCACTATGTAAAATAATTATTCAATTCAGAGATCTATAATTCCTTTCCGGGTTTTTGCGGCGGCGCCGTGTAAGTCTTACAAACGTTATCGACCGATTTACCGGTGACCACGGCGATATGTCTACTTCAGACGACAATCCGTGCCTTGACCTGTCGTAAGGAACCTTTGATTCAGTACGTCGGGGTCGCGGTGGACTTAATCCTGCCGCCGCCCGTACTCCTTTGCCTCAGGTAATTGAACATGCGTCACCCCATTTTTCTCTGCGCGAGGATGCGCAAGTAGTAAGGAGGAATACCCCAATGTGCATTGGCGCATCGCTGCCTTGATACCCAAACTCAATTTATGGCCGCGATTCGTGTTCGACTACTTCCGCATGACGAAGGAAGTGACCAACGGTGCGATGTCGTACGTCCTATTCACCCATCAGAACGCGAATTTCGTGGGTCCGGCCATCATCGATCAACGTGATTGTTTGGTCCGGTTGCGGCACGCCATTGACCTCGATGCTCGCTACTACGTTGCCTGCCCCAGGGGGATTTTCCACTTTGATCACAAAGGTCGAGCTCTCATATCGCAGCGTCATTTCATAACTTCGCCAAGCACGCGGAATACAAGGGTGAACCCTTAGCCGACCGGCGCGAACACGCAGGCCCAACATACTTTCGATCCCCGCTTGATAAAGCCAGCCTGCCGCGCCCGTGTACCAGGTCCAACCGCCGCGTCGCGTATGCGGCGCTTCCGCATAAACGTCGGCCGCCACAACGTAAGGCTCCACTTTGTAGGCGAACGCCCCAGCCCGGGTGGCGGTGCGGTTGATGGGGTTCAACATGTTAAACAGTTCACCGACTTTATCCCCTTCACCGAGCATGCTATTGGCGATGACAGTCCATACGGCGGCGTGGGTATATTGGCCGCCATTTTCTCGAACGCCCGGCAGGTATCCTTTGATATAACCGGGATCCAGTGGTGTTTTTTTAAATGGCGGCGTAAACAACAAAATCAAATCGTCGCCCGTGCGGACCAGATATTCATCAACTGCGGCCATAGCCTGGCGCGCCCGGCCCGGGTCGGCTGCGCCGGAAATGACCGCCCAACTTTGCGCCAGTGAATCGATGCGGCATTCGGTATTTCCTGAAGAGCCCAACGGCGTGCCGTCATCGAAATAGGCGCGGCGATACCAACTTCCATCCCACCCTGCCGTTTCAGCGGCGTTCTTGAGTATGCTGGCGTGGTGGCGCCAGCGGGCGCTGGATTCGCTTGCGTCACGTGATTCCGCCAGGTCGGCGAAAGTCAGCAATGTGGTGTGGAGAAACCATGCCAGCCACACGCTCTCGCCCTGCCCTTTATGACCCACGCGATTCATACCGTCGTTCCAATCACCGCCCCCCATCAGCGGCAGACCATGCGCGCCGGTCGTTAAGCTCACGTCCAGCGCGAGCGCGCAGTGATCGAAGACGGTTGTCGTCCGCTCGGAACGTGTTGGCTCAAAATAGACATCCTCTTGTTCCGCCGGCAATTCCCGCCCTTCCAGGAAAGGCGCCACTTCATCGAGAATGGCCGCATCACCCGTCACGGCGACGTAATGGGCGACCACATACGGTAACCAAATCCGGTCATCGGAAAAATGCGTGCGCACGCCGCGGCCGGTCGGCGGATGCCACCAATGCTGTACATCCCCTTCCAGGAACTGCCGCGCCGCCGCGCGCAGAATGTGTTCGCGCGAAAGCTGCGGGGCCACCAACGCGATCGCCATACTGTCTTGCAGTTGATCGCGAAAACCGTACGCCCCACCTGCTTGATAGAAGGCGGCGCGAGCCCAATAGCGGCAGGCGAGCGTTTGATAAAGCAGCCAACCGTTCATGATGATATCCATGGCGGCATCCGGCGTGCGAACCTGAACGGTGTTGAGCAGCTTGCCCCAGTTTTGTTTGACTTGGTTTAGGCTTTCTCTAGGGTCGGTGGCGCGCAAGCGTTGCAGCAACGAGCGAGCCGATTCCGCACTGTCTGACTGGCCAAGAAAGAAAACCAGTTCCACTTGTTGGTCCGGTAATAACTCCACGGTCGTTTGTAATACGCCACACGGATCGAAGCCGGCGCCGGCTCGCTCCAGCAAAATCTCGCCGCGCTGCAAAGCGGCCGGATGATGAAAGCTGCCATTGCGGCCGAGAAACTCGGTTCGATCGCACGTCCAACTGCTTTGCCGGCCGGCGAAATCGGCGAAGGCGATATGCTCTCCATAATCGGCATTCCAGGGATTGCGAGCGAACAGTGCACCCGTTTCCTCATCTCGCTCGGTAACGATAAAGGGCGAATTCGTGCCGCGCGCGGCGCCGAGCACCCATTCAACATAGGCGGCGACGGAAATTTTTCGCGTTACCGCGGAATAGTTCTTTAGCCGCAAACAGGAAATTTTGACCGGATCAGTCCAATCCACAAATACCTCGAGCTCACTGCCTATGCCATAGGCGCCGCTGTGAAATGAACTGTAGCCGTGGCCATGGCGTGTGACATAACGGGCCTCGCCGAGCCGTATCGGGCGCGCGCAGGGCGTCCAAATCCAACCGTTGTCTTGGTCGCGGAGGTAGAATATTTCGCCCGCAGGGTCGGTGACGGTATCGTTCGACCAAGGCGTTAGTTGGTTCTCCCGGCTATTTCGCGCAAACGTGTAACCGCCGCCACTCTCCGACACCATAAAGCCGAAATTCGGATTCGCCACCACGTTAACCCAGGGGGCCGGGGTATTTTGCCCTTTGTTGAGCACCGTCACGTATTCTTTGCCGTCGGGTGAAAAACCACCTAGCCCGTTAAAATATTGCAGTTCCGGCACGGGAATCTTCACTGCTTCGAATGTAGATCGACGGCCGCGCGATCGAGTACTCGCCGACGATTCCTCTTTTCTCGGTGGTTTATTTAATTGTTCTATCAAACTGCCTTGACCGGCAACCAGGACGGCGCGTGCGGCAGTGAGCAACAATTGCTGTTCTTCGGGTGACAATAAATCCGCACGCAGCACAAAAACGCCGCCTTCGATTTCTTGAGCTTCGTGGGACGCGAGCGCTTGACTGGCGCGCACCATGCCTTCGATTAATTGGTGAAGGTCTTGAACGTAAGATACGCTGCGTTCGTTTAGAATCACCACGTCAACGGCCAGGCACTTAATGCGCCAATAGTCGTGAGCGCGAAGCAGTTGCCAAACGATATCCATCTCCTCGGAGGTCCTAATACGCAACACCACCATCGGACGATCGCCCGAAATTCCATAGCGCCATAGCGCGCTCGCACCCAATCGATTCAGCTTTAAGAATTCCGGGTCGGGCCGCAACGACGCATCGGGGAACAGAACGTGATTGGCAAGCGCTTGAAACCATTGTGCTTCTTCCGGCTCGATCCGAAGATAATGCAACTGAACCTGAGCAAAGGTCCAGGCCAGTGACGAAATACGTTCAAAGATAGCCGGATCGGTGTATTTGTCGGCCAGGTCGATGACCGCATCGCGCGAATCCGCCACCAGCGTCGAGAAAGTAATTTGCACTTTAGCGCCCGGCGCGATGCGGACTCGCGTGCGCAGGCTGAAAATCGGATCGAGCACGGCGCCTACGGTGTTCGATAACGGCCGTCCATCGAAGATGGCGATGGGCGCGCCAATTTCCTGGCCACGACCAATAAAGCGAGCCCGGTCCGTTTCATATTCAACCGATTGAGCAGTGCCGGAGGCAATCACATGGGCGGCCCAAATCTCGGGTTCGGTGTCGGCGCGCGGACGACGCTTCGCGAGCAGCGCGCGGGATTCCGGCACATATTCTGTTTCCACAAACAAACTTGAAAAAGCCGGATGGGCGATATCGGCCGCCAAGGGCGCGAGCACCAATTCCATATAGGAAGTCAATTCAACCTCGCATGCACTTGAGCCGTTGTTGGTCAATCTCAGTAGCCGCACCTCGGCGTTATCCTCGGGGGAAACGACGACTTCAAGCATGCTGGTAATGTCGCCGTCGCGCCGCGTGATCCGCGCGCGCTCCTCGAAAAACACCGCGGCATAGTGATCAGGCTCTTGCACCGTGGGTTGATAACCGGCCGACCACACGGTGTTCGTCGAGATATTACGGATAAAGATGTAACTGCCCCAACAATCGCGCGTGACATCCTCACGCCATCGAGTAACCGCCAGCTTTCCCCACACGCTATAACCCGAACCCGCCGCAGTGAGCATCACGGTGTAACGGCCGTTGGACAACAAATGCGTCGCCGGCACCGGCGTATGAGGTGATCGAAATCGACGCGCGTTACGTGGATCGATCTGCGCGGGGCGAACGCGGCGCTCGGCGACAGGTTGCACCAGGAGTGCCGGCGCGGCATCGGGGGTGCGCTCCTGCAACAGGAGTTCGATCGCCTTGATCATGGGCTCGCGGTGAAAACGCAGTTGCATGATGCCTTGAAAGACCGTATTGGCAAGCGCCACCAGCGACATGCCCTGATGGTGCGCCATATAAGCGCGCACCAGGGCCATGTTGTGTCCTTCGGGTAAGCGCTCGGGAGTGAAATCGAGCGCCTCGAAATAGCCGAACCGGCCGCGACCGCCGATACTGTCCAACGCGCGAAAATTCGCAAGTGCCGCGTGCGGGTCATACATGGCAGCCAAGGCGGTGGCGTACGGCGCAATGACGCGATCTTGTTCCAATCCGCGCTTTAATCCCAACCCCGGCACGCCGAAATCAGCGTATTGGTAAGTAAACGCCCGGTCTCGAACATAAAACGCGGACTCCGAAATTCCCCAGGGGGTTGCGCCGCTCTTTGCATACTCGATCTGGCGCTGAACAACGCGCCGGCAGGTGGAATCGAGCAGACTTCCGTGAGGCGTGTGAAGAACCAGGGACGGCATCAAATATTCGAACATCGACCCCGACCAGGACAACAATGCGGGGCCGTCTGAGAGCGAGGTCAAGCGGCGACCGAGACGGAACCAATGGCGGACAGGGATATCGCGCTTAGCGATCGCGATTAAACTTGTCAGACGAGCCTCCGAGGCCAGCAAGTCGTAATAGCTCGTGTCCAGCGCGGCGTCCGCCACTTTAAAGCCTATGGCGAACAGTCGTTTTTCCCGGTCGAACAAAAATCCAAATTCCATCTCAAAAAACAAGCGTTGCGCGCTATCAGCGAGATGATCAAGGCGCTGACGCAAAGAATTATTTGCTTCAATCGCACTACTGAGCGCGGCTGTCAAACTATTCGCGGCAGGCCGGCGCTCCAAGGCATTGGCATCCATGCTCAAACCCGATTGTTGCGTTTCCAGCGCAAGCCGAGCCTGCTCGCAACGACCAGGAAGATTCGCCGCGGTCATCGCGGCGTGTTCCAGTTCAACGATCCAATTCGTCGCGTCGGCGTCAAAATCGATCGGCGAAAACTCGACCTTCAACCATGGCAACAAAACGTCGATGTCGCGCGCGACGGAGCGGACGTCGCGATCAAGCGCGCGCGCCCATGCCAACAGTTCCGAATCGATCTCTGCGCGCTCCTCGCTGAACGCCAAACAAAGATCATGCAGATGGGTAGTGTGTTCCGACAGCGTCTGCCAACGTATTAATAACGCTCGTCCCTCGGCGACCGGGGTAAGTAGACATGATTCGACTTGTTCGGCACAACGGTTCAGCTCGTCTACCGTGACAGACAGTGTGCGTCGATCTTGTTTGGTTTTCGCCAGTGTTTCTCGAAACAGCCTGAGGGTATCGGCGACACCCGTAAATTGCGCGGCCGACACAATGGGTCGCTGCACGAGCTCGGCACACGCCTGCTTGAGTGCGAGCAAGTGTCCGGCAAAATTACCGCTATCGACCGTCGACACATAACGTGGCTCAAGCGGATGCATTGCGCGGGTATCGTACCAATTCAGTAAATGCCCGCGGTAGCGTTCCAGTTTGAGCAAGCTTGCGAAGCTAAGTTCTAACCGCTGTGTCATATCCAGCAGACCCAACCAGCCAAAATCCCGTGCCGTCACGGTGGCCAATAAATACAGCCCCATATTGGTCGGCGACGTCCTATGCGCTATGGCAGGATGCGGATCCTCTTGAAAATTGTCCGGCGGCAGATGATTATCTTCGTCCGTGACAAACGTAGTGAAGAAATGCCAGATCCGACGGGCGTTATCGCGCAGCGACTGCGTATCTGCAAGCGCCAACTGCCGCGCGGAGTCGGCTGCGGGAGGTAAGCTCATTAATCGTGCGAATAGTGGCGCCACCCACCACAGCACCAGCAGGGGAGCGGCAATGCGCAGCGCAGCCGGATTGAAATACAGAACGGCCGCGCTGGCGCCGATCACCACGCCGGTGGCGCTACGCAACGGCCAGAGGAAAAAGGTCAGTGCAAAGCCGGATAATGCTTTGGCCTGCGCGGCGGTGGTCCATTCCAGTAACTTGCGCCGGGTAATGAATAACCGCACCAAGGTGCGTACGATGGCGTCCGCCATTACCCAGGCCTGGTGTGCCAACAGCGTCACGGCGAACAGCGCTTGCCCAACGGCCAATAGAACTTTCTCACCAAAACCGCGCAGCGAATGCGACCAACGAGCCATGCGCATCAAGGCGACCAAATTATCAAACAGCGCCACCGCCGCGGGCACGGCAAGGGCGGTAACCACCAGCGCAAGCCATACGCCTTGCGGCGCGCGAGGCAACGACCAGGAAAGGATCAGTAACAACAGGGCGGACGGCGCCGACAACGTGCGCCGCAGATTGTCCAACATCTTCCAACGACCAATTGCGGGGATATCGCGTCCGCGGGATCCCAATATCCAAGGTAGTAATTGCCAATCGCCCCTTGCCCAGCGGTGCTGACGCGCTGCCGCCACTTCGACATGAGACGGAAAGTCCTCAAACACTTCGACATCGCTCACCAACGCACAACGCGCAAAAATACCTTCAAACAGGTCATGACTCAACAATCTGTTTAGCGGCACGCGTTTCGCCAACGCCCGGTCAAAGGCATCGACGTCGTAAAGTCCCTTACCGGTAAAGCTGCCTTCCCCGAACAAATCGTGATAAATGTCTGAAGCTGCACCGGCGTAGGCGTCGACACCACCCGCGCCGGTAAATAATTGCAGAAACACCGAGCGCTCCTCCCGCTGCGGCAGGGTCGGCGTCACCCGCGGTTGCAGCAAACCATATCCCCGTACTACCCGGTTTGACGCATTATCAAAGCGCGGCTGATTAAGTGGATGGCAGGCAATGCCAACCAATTGACTCACCGTATCAATCGGCATCTTGGTATCCGCATCGAGTGTAATGACATAACGAACACCCGTCGGTATTGCCGCTTCACCCTGTTGCCGAGGCAGAAATGAGGCATCGGTCGCACCCCGCAAAAGGCGGTTGAACTCGGTCAACTTGCCGCGCTTGCGCTCCCAACCCATCCATTTACTTTCTGATTTGTTCCATTGCCGACGCCGATGAAACAAGTAAAACCGTGGGGCGCCGGACGTCTTGTAACGAGCATTCAGCGCAGCGATTTCCGCTCGTGCGCAATCCAGCAAAGCGGCGTCGGCCGGTAACGCTTCCGCGTCCGCATCTACCCAATCCGACAGCATCGCGAAATAGACGGCGCCGTTAGGATTGGCGAGGTAGTAAACTTCCAATTGCGCGATCTGTTCGCAAACGCCGGCAATGCTGGTCAGCAATGTGGGCACCACCACGAACGTTGCAGACTCCCGCGGCGGCCCTTGCTCAAGCCGGATGCGCGGAAGATGGCGGGGATTGAAAACCATCGTGACGAGTCGATTCACAAAAGCGACGGCGATGTCACTTGCGGGAAACAAACTGAGCAATCCCAGCGTGATGATTTGTAGTGTCGTTAACCCTGCTGTAATACTGATCCAAACTGGCGCCGCCGCGACAAGCAGTGTAAGGGCAGCGATGCTCGTTAAATAATTGACTGCAGGGTTGCGGCTGTAAATGCGCTTGAATTGTTGAAATGAAGGTGGACGGTAGTTTAGTTCGTTTTCCAGCCCCGGCCGTCCCTCGGCAATGAGAAAATAGCCGGGGTCGAGCGCGCGCGGCGTTAAATCAGTTGGCGGCGCTGCGATTTTCTTGAGAACGGTTTGCGCGACATCGATTTCCGAAAGAGCCGAAGACCTGGATAAATCCTCTATCGCATGGCGATAGCGATCGCGAGATGCGAAATCCATGGCCACGTAGGTCGCGTGACTACGCATACGTTGCTCGACTAAGCTAACGGTTTCAAAAAAGGTGCGCCAGTCAAATGCCGATATCGCGCGCATGCTACTAATGATGTTGCGAACCGACAAATTGGCCGCCGACTGCGCGGCGTGTTCGCGTTGCACCAACTCATCTATGCTGAGTCGTTGTTCCGCCAGCCAATCGGTCAGCAGATGTGTTTCAAACGCAGTCGTGATGTGGCGGTCTCGAAGTCGTTGCACCAACTGAACGGCAAAAGCCCGTCGCAGCGGTTCATCGGGTAATCGCATAGCCGATCCGCGCGTATGCGGATCAGTACTGGCGAACTCGTTAATGTATCGATTGGCTAATTCCCGGCCGCGCTGCGAGTTCGTGATTTTGTTCGCGAAGCGGGTCAAATTTTCAACAAGTACGACGCGTAATATGATCGGTAGCGCCCAAATTTCCCCCATGGTTAATGGGGCCTCGTCTTGGTACGCCGAAACAAAACCAATCAATTGTTCGGGAGCGAAGCGGCTATCGGTATGAGCGACAAAGGCCCACGACATTCCATATACCCTGGGATACCCCGCATGTGGACCGTCGGCCAGTTTTGGCAACTCGCGATAAAATTGATCCGGTAAATGGTCGTGGATATCGGTGATTTGTTCCTCGACCACGTGGAAATTGTCGAGCAACCATTCTGCCGCGGGCGTGATCGCGCGCTGATCGCGTTCGGTGTGCGCGATCGCCTGCAATGCAGCCTCCAGTGCCGTTCTGTTTGATTGCACGCGGCTTCCCAGCGATTTGCGCTTTTTTGGCGCAGTTGTTACAACCTGTGCAATCGCCAAGGTTCGCGCGTGTTGTTCCAGACGTTCTTGACTAAACAGTTCCGCCCGAATCGGCTCTTCATCCTTCTCAATGGAGGAAAGCCTAAGTTGAGTAAACATCAAGTTATGTCGCCAGGTTGCAAACAAGCGAGTCTCCTATGGGCGGGCAGCGTATGCCTAGCGTCACCGCAGATTGGCGCTGCAACGTCAGCCGCGGCGCGAAGCGGGTCAAAAAATGTAACGGAAACTGCCGGGTAGTGTCGAAAGGCAGCGATCGTTACCCACCAGGTTTCGCAAAAGGGGAACCGGTCATCCAATACGGTGCGTCAAATATCCGGCAGCCCTAATAAATTGAGCAAGCTGCGTGCCCACGTTATTTTTTCGCGGTAGATACCCGAAGGTCGATACGTTACCTCTGGGTGTCTTGAACACGACTTGGCGTGGCAGCGTAGCCCAGACTAAACCAGTGTAAATTTCAGCTATTTTTGATCACGTTATCGGGCGCGGTTATAGCCAATATTGCCAGAGCCTGGCGCCCCATTCCTTCATTCTGAGTACAGGGTTGCGCGCACGCCATTTCTCGCCATCGATTTCAACGGATTCTGTTAGGTCGCGATCGAACATGCGTTGCATTTCAGTAGCGAATTCTTCGCCAATTATTACGGCATTGACTTCGTCGTTATGAAGAAAGCTGCGCCAATCCATGTTGGTTGATCCCACAGTGGACCAAACGCCATCAATGACAGCCGTCTTGGCATGTAGCAACGCTTCGCGGTGTTCAAATATTTTTACGCCGGCATCCAACAAGTCCGAATAATGAGAACGGCCGGCGTGGAAAACGGCTGCAAAATCGCTGAAACCAGGGAGTATCAATTTCACGTCGACTCCGCGTTGTGCCGCAGCCCGCAGCGTTTCGATGGTTTGCGGATCAGGAACAAAATACGCCATCGTCAGGTAAACACTTTTCTCCGCATGGGCAATGGCGGAAAGTAAGGCGACATACGTGATGTTCAGTGGATCATCAGGGCTGCTGCTGAGGATGCGGACGACTTTGTCGCCCATGCTCGGGACGCGCGGGAAATAATTCAGTGTTGTTACTGCCGGGCCGCATTGTTTCGCCCACGTGTCAACAAACAGCCGCTGAAATTCGACCGCCCCAGGCCCCTTGATTTGCACATGGGTGTCACGCCAGCCTTTGCTAGCATCGGCTTTCTTACGTTTACTACCGAAGGATCCGGTGGAATAAACGCCGCTAATATTAATGCCGCCGGTAAATGCCGTCTCGCCGTCGACAATCAATATCTTGCGATGATCACGGTTATTGATCCGCCATTTTCTTCCCTTCAGCGGATTGACCGGGTTAAATTCGCAAACGTTGATCTGGTTCGCTCTCAATCGGTCAAAAAACTCAGCCGGGGTAGAGATCGAACCAACCGAGTCATAGACGACATTTACTTCCACACCTTGGGCCCGCTTTGCGATTAATAGGTCCGTTAGTCGCTGCGCCACCACACCATCGTCGATAATATAGCTTTCCAAATTGACGTGGTGGCGCGCGCTTTGAATAGCTGAAAACATTGCGTCGAAAGTGGCAGGACCATCGACCAACAGCCGCGCTGCATTACCGGCAACCAGCGGCGGGCCGTTGACCGCTTCGATATAGGCTAAATGGCGGCTTAGTAAAGTGACTTCGCCGTCGAGCTTCAATTGTTTGATAGTCCGATCGGCGCGACCCTGCGCCACGCTTCGAACATCCGCCAGCCGTTCCTGCTGTTGCCGTTGCGCGGAACCGTGTCGCAAACCCTGCAGATCCGGAAGGGAAGCGCATCCGCATAGCGTTGACAAAAGCAGTGACCAGAGGGCCACTCGACGGTAGATGTCTAGCGAGATCGTTGCAGCCATTTTGCTTCCGTTCATGATCGGTGTTGGACCACCGTAAAAATAGTGCTTACCTGTTGCTCGATCCGGTATTCCAGCGACGCGAAAAATTCTCGAGGGTCACCACTCAAATCAAGTTATGCGCGCCTGATTCGTCTTACGAGTTGCCAAAGCACCCAGCCCCGCCTTGCCCAGCGAAACGCCATATTCGGGCTGCGTAACGTCAAAAGAGCGACAATGCCACTTAGAATCGCTACATTTGCGCGAACAGAGTTGACGAATCGAACCACAGCCGCAACGTAGTCAATACGAGGTTGCAGTTGATGGAAAGCATCCGCAATTTGATAGCGGTAGCTATCGTTGCGGGTGATAAGATCTTCGCGCCGTCGCCTAATTTCTTGCTTGCGCGCCGACACGGTCACCGGCCGCTAAGTTTTTGAATCAGTTGAAACATACTTTTCAACCAGCGTCAGCAGATCGTCGGCATGCTCTTCTTCCATCGCCAAAATGCCTTCAAGCATGCGGCGTGTGGTCGTGTCATTCTCCCGAAGATAGTTAATCATTTCCCGATAACTATCGATTGCGATGCGCTCGGCGACCAAGTTTTCTTTGATCATCGCCACGAGAGAATCACATTCGACGTATTCCGCATGACTACGGCTGGTTAACTGGTCAGGTGAAAAATTCGGTTCTCCACGCAACTGGACGATCCGCCCTGCAATCTGATCCGCGTGAGCCTGTTCTTCAATTGAATGCTGCATAAACTCCTGTGCAACACTTTGCGCGCTAAGTCCCTCGGCCATAAAATGGTGCCGCCGATAGCGCAACACGCAGACCAACTCGGTGGCTAAGGCGTCATTCAATAACTTAACAACGGTTTCCCGATTGGCGCCATACGAGTTGGTAATCGCACCTTCTTCCATGTGCTGTCTAGCTCGTTGACGTAGCGTTGCGACGTCGGTCAGAAACGGCGACTGAGCAGTCATGTTACTTTTCCTTTTGGTTGGTAAGCTTAAGTCAAGGCTATTTCAACGAAATCATCCCTCTTCCCATTTATAAATGAACTTTCGCTGCGCAACGTCAAGCAACGCATGGGGTCGGCAAATTATCGCCGGCTCACTAGCATGCCGATGATTACGCCAACGGAGCCGACGATCGCAATAGCCTTCCATGGATTTTCAGCGACATATTTCTCCGTCACCGCAGCGGCGTGTTCGGCTTTGTCGTTGATGATGGATTGCGCATCAAACAACTTGCCCTTCGCCGTGTTTAACTTTTCTCGAAATTTTTCACGCGCGGCGGCGAGCCCTTCTCCGGAATAGTTGGCGGTCGCCAGCAACAACTCTTCCGCGTCTGCAACGACATCCTTGAAGCCCGATGCCAACGATTCGACGGTATTGTCGAGGGTTCGCTCGGCTGACTGCAAACCCTTGTTCAAGGCCCGTTTCGGGTCATTTTCCATGTGCGTGGTACTGTTCATAAAGCCTCCAAATGATTAAGGTTTGCGCCGAATCAGGCCCATGATGAGCGTCACGGCGGTGACCAAAAGAAATACAAAGAATAGGATCTTCGCAATTTCGCTCGCGCCGGCGGCAATTCCACCGAAACCGAACAACGCTGCGATCAACGCGATGACGAAAAAAACTGCCGCATAATGCAACATAAAACCTCCAATCAAAAAGCATCAAACTTTGATTAATTGGCTTCGCACCAAACTTCCATTACCGCTACTTCCATTACCGCTTTGCTTCACAATAAGTTGGTTGTAAATCCGCTTGACACCCGCTATTGCACTTACGATTTGAAACACTCGCTGTAGCTGAGTCTCATCCAAAACTGAGCCGCTCAGCATTACAGTACCCGTAACCGTCTCGATTCTGACGTCTGCGGTCCGAGTACCCGGCTCATTCAATAAAGCAGCTTTCGCCATTCTCGAGATGGACGAATCGTCCACCCGTTGAACTACCGCTGTCTTGGGACGGAGGCGGTTCTCACATCCCAGGAAAGCGATTCCGAGAGCAGCGATCAACAATCCCAAAAACGCCTTTATCACCATAATTACGCCTTAATCGAAGCACCGCATTAGGCAAAGAACTGCAATGAGATAGGAGTCGACCCACTCGAACCGGGATCTATAACTAAAGAGTTAGCAACCTCTGTGCCAACCTAAGGTTTCTCCAGGAACGAATTATTTGCGACGACAACACACAAGAATTTGAAAACCGAAGCGTCCAAACGACGGGAGCCTGGGTAATAATTACAAACTCCGCGTAATTTTTACCGAGACCGAATTGTTGATGGTCGGGGCGAAACGAATCCTGAGCTAACTGAGCGATTCTCGCGGGGTAACTTGCAGCGGAAGTAATAAGCGAATGGTTGCGCCCTGAGTTTGGCTCGGGGCTAGGACTTGAACTTCGCCGCCGTACGCTTCCACCAACAATCGAGCGACATAAAGCCCGGCGTCGCTCCCTGCTGGTACGAACGTCAGGTTTTCATAGTCCTCTTGCGCTTGAATCTGCACCGTGCCAGCGTGGAAAATAACCTCGGCAAACACCCCCAAAGAAGAAGCTTGAATACTCAGGCGCTCACCATGCCGCGATGTCTCCACGAAACTAATTGCGAGATTGAGCAGCGCTAGTTTCATCTCGTACGGCCTACCTTGAACGGTAATCGGGTACTCCGGCAATAGCAGTTCCAGCCGAATTCGTTTTGAGCTGGTTTCGTGCTTTAGAAATCTCGCGACGTCGTTGATTACCTCACGTACATCGAACGCTACGGACGCTGCATATTTTTCGGGGCCAAACAAATTCGGAATACCGGCAACTTGGGTTTTTAGCTTCTCCAACTCTTCGCGAAGAATGCCCTTATAACGTTCCCATTTCGTCACCAAATCGTTCGATGTGCCGAACGCAGCGATAAACGGTATACGCTCCATCAACTCCAGTGTAATGCGCATTGTATTTATTGGCGCATTAAGGTCGTGGGCTAATGTGGAGGTAAGCAGATGCTGCCCTTGGCGTTGGCCGGCGAGGATTATTTGCTGTTCCGCCGCGCTCAAAACTTGCCGATCCTTGACCAACATCAGATAACAGTCACAATCGCCGTGTCGTAGCGGATAGATTTCCATTCGCAGCAAGCACGTCGAATTCGATGAGCGTACTTCGGAGCGATGGCGCAAGGGTTTGCCATTTTTTTGCAGTTGTAACAGATCGGGTAATTGCAAAAGCTTATAACAATCTTGCCAACGACGTTTCAAGTCATCCGCGTCAGGTGATCCGAACAAACGCGGCGCATCGCTACTCGCAAATTTCAGATTAGTGTCGTGATCGAGCAGTAACACGCTCAAACTCAGCAGTTTTGATACTGCTTCAAATTCTGCAACGTTTAAAGTTGGCGTTCGCCGATATCGCGGCATCCCTTTTGCCCAGAACAGTGATTTGAAAGACGGTTTTCGATTCTTACATCACAAATGCTAATTTTACACGGAGCAACGATAGTGAATGGTCTACGTGCGTGTTCATAAGACGTCCTTTGTTGCGAACGAAAAAAAGAAGCGTTCGCGTCGCTAGCGGGTGTGAAATAAAGCTTTCCAGTCAGCCGCGGGTAAGAATTAACCCCATGCGCTGAGTTTTCGCCAATGCTCTTTAGCGTCGGCGAAACATCGTTCAATAACCTTGGACCGAACCTAAATTTAAACCGAGCATCTTTCATGCCAACCGCACCAGCTTTAAGGAACCGCCGATTAAGCCCCGTACGGTTGTGATGGCTTTCGTCAGCGTGTCCTCGATAATGCGACGTAAAAAGCATACCCCGTGAATCGGAGTGAAGAGGGCCGTCAGGCATGAATGATGCTTTATCTTTAGATATCAAAATATCAATTTTTGGCCCACGTTAACGAATATTAAAGTGTATTGGTTTGTCGACCGATAACAGCCCATGCATACGAACAATGGTCACTTATCTCATCTGCGCGAAGCGTTGTGCGCAAGTCAGTCTCTCCGGTCTTCGTAGCCACATTTGCGTTAACACGGGCGGGGTTCGCTTGGTTCAAAGCGCAGGCGTAATTATTTATCTTCTGGTCGATGGCCAAGCTAAGGATGCTAACGTATTGAGCGCGGAAAAACGCTGATTTTACCTACGTCGATCTCATTGCCCTATCCCTTTGTCACCCCACGCCAAGCGGGTCGTACACCCTCGGCCGAGGCAGTAGCAGCGCTAGCCGATAGCAACGTCAGCCTCAAGGGTCTGCGCATCTTAGTCGTGGATGACGAACGCAATACTCGAGAGTTATTGGGCGAGATCCTAAGCCTGCATGATGCGGATGTACTCACGGCAGAATCTGTAACGGTAGCGCTGACGTTGTATCAAACTTGGCGACCAACGCTGGTCCTATCGGACTTGGGCATGCCCGGTTTAGACGGTTACGATCTAATCAAGATCATCCGCGCTCTGCCAGGCGGCGCCGCGACAAAAGCGATTGCAATCACCGGTTTTACTAATGATGAAGACCGCGAATCCGCGCTCGCCGCCGGCTTCGATATGTACCTGCGTAAACCGCTCGACCTCGATCATCTTTTAGATTTTATTGGCGCCGTAGGTTGCAATTAGTACGTACCGGCTACGTTGCGCGGATTATTCCGCGATAACCACTCGCGATCTTTGGCGAATTCTCCACGCGTCGCGGCGAACAAGCGCGGCATACTGCGAAATCTCGACAAAATCACGAACCAAAGCCCCGAGCCCGTCAATGCAAAGAAGGCCGCCGCGCCGCCCAATGCCAGCAATCGGTGTGAGTCCCAAAAGATCACCACAACAAATAGGGTCGCCAAGATCAAGGCTAATCCCAAGCAGGCGATAACGACGCCGCATAGAATAATCAGCGACAAGAAATTCATGCCCGTTTCTTGCAGGTCCAACGCAACTAAGGTCAGTCTAGTTTCCACTAACTCGACGACATTTCTAACAAGGTTGGTGATTGAACCCATTAGGTTCAACTTGCGATTTTGCATTTAAATTTCTCCAGATCTAACAGACTTCTGTGCGAATCAAACCCCGGCTAGGCAAATAAAAGGCGCAAGCGTCTCTCTTTTAGCTAGTGCGACCAGCCCTATAACACCAATACGCCTAGCAAAACACCGAAAATCAATACCACGAGGAAGATTGTGAGCGCAATAAAAAACAGGACCTTCGCGATCGATTTTGCCCCAATCGCCACATTGGTAAAGCCAAAAAAGCCGGCCAGCAATGAAATGACGAAAAAAATGATCGCTAATTTAAGCATTGGAACATTCTAAAATTCAAATTTGCGTTAATTTTTGTAACTCCTACAATTTTTTGTAAATTTGGGGGCATTCACCGTGAGCGCGGATCGTGATCGTTGTGCCGCCACCGAGTAAATAGTTATTAATCGTTACCTAAACGACGCAACTCTCATGCCAAGACTAAACTAGGCGACTCTTAGCCGTTACGGCGAGCCGTATTCGCGCAAGCGGTTGTATAGGGTTTTTAAGCTGATACCCAACATTTCCGCGGCTTTTTCCTTCGTACCCTCGCACTGGTCGAGTGTTGCGAAAATAAGACGGCGCTCCACATCCGCGATCGTGGCGCCCACCGCGACATTGAGGTAGGGCCCTGAGTCTTGCTTCTGAGCACCCAAATCCGTCGGCATATCACGACTGTCTATCGTTGTATTTTCCGCCATAATGTGGGAGCGCTGTACCACGTTGCGCAGTTCGCGAACATTTCCTGGCCAACTGTAACCGCGTAGCGCCTCGATCGCGTCGGGCGCCAAGACCTTTTCCGTACCCTCCGTTTTGTTCAATTCGGCCAAGAAATGATTGGCCAATATTTCTATATCTTCGCGACGATCGCGTAACGACGGCACCTGCAGCGGAAAAACTTCAAGCCGATAATGCAGATCTTCGCGCAGCGTTCCGCCAGCAACCGCTTCCATTGGCACTCTATTGGTGGCAGCGATAATTCGCACGTCGCCTTCTAGAACGTCGTCGGAACCGACGCGCGAAAAAGTTCCCGACTCAAGCACACGCAACAACTTGACCTGCAGCTCCAGCGGCATCTCCGTAATTTCATCAAGGAACAAGGTGCCACCGTGTGCGCGCTCAAAATAACCGCGATGCTGTCTACTAGCGCCGGTGAAACTGCCTTTTTCATGGCCGAACATTTCGCTCTCGATGAGTTGCGGGGAAATAGCCCCACAATTGACGGCCAGAAAAGGTTGTTTTTTGCGGCGACTCAACTGATGTATGGTTTGCGCCACCATTTCTTTTCCCGTTCCGCTTTCCCCTGTGATTAAAACAGTCGCCGCCGTAGGGGCAACACGCGCAATCTGATCGTAAACCCGCTGCATTACGGGCGAAACCCCCAACAGCTTTCCAAAACGGCCCAGGGTACGCAGTTCCCCACGCAGATTACTAATTTCGAGCTTTAGATCAGCCGGTCGTGCTACCCGAGAAAGAATACCCTGAAGCTGCGCCATATTAATCGGCTTGAGCAGATAGTCCGCGGCGCCCAGGCGCAAGGCTTCGATGGAACTCTCCAGACTCGCATGGCCGGTGATCAACACAATTTCTGTGGTGGTGCGCGACTCCACATCTTGAATCAAATCCATACCGCTGCCGTCGGGAAGGACAAGGTCCAACAAAATAACGTCCGGGCGGCGAATTGCCATCTGTCGCCGCGCCTCATGCAGACTATGGGCGGTGGATGTGGTAAATCCCTCGTTTGCCACTAGCTCTGATAAGGTAGTCGCGGCATTGGCATCGTCGTCAACGACTAGTACATGGGACATCTTGCTCCACTGAAGGCAATTAAATGGGTTAACACAATGATACGGGAGCGTACGCTACAAGTTTTTGAGTATTTTTCAAACCAACAAGCATATTTTGTACCAATTACAAAGAATTGACTAAAAAACTTGGTCGCGCGCGCCCAATGCCGCCCCCAAGCAGCATTTCCCAGGCGACTTTAACGATTACCGGGAGTTCAAATGTGTTTGGCATCGCAAGCGCGATCTATCGGTTCATCGCGCGCTGCCTGTATCGGCCGTGCCGATACTGCCCACGGACCATGAACCGACGGCGCTCTTGCGGCCACATACACATGTCATCCTGAGCAACGCGAAGGATCTGCTTACAAGGTCGCAACAAAGCAGATCCTTCACGGAGTTTACCCTCGAGCGCAGCGAAGGGTTCAGGATGACCTGTTAAAGATAGCAATCCCGGTCGGGGTCATGGAACGGACATGCCCCTCGCTGGGTGATACGCCGGAGGTCGCGATCCCTTCAGCGGCGATCGTCGGATCGGAAAGTTCGCCGCTCGGATCATGCGATGGGGACCGAGATCGCCACACCGGTAACCCCAAGGTAAGCCGCGAGCAATACTGACAGCGCAATCCATCCACGGCGACGAAAAAAATTGCGCCAGATGTTCCGTCAAGGCTGTGCACGAGCGGCCGCGGCAGGACACCAAATCCACCAATGACAATGACGCCGCCGCACGGCATGAGCTGCCACCCGTCAAAGCCGACTTTCCGTAGCGCGCAAACCCGACTTGCCAACACCATCCGCCACGAACGCGAGCGCAACACCGACCCGGACTCGTATCACGCCACGAATTCGCTGAACCACGCGCGTTTGCACAACCGCGGTACTTACCGGAGCAAAGAAATTACAAACGCGGTGCGCGGGTTTTCTGGGTTTGAAATTTGATTACCGCGCACGCAATGCGGCCGCCGGAATCGCCGGAGGGTTGGGTTTTAAGGTCATCCGCCTTCTCGTGCAAAATAACACTTTTGCCGATAATGCCCTGCTGGCCGTCGCTCACACTGATATCGTCGACGTCAAACGTCGCGGATACCGTACCTGCGCTACTGGCCTCGACATTACCCAGATCGCCGGCATGCCTTTCGTCGGCGGTCCTATCGCCGTGCGACTTGCCGGCCGGATTGAAATGCCCGCCCGCGCTCGAGGCATCGGGCGCGCTGCAATCACCTTTTTCGTGAACATGCAGACCGTGCACGCCCCCCGGCTTGAGTTCCGATAAATGCACTTGGACTTTTACCTTGTTTGCGTCGTCGGTGGGTGTAAATGTTACCGTTCCTTTGGCTTGATTTCCCTTGGTGGGCCGCAAATTCGCGGTCGCGGGCCGGTTCAATGTTTCGAGCCCTGTCGCATTCTGCTCGGTCTGTGGGTCAGCCTGATCTTGCTGCTGCCCTTGCGCGAGACCAGCGAAAAGGATAGTAGTGAATAAAATGCTGTACTTATTAATCATGATGTTTCCTTAAACAATTAAACAACAGAAAACGACCCGCGGCCGCATGGACGCGTCGCCCCGTATCGTTGCCATGCGCTGGCGCGGCGCGGTTGAACAGAGCCTCCCTCTTGAGACGATACTTTCCCAACCGCCAGGCGGACGCAATACTGGACAGGCTTGTTTAGTTCGAATTAAGCATGTAAGCGGGCCCCGTCTACTGCGGGTTAACTTTTGACGTCACCGCATGCGACCGACGTTTTTATTTCGGCAGCACTTTTGTGAACATTGATCGCGTATTGGCCGGAGGTTAGTTCCGCAACCGGAGCGGAAACGACGCTACTGGATGCGCCGTTCACCACGTCGGAAAGCGGGAACTTGGGTTTCGGATCGAGTTTGTCGCACGTCCCTGTATGAAAGTGCGCCGGCTGCGCGACGCCTGAGGTATTGCCCTTTAGCTGAACTACAACCTTTGTCTGATCACCTTGAGGCGTCAGCGTCGCGGTTCCGCTGATGCCGGAATTACCTTTCGGTTGCAGTTGCACGGTTATCGCTGATTGCCCCGAACCCGCCTGCGGTTTGTCTTGCGCGGTTTGACTCTGGCTGGTAGTTGCATCGGGTTGCCCGCTCTGTGTCGAGGGCGCCTCGCTTCCCGGCTTGGTCGTATCCGCAGCTAACGCCGGTATCGAAAGACCCAGTCCGAGGATGCTAATCCCGGCAATGATTTGATATCTATTCATGTGCATCTCCTAGTTTGTGAAGCGGTAAATGTCGCGGGTGGGTAACGCTGCCAATGCGAGCCACTGACGCGCTGCTCCTCCACCGACCTGGCAGACGGCTGCTGCACAGAAAAAAGAGGAAGCAACAGCTATGCCAAAATGGATTGCTCACCGCGACATAGCCTTTT
>JANMJR010000259.1:0-6872 GCA_031371465.1 Pseudomonadota bacterium
AGCATGCCTTCTGAAGGTGGTAACCTGATTGTGTTTGCTCTGCCGTAAACCGCCATAAGCAGTATCGCGTTAATGGGGCGAGGGAGAAATCTCTCGCCCTTTTCATTCCAAAGACAAAGAGATGAAATTTATGCCGACCAAGTATTTGAATAATATTGTTTTAGCGATCGCGCTAACAGCCGGCGTAGGTATGGGACAACAAAGTTTTGCAGCCGATCCCCCTGCGCCACAAAGCCTCACGCCCGAGGAAGCCTTTGCCGCCGCGAAGGCGGAATTCGGCATTGATGTGAAGACCGTATTTTCCACTCGTTGCGCCGCGTGCCATTTAGGCCGTGGGATGCAGCGCGGTGACGGACCGCAACTGGCGGGCACCAGCTTGGATTTTGCCCGCGTGATTGAGCGCATCGTCAAGGGAAAAACGCCAATGCCGTCATTTGGCGGCACCCTCAGCGATGAACAGTTGATGGCGCTCGCGCGCTACATCACCAGCCTCAAACCGCCGCCCGATCCTAACTAGCGATTCAACCAGGAGAAGCGAACAGCGCTTCTCCTAATTGCTTGGCACACGGGATAGCTCCAGCTCCATGTGCAAGCTGTCGTAATACGCTTTTCCCTTGAGTTTTTGGTAGTCCTTGCTCGGCTTCAAATCGAAGCGCATCACGTAGCCATCTGCGCCGACCGTCTGAAATCCCAACTGCCTTTCGGTACTGGTAATCTTCGTGATCGAAACCGGCCGTGCGCCGAAAGCGGGTCGAGTGGTGAAGGTTAATTCGCCACTCTCGTCCTTGAGCGTAAGCGTTGCTTTCCCACTGCTCATGCCTTCAAGCCAGCTGCCTTCCCACGTGCCCAAAAACCGCCCATCCAAACTCGAATTAACGTTATCGGCTGCATTCGCGGTTGCGAATGCAGCGAAAAACAATGCAAACAAAATGAACTTAATTTTATTGCTAAGCATTTAAAGATCAAGAATATAAGCTATTTCAAGTATTGCATAAATTTATTCGCGCGGAGTGATGAGATTGTCCACACACATGGGTCGTTCGTTCTAAACCAACGTTTAAACCGCCGATCGGCGCACAGATATCAAATCGTATTTATCCATCATCGTCAAACGGGGCTTGCGAGGCGAGTTGCCGCTGCCGCTGCGATGAAGCATCTATGAGCCTCCCACGGCAGGCATCGCCCGCGCCCGCGCTGGATGCGCGTCCTGGCGATCTATTCGGAACGTCTTCTGTCGACCCACATAATCGCTTAAAAATCACGTTCTCAAGCCGGAGTTTGCCTTGCCGCTGTGAGTCAAAATCATGTTATTCTCCCGTGTAGAACGATGTGATCAGCGTCACTTCGTTCTCGAGTACGAGCCGTCGGGCGGGTATCATAAGCGGTTTTCGCGGCTAACAAATTCAGGCATGAGCATTTTCCGTGATCCCCAAAAGGGCTAAAATTCTCCGGGGAACAAGCGTCTGTCAGGAGGAAAAATTGAGCAAAAGATGGTTTGCGCACGGCTGCGGACATGGCCACGCAATTTATTGAGCGTATCGCCATCGAGGTCGATGGCGAAGGCGATGCCGTGCTCATGCTGCACGGTCTGGGTGGATCGTCCAACACCTGGACGTCGGTGATGGGGGTGCTGACGCGCTTTCGCGCTATTCGCATCGACCTGCCAGGTTCGGCGCGTTCTTACCGCGCCGAGGGTGCGCTGTCCATCGAGCGCTTCGTGCAATGCGCGTGGAAGGTTTTGAGCGACTTGAAAGTGAACAAAGTACACCTCCTGGGCCATTCGCTGGGCGCCATCGTCGCCACGCATCTTGCTGCCGCCGAACCTACTTTGGTTCGAAGTCTTTGCCTATTCGGCCCGCTGCTTGCGCCGCCGGACGGTGCGCGCGCTAATATCCGCGCGCGCGGACAAAAGGCGCGCGCTGAAGGCGCGGCCGGCATGCAGGCCATCGCCGACGCGTTAGTGCAAGCATCCACCGCGTCGGAAACCAAACAGCGCCGCCCGGTTGCCGTGGCCTATGTGCGCGAGTCATTGATGCGCCAGGATCCTGACGGTTACGCACGTACATGCGACGCCCTGGCGGACGCACAATCCGCCGATATCAGCGCCATCACCTGTCCGACATTGCTGGTCACGGGCGACGAGGATGTGATATCGCCGCCGCAGGCGGTGCGCCAGATCGCCGACAAAATTTCCGGCGCCCGCGTCGAAGTGTTACGCGCTTGCGGCCATTGGACGCCAGTGGAAAAACCCGAGGAATGCAGCGAATTGTTGCGGCAGTTCCTCAGTCAACGCATGAAGTAGGAATCGACCTAACCGAAGGAGAAAACATGGCAAACGTACTTTTCACCAACGTGCGAATTATCGACGGAAGCGGCGCCCAACCCTTTAGCGGCGAAGTACTGGTGCAGGGCAATCGTATTTCCCGCATCGGACGCAGCGCCCGTACCTTGCCGCCGAACAGCGTGACCGTGATCGACGGCGCGGGCGCGACCTTGATGCCCGGCATGTGCGAGGCGCACACGCATTTCAGTTGGCTGAATTCGCAGACGCTGGAGGGCATTACCCAGATTCCGGTCGAAGAGCATATTCTGTGGTGTGCGAGCGTAGCCAAAACCTACCTCGATCACGGTTGGACATCTTGCGTCGGTGCGGCAACGGCCAAGCCGCGACTCGACGTGGTGTTGCGCAATGCGATCAACTCCGGCCAAATACCTGGTCCGCGTTATCTCGCAGCCAGCCAGGAAATTACCGTGGCAGGCTGCCTAGGCGATGAAGCGCCGCCGCATCTGCCGTATCCCGAGCTCGGAATTGGCAATGTCATCAGCGGCCCGGAGGAAATGCGCAAGCTGGTGCGCATGTACCTTAAGTTCGGTGTCGATTCGATTAAGCTCAACTTATCCGGTGACAATTTGACGCCGCCCGCCACCGCAAAAACCTCGTGGATGAGCGACGAGGAAGTGGCCATGGCGGTGAAGGAAACCAAGCTGCGCGGCAAGCGCCTTGCCTGCCACGCGCGCTCCGCCGAATCGGTCAAGCAGGCGGTGCGCCATGGCATCGAAGTGATCTACCACGCGAGCTATAGCGACACCGAATCCCTCGATATGCTCGAAGCCAACAAAGATAAACATTTCGTCGCTCCGGGCATTGCCATCTTGATCAAACTGCTTTACGAAGGCGAGGTTGTTGGTATTGACCACGCAAAAGCTGTGGCCATGGGTTACGAAGACGAGTTGGAGGCGGCGTGCAAAACCCTGAAGGAAATGCATAAGCGCGGCATTCGCGTGTTGCCTGGTGGCGACTACGGCTTTGCGTGGGCGAAACATGGCGAGAATGCCAAGGATCTCGAGTATTTTGTTAAATATCTTGGCTTCACGCCGATGGAGGCGATTGTTGCCGCGACTAAGTACGGCGGCCAGATCATGAAAATGGGCAATGAGCTGGGCGAAATCAAGGAAGGCCATCTTGCCGATGTGTTGTTGGTTGACGGCGACCCGCTGGCGAATATTTCCATACTCAGCGATAAATGCCGCATTCTTGCGGTGATGAAGGATGGCGAATTTTTCCGCGAACCGGAGATTCGTTCATCGCGTCAACGCATGGGTTTGTCGGCGGTATAGTACTTGAAACAGAAGCGCGACGATGCCCGCGTTCCATGTCATTCGGAACGAAGTGAAGAATCTGCTTTGGTGGCGGACTTAGGCCGTTCTTGGCCCGATCCCGATAAAGAATAAGAGGACTGAGCTTGTCGCGTTTCTGGAAGTGGTTTTGGATGGTTGCGATCGGCGCGCCGATCCTCGTGTTCATTGTCTGGGCAATAGGCGACAACACCAAGCTATTTTTCTCCACGCTGCTCAATGGTCTCACTCTCGCGTCGCTGTATTTCCTCGTTGCGAGCGGGTTTACTTTGGTATTTGGCCTAATGCGCAACGTCAATCTTGCCCACGGCTCGCTTTACTTACTCGGCGCCTATGTCGGCTGGGAGGTGGGCGATGCCAGCGGTTCTTGGCTACTCGCGGTCGTGGCCGGCTTCGTTGTCTCGGCGTTGATGGGCTTGGTGTTGCAACTGGGCGTGTTTCGCTTCATGCAAGGGCAGGATTTGCGGCAGACCATGGTCACGATTGGTATCTCCATCGTTTTGGCGGATCTGATGTTGTGGCAATGGGGCGCGCAAATCTATCAGTTCGATCCGCCGGAAGCGATTTTCGGTGTGGCGCGATTGCCGCTGGTCAAGGCGTATCCGTTGTACCGGCTGGTGCTATTGCTGGCATCGGTCGTCATCGGATTTGTCCTATGGTGGTTCTTGAACCAGACCCGGGTCGGCATGATGATTCGTGCCGGCGTCGATGATCGCGGCATGCTCGCCGCCTCGGGAGTGAACGTGCAATTGGTATTCGCGATTACGTTTGCGATTGGCGCCGGCCTGGCGGGCTTCGCCGGCGTGGTGGGCGGGACGGCGCTCTCCATCTCTCCGGGGGAGGATACGCGCTACTTACTCGCGTCGTTGGTCGTAGTCATTGTCGGTGGCATGGGCAGTATCGTTGGCGCTGGTTTGGGCGCTATTCTGATCGGTGTTGCCGAACAATTCGGCCTCGCCTACGCGCCCACGTACGGCATCGTGTTCACCTTCGTCATCATGGTGCTGGTACTCGCGTTTCGGCCCCTGGGATTTTTAGGCAGGGCAGGGCGATGAGCGCCGCCCAGTGGCGTCGCGCGATGAATTCCAGCGCTCAAACAGCGCAGGCCGCCACTGGCACGGTAGGCGCGATCGCAGCGGGCGCCATGCCGGTCATTCAGCCCCCCGTCGCGCGCGAGCCTTGGCGTAATCCCATTGCCGCGCGCCACGTCATCGTGCTGCTTGCCTTACTGATTTATCCCTTCATGGCCACGCCGTTTTTTACCTTCCAGATTGCCGGACAAGCGCTGGTGTTGGGGACAATCGCGCTGTCGCTGACCTTTCTCGCCGGCTCCGGCGGAATGGTGTCCCTGGCGCAAATGACCATCGCCGGTCTTGCCGGTTATATGGTGGCGATACTTGGCACGAGCGCCTCTCCGATTAGCATGGGCTGGCCTTGGTGGGTTGCCGTGTTACTCGCAATCGTCATCGCGACCGTGTTCGCCACCTTCGTCGGCTGGCTTGCCGTGCGAACAGAAGGCATTTACACCATCATGATTACGCTGGCCATCGGCGTCGCATTTTTCTATTTGGTGTTGCAGAACTACTCATTGTTCAACGGCTTTCAAGGATTTCATAAAGTCACCCCGCCGGTGGTGTTCGGTATCGATTTCGGTGAAGCAGTTCCCTATTATTTCCTGGCGTTGTTTTGGGCCCTGGCGAGTTATTTTTTCATCAAATATTTATTGCGCGCGCCGTTTGGCATTGCCCTGCAAGGTGTGCGCGACAACGCCCGTCGTATGAACGCCCTGGGGTTTAACGTCACGGCTCATCGTGTTGCAGCCTACGCCATGGCCGGTGTGATCGCCGCGATCGGCGGCGTGCTGCTGCTGTGGTATAACAAACTGATCACGCCGGGCGTGATCGGAACCGGCGCCCTAATAAATACTTTGGTCATCGCCGTTCTCGGCGGCATGCGCCATCCCATCGGCCCGTTCATCGGTGCGATTGCCTTTGTTCTGCTGCAGACCTTCGCCATCGATTCGTTTTTCCGCGAACGGTTTAATTTAGTCATCGGGACGGTATTTTTGATTATTGTTTTGTTTTCGTCCGATGGGTTGCTCGGGTGGTGGGCGCGGCTGCGTTCCGGCGCCGGCGGCGCCCAGGCGCGACTTAAGGAGCCGACGTAGCGGGTCATTCGACTTCTGCAGAGGCGAAATAAACCGCGGCAAAAGCCGCATCATGTTAGGAGGAATAGATTATGGAAAAAATGAAAAGACAGTTTCTGCACAGCGCGCTGAGCGCCGCCGTGGTCGTCGCATTTGCCGCTAACGTCCAGGCACAGGATGTACTCAAGATCGGCCTGTTGGCCACCTTGGAAGGCCCGTTCGCTGCCGGTGGCCAAGATGCCATGCGCGGCGCGGAACTCGCGTTAAAACAAAAGAACGGCATGGCCGGTGGCAAAAAAATTGAGTTTGTGAAAGGCTCGTCTGACGCCACGCCGGACAAAGCCGTGAACGCCACGCGCAAATTAGTAGAGCAGGACAAAGTGCAAATCATGATCGGCCCATTGTCCGGCGACGAAGGCATTGCGGTGAAGAATTACTCCAAGTCCCAGCCGAACATCACGTTCATCAACGGTTCATCCGGCGCGCAGGCCACCACTCTGAGCGATCCGTCGCCGAACTTCTATCGCTTCAACACCGAAGGCGCACAGTGGATGGTGGGGCTGGGTGAATACGCGCTCGGAAAGGGCTACAAGAAAATGGCGTTGATCGCCGAAGACTACGGCTTCCCCTATTCGCAAGTGCAAGGTTTCATGGCGAGCTATTGCGCCAAGGGCGGTCACATCGTGCAAAAATCTTGGGTTCCCCTCGGCACCAAAGATTATTCCTCGATCGTTGCGAAGATTCCCGACAATATTGACGCGATTCTCGTTGTGCTCGGTGGGTCCGATTCCGTTAACTTTTTGACGCAGTACGAGCAAGCCGGTGGCGATAAGCCGATCGTCGGAGGCTCGATCACCGTCGATCAAACCGTATTGAACTACAAAGGTAAGCGTCGCGATGGTGTCCTCGGTACCCCGGCCGCAGGCCCGATGGCGGATTCCCTCGACACAGCGGAATGGAAGAAATTCGTAGCCGATTACAAAGCGAATTTCAAAGACGGCTTCCCCAGCCCATCGCTGTTCGCCTATCTTTACTACATCAACGCCCGCGCCGCCCTGGAAGGCTTGGATGCTGTAAAGGGTGATCTCTC
>JANMJR010000213.1:0-12008 GCA_031371465.1 Pseudomonadota bacterium
TTCACCGTGCTCGCATCGCGGGAAGCCTCAACCAGCCCATAAGGAGAGTTAATGCGACATTATGAAATCGTTTTCATCGTTCACCCTGACCAAAGCGAGCAAGTGCCCGCCATGGTCGAGCGTTACAAAGGCATGGTCAGCCACAACGGCGGCAATATTCACCGCCTGGAAGATTGGGGCCGCCGCCAACTGACGTATCCGATTCAAAAAATTCACAAAGCCCACTACGTGTTAATGAACATCGAATGCGATCAAAAAACGCTCGATGAAATCGAAGATGCGTTCAAATTCAATGACGCCGTACTGCGTCATCTGACGGTGAAAATGGAGCGCCCGGTGACCGAACCTTCGGCGATGATGAAGGAAGAGAAATCCAAATCCCTGTCGATGACTCAGCAGATGGAAGCCGTGAAGGACGACGAAGTCGTAGCGGAAGTTCCGGCGGCAGCGGCCTAACCGCGTCATTTGAACCGCAATCAGATCGTGTTATCCGGCGTGATGCGCAACGTGCAACCGATTCGTTATAGTCCGGCGGGCATTCCCGTGATGATGTTTGATTTACAGCATCAGTCGCACCAGTCGGAAGCCAATAAAACGTTGACTGTGTCGCTGAATATTCGGGTGCAAGCGGCGGGCGAATTGGCGCAGGAAATCGGCCGCTTTGCGGACGGCGCGGAGATTGTGGTGAAGGGATTCTTAGCACGTTCGAGTCAGCGCTCTGATATTCCCGTGCTTCATGTGAACAGTTACAAATTATTGAAAG
This sequence comes from Pseudomonadota bacterium, assembly GCA_031371465.1. Lineage (GTDB taxonomy): Bacteria > Pseudomonadota > Gammaproteobacteria > Burkholderiales > JALYOK01 > JALYOK01. The sequence continues at coordinate 764 of JANMJR010000213.1, forward strand.
AGGTTAATCATGGCACTACCCACTAGAGGGCGTTTCGGTAAGAAAAAGACCGATCTGAAAAATAAACGTAATCCCGAGCGGTCGCTGTTTCGCCGCAAAAAGTTCTGCCGCTTCACCGCGGACAAGATCGCCGAAGTCGATTATAAAGACATCGAGATACTGAAGGATTTCATCAACGAAAACGGCAAGATCATTCCGGCGCGTATCACTGGTACGAAGATGTTTTTCCAGCGTCAATTGTCGGTTGCGATCAAGCGCGCGCGTTTCCTCGCGCTGCTGCCGTACACCGATTTGCACTAAGGGACCCACATGCAAATTATCCTACTCGAAAAAGTAACGAATCTTGGCCAGCTAGGTGATGTGGTCAAAGTGAAAAACGGTTACGCCCGTAACTTCCTCGTTCCTCACGGCAAGGCCAAGCGCGCCACGCCGGAAAATTTGGCGGAGTTTGAAAAACGTCGCGTCGAATTGGAGAAACAACAAGGCGATATTTTGGTTCAAGCCCAGTCGCGCGCGGAAAAGCTTAACGGCATGTTGGTGCAGATCACGCAAAAGGCCGGGGTTGATGGCAAATTGTTCGGCTCCGTCACCACGGCCGACATTGCCGATGCGCTCAAGGCGCAGGGCTTTGAAGTGGCTAAGGGCGAGATTCGCATGCCCGATGGCCCGCTTAAACATGTCGGCGATCACGACGTCACCTTGGGACTGCATAGCGACGTCATGGCGACGATTAAGGTTTCCGTCCTCGGCGAAACCTAGGCAGAAAAATCCGTCGCGGTAACAAAATAAAAAAGGGCTGGTAACAGCCCTTTTTTGCTTTAGACTATCGGGTCAATCTGTTGTAAAGGAGACTCTCCGATGGACTTTAATTGGTCGCTCGTCGTTGTTCTGGTGCTGCTCATTGCGTTGGTCTACATGGCCACGTTCTTCGTGCGCGCCTTGAGAGATCGCAAACCCTCGCAGCAGATCACCATCCATAGCAACATCGAAGATATGCGCTCGATCGGCGAGTTGGCGGTGTACAAAGTGTTCACCAAGGAAATCGTCACTGAAACCGACCACAGTTGGGGGCAGTTCGGGGAACGTTATTTGAGCTGGGTGCTGACGCAAAAGAAAATGGCGATGGTGTTCGAGTTCGAAATCGAATTTCGCTTCAATCTGCGCAATCAGGTCTTTCAGATCGAGCCGCGTGGTCAGGGCTCATACAACATGAAAATGCCACCCTGTCAGCACGAAGTGTTCATTCGCAATATCAACGTTTATGACGAGCAAAAGGCGCGCGTGTTGCCCTGGCTATTGCCCGATCTATTGAATGGTTTTTTTGCGGGTGGTTTTAGCGAACAGGATAAAAACCAATTAATCGCCGCCGCGCGCGGCCACGCCGAAGCCCGCGCGAAAGAGCAGATTAAGAAGCTAGAAGGTGATCTCCACACCTCGGCGGAATCCACACTGCGTTCCATTGCCCGCGCGTTTGGCGCGGAGAATGTCACGTTCGAATTCAAGACAGGTCATGAGCCGGCGATGGTGATCGAGATGCCGAATCGTCTCGCGGCTTAGAAAACTGGCGATCCTACACTGGTCATTGCGAGCAAAACGAAGCAATCTCGTCGTTCCTCGGCGCATAAAATCGAGATCGCAGCGTCGTGGCCCTAGGCCAGTGGCTAGCCTCGGGCTACCCCGCCCTTTGGGCTCCTCGCGATGACAATCGCGGTGGAATCGTTGCGCCATGACCTTTAAGTCAATTTTCATTCCAGGCCTTTTTTCCAATCGCGTCGCCATCGTCACCGGCGGCGGCTCCGGAATCGGTGGCTGCACAGCCCATGAACTATCGGCGCTGGGCGCGACGATCGCGCTAGTGGGCCGCAAACAAGAGAAGCTCATTTCCGTTCAAAAAGAGATTGCCGATGCCGGTGGAATGGCCTCGATCCACATCTGCGACATCCGCGAAGAAGCGCCCGTTCGCGCCACCGTCGACGCAATTCTCGAAACCCACGGCCGCATCGACTACCTCGTCAATAATGCCGGCGGGCAATTTTCCGCGCCGCTGGAACAGATCAGCGCTAAAGGTTGGGACAGCGTGGTGCGAAACAACCTCACCGGCGGTTTTTTGTTCGCGCGCGAATGCTACACGCAATGGCTGAAGGTGAACCGCGGCGAAGGCGATCACGCCATCGTCAACATCATCGCCGACATGTGGCATGGAATGCCAGGCATGGGCCACTCAGGCGCGGCGCGAGCCGGAATGCTCAACTTTACCGAAACGGCGGCGCTGGAATGGGCGCCGATCCGCGTCAACGCGGTCGCGCCGGGATGGATCGATTCCAGCGGCATGGATAACTACCCGCCGGAAATGGCGCCGCTGATCAGGCGCCTCGCCGATTACACGCCGGCGCGGCGCTTGGGTACGGAGTCCGAAGTTTCCGCCGCGATTGTGTTCCTGCTCTCGCCGGCGGCGGCATTTATTTCCGGTTCGTGTTTGCGGGTTGACGGCGCGGCGCCGAACGCCAAGCGCGTATGGCCCGAGGTTGGCTCTGGTATTACCACACCGGCCTTCGATGGTTTTCATTTGGCGAGAACGCCGCAGCTTTTAAAGGATCCGGAGTAGAAAATGCAACTCACCCAAGAGCACGAAGAACTGCGCCGCAACTTAAGCAAGTTTATCGACAACGAAATCAATCCCCACGTCGATGAATGGGAAGAGGTGGAGATTTTTCCGGCGCACGAATTGTTCAAAAAAATGGGCGAGCTCGGATTTTTGGGACTCACCAAGGCGGAAGAATACGGCGGCATGGGTTTGGATTATTCCTATGCGGCGGTGATGGCCGAAACCCTGGGTCGTATCCGCTGCGGCGCGATTCCGATGGCGATCGGCGTGCACACCGACATGGCGACACCGGCATTGTCGCGTTACGGCAGCGACGCGCTGAAACGCGAATTTCTGGCGCCGTCGATTAGCGGTGAATTCGTTGCGTGCCTCGGCGTATCGGAGACCGGCGCGGGCTCTGACGTGGCATCCATCAAGACTTGGGTAAAAAAAGACGGCGACGATTACGTCATCAATGGCGGCAAGATGTGGACCACCAACGGCACGCAGGCCGATTGGATGTGTTTGCTGGCGAATACGGCGGAGGGATCGCCGCACAAAAATAAGACGCTGATTTGCTTGCCGATGAAAACCAGAGGTGTCGGCATCGCCAAAAAAATTCGCAAGATCGGCATGATGGCGTCCGACACGGCGCAGATTTTTTTCGACGACGTGCGTGTGCCGCAACGCTTTCGCATCGGCGAAGAGGGCATGGGTTTCACCTATCAGATGCAGCAATTCCAAGAGGAGCGGCTGTGGGCGGCGGCAAACGCGGTGGAAGGTTTGTTGCGTAATATCAACGACACGGTTGACTACATTCGCGAGCGAAAAATATTCGGTCAGACGGTGTTAGATTTTCAAGTCGTGCATTTTCGCCTGGCGGAACTCAAAACCGAAGTCGAAGCACTGCGTGCGCTGACCTATCGCGCCGTCGATCTTTACGTCAGCGGCAAGGATGTCACGGAACTGGCGTCCATGGCGAAATTGAAAGCCGGGCGCTTGCTGCGTGAAGTGCCCGACGCCTGTTTGCAATACTGGGGCGGCATGGGCTACACCTGGGACAATCCTGTTTCGCGCGCCTACCGCGACGGTCGGCTTGCGTCCATCGGTGGTGGCGCGGACGAAGTGATGCTGGGGATTATTTGCAAACATATGGGGATATTGCCGCGGAAATAGCATCGGGCTGCCGGGCTCCCCCGTCCCCACGCTTCTCCCGAGGGGGAAGGGAGATCATCCCCTCTCGTCAGGCAGAGGTTGCGATTCGCTCAAGAATGCGCGTGGCGATCGTCGCGACACTGCTTAGGCTATTCTCGACGCGCTTGTCCAAGCGCATTACCACAACTTTATCGGCACGTACAAAATGGCCGGCATGATGAATCCCCGGCGTACCAACGGGGATGAACACATCCGGTTCGTGCGTAAAAATCATGCTGGGCGGTCCGAGGACGACCTGGGGCAGGTTCGTGGTCGGTGGCAGTCGCCCCGCATTGAAGCTGGAAATCCACAATAGCGCATCGACTTCATTCGCCGTCAGCAACTTATCGGTAGCATAGCGATACGGATCGTAATCGATTCCATTTTTGCTGAAACGCGAACGCATCGGCGAACCCGTTTGCCAAGTCTGCACGCCGTTGCTGGAAAAATCGCCGTCGCTGCCGCCGAGTGGAAAACCGGCGAAACGAATCTTCTTATTGAGATCTTTGATCAATTCCACGAGCGTCTGAACGCTCAGCTCGCCCTGGGGAAAATCAAAATCCGCCGCGGACCAGGCGATCACACCGTAGCTTGCTTGCTGCATCGACGTGGCCAAATCGTTCAGGATGCGAACATCGGAGGCCGCAAGATGAGCGTTTTTTACACCTTGCCCGTGCAGCAGTGCGCGCAGCGCCGCAACGATGTGCGGCAACGTTGCGTGGCTGCAATGCAGGCGCGTTACGTTGGCCGGCCGTTCGATCTTAAGCGCGCCGACTTCGCCGAGAAAAACCACTTTGCGTTGTGCCGGTTCGCCGCCGAACATCGCGTTCTTCGGCCACACGGCGCGTTCCAAAAATCGCGGGAAGCGCGTGACAACGCCGCTGCCAATCAGCAAAATAAAATCGGCGCGATTTTTTACTTCGGCGAGCGTCGTGGTGATCCACCCGCCGTTTTGCAGTGTCAAAAGATTGCGTAGCTTGGCCGACATATTCATGTGATCGACCACCGCGCCGATGCGATCCGCCAGCGCTAACGTCGCTTGCGCGCCCGCTACGTCCGTGCCGAAGCCGGCGATCAAGGGCGCCTTCGCGCGCGCTAGGATTTGCGCCGCGGCAACGATCGCGTTGTCCATCGTGGTGGGCTTGCCGGCCAAGCATGGTGCGGCGTTTCGGGCCTCTTGGGTTCCGAGTTGACGAAACGCAAGCGTGCTGATGGCGCAACCGTTTTGCGTGACGGCGAGTCCCGATTCGGCATTCGCCAGCACTAGATCGTCACACGCTAAGCCGCAGAACGGGCAGGTGACATCGCGCAAAAATTGCTTAGAATTCTCCATGATCGATTCAACAAAGGTTACGGTCGATGGTAGCAGAGTTCGCGCCGTCGGCGGATATGAACGGCGCCGCTTACCGCGCGCGGCAACGAGTTTTGTTATAGTAGGCGCATGAGCACAACTCAGGTTTTTCCAAGACGATGATTTTTCCTGATCAAGTCACGGTCATTGCCCCGGCGCGGCTGCACCTTGGTTTTGTCGATCTGAATCCGCCCACGGGCCGCCGCTTCGGCAGCGTGGGTCTCGCACTCGATGGGCCCCATACGGTGGTGCGGGCAGTGCGCGGTACGATTGCGCGCACCGATTCCCCGGCGCAAGAACAAGCCGAGCGCCTGCTGCGCGCATTGCGTAGCGCGATCACGGTGCCCGATGACGTGGCGGTGCAAGTGGCTGAAGCGATTCCCGCGCACTGTGGTTTGGGTTCCGGCACACAACTCGCCCTGGCGCTGGGCACGGCGGTTTCGCGCTTGCTCGATATCAATCTCACCCCGTTCGACATTCGCCTAGCGCTCGCGCGCGGCGCACGCTCCGGTATCGGCATCGGCGCTTTTGCCCAGGGTGGATTTTTGATCGACGGCGGCCATGGCGCGACCACCCGCTTGCCGCCGATCACCAGCCGTGTGCCGTTTCCGGAACATTGGCGCGTGGTGCTGATATTCGATCAGGCATTCGAAGGGCTCTCCGGCGCGAAAGAGATCGCCGCGTTTCGCACCTTGCCGACGTTCCCAGAAACTTTGTCGGCGCATCTGTGTCGCCTGGTCATGACGCGGGTGTTGCCGGGCTTGGCGGAGGCGTCGATGGCGGAGTTCGGCCCGGCGATCACCGAAGTGCAGCGCATTGTCGGCGATCATTTCGCACCGGCGCAAGGCGGCCGCTTCGCGAGTACGCGTGTGGCCGCGGTGCTCGCCTGGCTGGAGGGACGCGGCGTGCAGTGTGTCGGGCAAAGTTCCTGGGGTCCGACCGGATTTGCGATGCTGGAATCGGACGCGCAAGCGCAGGCGTTTGTGCAAGATGCGCAAGCGCATTCGCGTGGGCAGAATTTGCGTTTTGCCATTGCCCGCGGGCGCAACGCAGCGGCGAGCATCCAAGTTACTCAGGCCGATACCGATCGTGCAACAATCATCCCATTCCTTCCCCTGCAAGGGGAAGGTTAAGACGGGGTGGCCCTAGAGGTAACGCCATGGCAATGGAAAAACCCTATATTCTTCACATGCTCACAGCGACGCCGAACGTCAGTCCGTTTGACGTTAACATGGCCTACGACGCCGGTTACAACGCCGTAGTTCCCTATGGCAACGTCAACCTCGATCAAGTCAGCGCCTTGACACAAGACGCGATTTTCTCGCGCGGGCCGAAGGGCGTGAAGCGGACCGGCATCTTCATCGGCGGACGCGAAATAGGCTTGGCGGCCGACATGTTCGATGCCGCCAAACGCGCCATGGCGCCGCCGTTTGAGGTGTCGGTGTTCGCCGACCCGAGCGGGGCATTCACTACGGCGGCGAGCATGGTCGCTTGCGTCGAGCGGCAACTGAAGAAAATTCATCAGACGGATTTAAACGGCAAAAATGTCGTCGTGCTCGGCGGCACGGGGCCGGTCGGCGCTGCCGCTGCGGTACTCGCTTCGCAAGCAGGCGCGCACGTGCGCATCGCCAGCCACACCAGCGCCACGCGCGCGCGCATGACCAGCGACGTGGTGAACGCACGCTACGGCGCGACCACGCAACCGGGCGATGCGAGCGTGGTCGACAGCAAGCTCGACATGATTAAAGACGCCGACATTATTCTCTGCACCGCCAAGGCAGGTATGCAAGTATTGAGCGCCGCCGAACTTGCCGGCGCGCTACGTTTGCTGGTTGCGGCCGACGTCAACGCCGTGTTGCCGGCGGGTATCGACGGCGTGGGCATGATGGACGATGGCGCGCCGCTCGCCGCCGGTTCGGGTCGGGCGGTCGGCATTGGCGCCCTCGCCATCGGCAACATTAAGTATCAAGTGCAACGGGGTTTGCTGGAAGCGATGATCGCGGCGGAAAAGCCGATGATGATTGATTTTCGCGATGCGTTCGCGGCGGCGCGCAAGCTGACTAGCTAGGGAAGCTCTGAATAAGTTCGAGTTCTAAATGAGACAAGGCGCGAACAAAAAATATCGACGCCGCATATGTATGATACGTAAGGCGATATTTTTTGTGAGCAACGCAGCATCATGACGAAATCGGACTTATTCAGAGCTTCCCTAGTGTGAGTGGCATTCTCATCGCCGCTATCGCCGGCCGCATGCTGGCGACTTCGGCGCGGCGCGGGGGTTACGAGGTCGCGGTACTCGATCTGTTCAACGACCTGGACACGCGGCAAATCGCGTCGTGTTCGCAAAAGGTATCGGGCCACGACCAAGGGCTGGCGCGCTTTGCAACGCCGGCATTGCTGGAAGCCGCGTCCATGTTGGCTCCTGCCGACACCTATGCTGGGCTGGTGTACGGTTCCGGCTTCGAAGACGACACCGCAGCGTTGAGCGAATTGGCGCGGGGACGACGATTGTACGGCAACGACGTGGCGACCATTCAGTTGAGCAAGGACCCCTGGCGGTTTTTTTCAATGCTCAAAAAACACGCAATTCCCCATCCGGACGTTTCTCTGACCCGGCCAACAGACACGCTCGGATGGCTGGCAAAAAAAATCGGCGGCAGCGGAGGCGCGCACGTGGTGACGGCGGATCAAATCGGACCGGATGCCGCCGGTCATTACTACCAACGTTTTATCGAAGGCAACAATTATTCCGTGTCCTTTCTCGCCAATCGCGAGCGGGCGCTGCTCGTTGGTTTCAATGAACCGTGGAGCATTGCGCTGGGTGATTGGCCCTATTGCTACCTCGGCGCGATCAATCACGTATCGTTACCGCGGACGCTGACCGAGCGTATCCAGCGCGATCTCGACGCCATTGTGCAAGCGACTGGGCTGGTGGGATTGAACGGCATGGACTTTATTGTCAACGGCGATGATTACTTTGTTATCGAAGTCAATCCGCGGCCGTCGGGCACGCTGGATTTGTACGACGCCGATTGCCCGCAAGGGCTATTTCATTGGCATCTTCAGGCGAGCGATGGCGTGTTACCCGAGCGTTTATTCGAGCGAGCTACGATTCGCGCCCACGCCGTGGTGTACACCCTGCAAGCGTTGCAATTGGATCGTGACGTACAATGGCCCGATTGGTGCAGTGATCTGCCTGAACCCGGCAGTGTGTTTGCGCCGCGCAGGCCGGTGTGCATGGTGCACGCCGCAAGTGATGATCATGAAACCGTGAACGCGTTAGTTCACGCTCGTCGCGAGACTATTTTGTCCTTGATAGAACCACAGACCCCCTAACAATATGCAACCGAAGCCTCCTTGGCCCAGTATCAATCGGCTCACCCTGCCGTTACTGGAAAACCTGAAACGCGATGTCGATGCGCTACGCCTTAAAGTTATTACTTTGCGCAACGCCACGACCATTATCGACGCCGGAATCGACGCCCGCGGCGGGTTGGAAGCGGGGCGTCGTATCGCTGAAATCTGCATGGGCGGTTTAGGTCATGTCGCACTGAACATGGGCGCTGGAAAATGGCCGCTGGCGCTCAGTGTGCATGCGGCGAATCCAGTACTGGCATGCCTTGGCAGTCAGTATGCGGGCTGGAGTTTGGATCACGGCGAGGGCCAGGCGGCGTTTCGTGCGCTCGGCTCCGGGCCCGGCCGTGCGCTCGCACAAAAGGAAAAATTGTTCGCGCAATTGGGCTATCGCGACAGCGCAACGTCAACGTGTTTGGTGCTTGAGGTTGACCAAGCGCCGCCGCTGGAACTGATCGAAAAAGTCAGTCGCGATTGCCACGTCGCGGCGGAGCAACTGACGTTCATTCTCACGCCGACCCGCAGCTTGGCGGGCCTAGTGCAGATCGTTGCGCGGGTGTTGGAAGTGGCGCTGCACAAGGTGCATGTACTCGGTTTCCCCCTCGATCAAATCATCGACGGGGCCGGCAGCGCGCCGCTGCCGCCCCCGGCAAAGGATTTCGTCACCAGTATGGGCCGCAGCAATGATGCGATTTTGTTCGGTGGCCGGGTGCGGCTTTTTGTCGATTGCAGCGACACTGACGCGCGTCAACTGGCGCAACAGTTGCCTTCGTCGGCATCGCGCGACTACGGAAAATTATTCGCTCAGGTGTTCAAAAATGTCGATTACGATTTCTACAAAATCGATCCGTTGCTTTTTGCGCCGGCGGAGGTGATCGTTTCAACTTTGCAAGGTGGAAAAACTTTTCGTGCTGGGAGTGTGAATGAGGCCTTGCTGGATAGTTCGTTTTCGTAAGACCCCCAGGTACGTCATTCCCGCCTTCGCGGGGATGGCAACCTGGTAGTTTTTCGCCCATGATGCGCATCGCCATCTTCACCGACACGCCCAGTTGGCACGGCCGCGAACTGAAACGTGCGGCGCGAGTGCGTGACGTGGATGCGCGCTACGTCGCCCTTTCTTCCTGTCGCTTCGATCTCGAACGTCCGCAGGGTGTGTTTATTCCCGGCTACGACCCGCAATTGCCGGATGGCGCCTTCGTGCGCGCGATTCCGGCTGGAACATTTGAGCAGGTGACGTTGCGTTTGAGCTTATTACATGCGTTGCGCGAACTAGGCGTGGCGATTTATAACGACGCCCGCGCCATCGAAAAAAGTGTCGATAAAGCGATGACCAGTTTCCTGCTGCATCGCGCTGGTATTGCGACGCCACTGACCTGGGTGACGGAGGAGGGCGCCGTGGCGCGACGTTTGCTCATGAAAGAAACGGCTGCAACCAACGAATTGGTCATGAAACCGTTATTCGGCGCTCAGGGCGAGGGTCTACAGCGCCTCGCGGCGGGAATGACCTTGCCTGATATGAATGCGTATCAAGGTGTCGCCTATTTGCAGCGCTTTGTCGACGCACGTAAAAAGGGCTGGCGCGATTGGCGCGTGTTTGTGATCGGCGGCCGTGCAGTCGCGGCGATGCAGCGCCACGGAAAAAGTTGGATTAACAATGTGGCCCAAGGCGCGCGCTGCGAAGCGGCTGAATGGGATGACGAACTGGCGGCGCTCGCCGAGCGCGCCACGGCGGCGCTGGGATTGGACTACTCCGGCGTGGATTTGATGCGCGATCACGACGGCCGCGCCTACGTCATCGAGGTCAACGGCATTCCGGCGTGGAAGGGCTTGCAAAGCGTCACGCCGCTGAACATCGCGCAAAGTCTGCTGGACGATCTGCTCGAACGGCGCATCGGGCGCAAGTTACACGTGGCGAGGTGAGCATCGATCGCGTCCGCTTGCAGGCAGCGCTGTGTCACGCCTGCGCGCTCGACGTTAAGGCCATCAAACCGGGTAACGTTAGCGTCGCAGCGCCGGGACACGGCATGAATGCCGTGGATTTTCTCGTCAGCGCCGAAGCGATTGCCGCGCCGATCACGGCGCCGGGATTGGCGGTCGGCGAACGCATTTACCGCGCCGTCGAAGCCACGCAGCAGACGGTGAACTGCAATACCAATCTGGGGATCGTGTTGCTGCTGGCGCCGCTGATTCAGGCCGCTGAATCGACGGCCGACGGCGCGTCGCTCGAATGCGAATTGGAGGCGCTGTTGAGCGGCTTGACGGTGACTGACGCCGATTGGGCTTATCGCGCGATACGTTTGGCCAAGCCCGGCGGCATGGGTGCGGCGGCTGCGCATGATATTGCCAATGCCCCCGCCGTCACCCTTTATCAGGCGATGCAAGATGCCGCGCAGCGCGATCAAATCGCACAGCTTTATACCACGGGCTACGGCGCGCTGTTTCAGCAACGCTTACCGACGTGGCGGCGCGCGTTGCAACGCTGGGGTTCCGAGGAATGGGCGGCTAGTGCGGTGTTCTTGCAGACCCTTGCGAGCGAGCCCGATAGCCTGATCGCACGCAAGTTCGGCGCTGTTGCGAGCCAACAGGTCAGCGCCGCGGCGCAACCGCTGTGGCAGGCCCTGGAAGCGGCGCACGATCCGCGCGGACTGGGCACGCAACTGATGACCTGGGACGCTGCACTAAAAGCGCAAGGTCTTAATCCCGGCACGACGGCCGATATCACGGTTGCGACGATATTCTTAGCGCACTTGCAAGACCTAGGC
>JANMJR010000518.1:0-1610 GCA_031371465.1 Pseudomonadota bacterium
GGAGATTTCACTCAAATCGGCTGCGACTGCGCTCGGCTACGTAACGGCCGAAAAGTTCGACGAATGGATCCAACCGAGGACGATGGTTTGACGATCCCGAAAAAAAATGGTACGGGCGCTGCTTTGGAAACACCGCATAGAAGTGGCTATGAGCCCAGACGAGTGTTGGACGTTTGCCTGTTCGCTGCTCTTTCTCACGTTCTTCCGCACCTTTCAACTCAGCCACGCGCCCGAACGCCAATAGAGTATTAGGCGCCTGGTGTTAGGGATATCGATCGAGCGTTTGTAAGTGGGGTACGCTTGCCTTCGATGATATTCGCCAACCCCATACCAAGGCGATCATTAGCGAGAAGATGACGAGACCTCGGCCAGTCGCAACCTGAGAATCCAATCCATAGGCGTTGCACAGACGTTGCTCGCTGTTTTGATAGAGTAATCCAACGGTCGCCGTCATCCAAACGCTATTCCCTAAAAAGAATCCTTCCAGCGGCAGCGGTGCGCGCGCCAGGGCGTCGCGAAGTAAGAAACCCGCAATGCCTAGACTTAAAAACTTCATCACCTCAATGATGGGTTGAGCGATTGCATCATCGATGGATTTCGGGAGCATCCAAATGACCACTACCATCGTTGCCCAAATAAAGCCGGTCAATCCCAAACGATTCCAGTCGGCGCACTTAAACACACGCCGCAGCGTGGCGTCGGCACACAACATCCCGCCGGCCACGATGAGCGGAAGTTGAACAAGCATGTGCAAAACCATATCTCGCTCAAGCCAGTTGCGCAGCGCGGGCAATGCAAGCGCGCCGATCAAAGCTAGCCCCGTATAGCGTCGCGTTTTTTCGACATTTGTCATTGTGCGCGCGCCAGTATTTCCCCAAGGGCGGTTTCGGCATCTTGCCAATCGTAAATGGCGATCATCCGTCCCTGGCCATCAAGCACATGAAGCGCAGCGTTATGCTCGAGCTGGCCGAATAGCGCGGGAATAACGACAATGCCAAAGGCCGTAAGCAAAGCCTGTAGTTGTTTGGGATCGGCCAGCGTAGCGATTGTCCATAGCGCCGGATTCGAGTGTTTCCGCGCCGCATAGGATGCGATGGTTTTCGCGTCGTCATGCAGCGGATCAAAGCTAAGCGTAACCAAATGCACCCGCTTACCAAGCTCGCGCGTGACGAGTGCCCGTTGCAAGCGCTCAAAATCATTGCTGAGTACGGAACAAATGCTGTTGCAACGAGTGTAGATAAAATCGACGATCAACATTCGATCGTGACCAAAATCGTCTGGAAATCGCAGCGCTCGTCCCAATTGATCGACGAGTGTAAACGCAGGTATGGCGACCGGCGTTCTCGCGATGTGCAAGCGGCGCGCGGTCTCGCTGTCGAATACCTGAAAGCCTTCCGTGAACCATCCTGCCAAACTGATGCCAACCAGAAATACCAAGCCTGATGCGGCCCAGGAGAGCGCGTTCACGGCGCGAGCGACTTAACTTCGTCTCCACCAGAATATGGCTCGGTGCGCTTTGCCGTCGCGGCTCGGTGCTTGGCAACCGTTTCTGGTGAAACCGGCGACGCGGTGTTTCCCCATTGCGTTCGGATAAAGCTGATGATCGCGGC
>JANMJR010000023.1:0-7609 GCA_031371465.1 Pseudomonadota bacterium
AGAAGATGTATGCGGTGGACAATCCGGAGCCGGATGAGGCATAAAAAATTCGTCATTCCCGCGAAGGCGGGAATCCAGCGTCGTTGGAAAGACACTGGGTCCCCGCCTTCGCGGGGACGACAAACTAAACGTAAGTGAAACTTAACTACGCCACGAGCCAGTACCAGCGCGGCGTTCCAAGCACACAGCGCCAAGCGGCGCCTGGCAAAGGGAGAAAATAAATGGCAAAACACAACATCGCAGTCATCGCCGGCGACGGCATCGGCAAGGAAGTTATGCCCGAAGGCGTGCGCGCGCTCGACGCCGCGGCGCGCAAATTCGGCATCGATTTGCACTTCGATTATTTCGATTGGAGTTGCGACAACTACGACAAACACGGCTACTGGATGCCGCCCGATTGGCGCGACAAAATCGGCGGACACGACGCGATTTTTTTCGGCGCGACCGGCTGGCCGGCGAAGGTGCCGGATCACAAATCCCTGTGGGATTCGCTGATCAATTTTCGCCGCGTGTTCGACCAATATGTGAACCTGCGCCCAGTGCGGTTGATGCCGGGGATTCCTTGCCCACTGGTCGGACGCAAGGTCGGCGACATCGATTATTACGTCGTGCGCGAAAATACCGAGGGCGAATATTCGTCTGTGGGCGGCCGCATGTTCGCCGGTACCGAGCGCGAGTTCGTCACGCAGCAATCGGTGTTTACACGCAAAGGCGTGGATCGCATTATCAAGTTCGCCTTTGAGTTGGCGATGAAGCGACCGCGCAAACTCGTGACCTCGTGCACCAAATCCAATGGCATTTCCATCACGATGCCCTATTGGGACGAGCGCTTCGCCGAGATGGCGAAAAATTACGCGCAGGTGAAAACCAGCCAATATCACGTCGACGGTTTAACGATACAACTGGTGCTCAACCCGCAGCGTTTCGACGTCATCGTCGCGTCAAATTTATTCGGCGACATCATTTCTGATTTGGGTCCGGCCACGGCGGGCACCATCGGCATTGCGCCGTCCGCGAACATCAACCCGGAGCGTATTTTCCCGTCGCTGTTCGAGCCGGTGCACGGTTCGGCGCCGGACATTTACGGCAAAAAAATCGCCAACCCCATCGCGCAAATTTGGTCGGGGGCGATGATGCTGGAACATTTGGGTTACGAAAAAGCCAGTGTCGCAATCATCAACACCATTGAGAAAGTATTGCAAGACGGCCCGCGCACACCGGATGCCGGCGGCACGGCGAGTACCGAAGACGTGGGTAAAGCCATCGCCTCAACCATCTAACAAAAACCATGACCTCAAAACTTTTTTCTCCAATCACGTTGCGTGGTCTTACGCTGGCAAATCGCGTCGTTGTTTCGCCCATGTGTCAGTATGCCTCGATCGATGGCAGCGCGAACGATTGGCATCTTATGCATCTTGGTCAATTCGCCATGGGCGCGGGCGGGCTGGTGATTACCGAAGCGACTCACGTCTCAGCGGCCGGGCGTATTTCCAAACATTGCCTCGGCCTTTACAGCGACGAAAACGAAATCTCGCTCAAGCGAGTAATCGATTTTTGCAAGCGCTACGGCGTGGCGAAATTCGGCATTCAGCTCGCGCACGCCGGTCGCAAAGGTTCGGTGCATCGACCGAGCGACGGCAGCAAACCATTGACGGCGGAGGAGGGCGCGTGGACCACCCTCGCGCCAAGCGCACTTCCGTTTGGCCCCGGTTGGCACACGCCTGCCGCGATCACCCGTGCGGGTTTGGCGGAAGTGAAGCAGCAGTTTGTCGAGTCGGCGAAACGTGCCGTGCGCATCGGATTTGAGCTTGGCGAGTTGCATATCGGCCACGGCTATTTGCTGCATCAATTTCTGTCACCGCTTTCCAATCAGCGCGACGACGAATACGGTGGCGTCAGCGCCAAGCGCATGCGTTACCCGCTGGAAGTATTTGAAGCGGTGCGTGCCGTGTGGCCCGCGGATAAGCCCATGGGCGTGCGCGTGTCGGCGACGGATTGGGTCGAGGGCGGTTGGACGCCGGAAGAAACCGTTGCATTTGCGCGTGAACTCAAAAACCTCGGCTGCGATTTTCTCGACATCACCACCGGCGGCCTCGATCCACGCCAAAAGATCACGCTCGCGCCCGGCTACAACGTCCCGTTCGCGGAAAAGGTGAAACGCGAAACCGGCATGGCGGTGATGGCGGTCGGCATGATTTCCAACGGCCGCCAGGCGGAAGAAATTGTTTCCTCGGGCAAGGCCGATATGGTCGCCATCGCCCGCGCGGTGATGGATAACCCACACTGGGCATGGCAAGCGGCGCGCGACTTGGGCGGTGAGACGGCCTATGCGGGGCAGTATCAGAGGTGTCATCCGTCGGTTTGGAAGCCGTGAGAATTTGTAGAGAATATTTTTTGCGATTTCGCTAGAAATACTACTGTGTAGCCCGAAGCCACCCTGTCATTCCCGCGTGCCCCTGGGCACGGGAATCCAGTGTCTGTCGCCAACCACGCGCGGTCCCCGCCTTCGCCGGGACGACGATTTCAATGAAGGCCAAATGGATTCCCGCCTTCGCGGGAATGACAAGCAATTAGTTTAATCTGCGGTGCGTGTTGCTCATCAACGGTTATAACGTGGACACAAACAATGCGACCACCAACTATGACTACGCCAGAATGCCCATGAATATGGGATGGCCTAGGGCCACTGGCTCCCAGGTCATGCCTCGCCAGGCGGAACAACAGAAGCGGGTCGTGGCAATGCTCAAAGAAAAATGTAGGTTGGGGTGACGAAGAAAGCCCAACGCTCTTTAGCCGCCGGTTGTTTTGGGCATGCTTCGTCAGCCCAACCTGCGCGAACTTGTGGGCGTTTGACCTTATAACTCGAATGCCATCGAGTTCGGTTGGTGATAAATCCTGCGTCGAGAAATGAAAATACCGATCAGCCCTAAGCTAAAAATTGCCAAGGTCGTCGTTTCCGGAACTGGCGAAGATTATGGTCGAAGTGATTGGAGTCATCGTGCCAGTAAATCGACCATCCCCAGCGAACGTCACATTGGTGATGAATGCCGTAGTATCCAGTGGGTCTAGCCCCGCGTCTTCTTCGATACCCAGTATGCAGAAGCGATCAACGCCCGATCCGGCAAAAAAGTACTCCTCACTCGCAGAAAGCACTCGGTCGAAAATCCAGTCCGTGCCAATGAATAAATAGAGGGCAAATAATCCATCGCCGATATCGGGTAACTCGACGCTGGCAAAGAGGGGATCGCCGGCGCCAATCTGGTAATCGTAACCAATGGCGGCGATGGGATCCAGGGCAATCCTCTTGCCGGCTTCAACGGTAACATCGATGAGTAGAAAAGGCGACTGTTGGGACAATGCGCCAAGGGGCTGGCCTAGGGCCATGGAAAGCTTCTTCGGCACACTCAAAACGGAATGCTTGCACCATTTCAAATTCAAGACCCGTGAACATGCACGGCAAGTGGTGTTCGATTATATCGAGGTGTTCTACAATCGAATTCGACGGCACGCCACGATTCAAAACCAGGCGCCCGCCGACTACGCAAACCAGTTCTACAAAAATGAACTTCAAATTGCTGCATAATTAAATGACTTGCCCGTCCACTCAATCGGACTTGGCTCATGGCGTAGACGACACCTTTTTCCTTGAGGAATTGTTTCAGCGCCGCGGTGATTTGTTGTGATTGCTGCATGGCTTTGGGGAGAGATTGACGATTCCCCGATTGTGGTGAAGACGCGATCGCGGCGTCCAATTTACATTTTTTCGCCATCGCGCCAGGAAGCGCGTTGTGCTTGGCTCGTGGCATGGCATGCCTGGAGAAGTGCATCTATATTGGCTCGCAGGCCATGCCTTAGCAACGTCAAACGCCTTCGTATTGCATGGATTGTTAGAATGCAAGCATGGAATTCAACATTTACTGGCGCCTCGCCGGTTTCTATTTCACCTACTTTGCGTTCGTTGCCGCCTATTCTTCCTACTGGGGTTTATACCTGCAATCGCTAGGTTTCGCTGCGGCGCAGATCGGCACGTTGATGGCGATGCAGCAAGTCATGCGCATCTTCGCGCCGACTTTTTGGGGCGCGGCGAGCGATCGTTTGGGTCGGCCAGATTGGGTGATTCGCTTCACGACTTTCGCCGCCGTGCTGGTTTTTTGTGCCGTGTTTTGGTCGTCGAGCTTCGTCTGGTTATTTGTGGTGATGTCGGTGGTAGGGTTTTTTTGGAGCGGTCCGTTGCCGTTGGTTGAAGCGTCAACCCTGCAGCGGCTTGGCGGGGCGACCACACAGTACAGTCGCATTCGCCTGTGGGGTTCGATAGGCTTTGTGCTGGTGGTCAGCGGCGTCGGCGCGTTGTTGGACTTCATCGCCATTTCCCGTTTGCCGCTGATCCTGTTGGCGCTGATGCTGGCGATGTTAGTATTCGCGTGGCTGGCGCCGCGCGGCGGCGTAGCGACCCACAGCGACGATCAAGGCTCGATTGTGTCGGTCTTGCGCCAAAGCAAAGTCGCGGCATTTTTTATCGCCTGTTTCCTCATGGCTTTTGCCCACGGGCCGCTCTATGTTTTTTTCTCAATTTATTTAGTTGCCGAAGGCTATAGCAAAACTAACGTCGGCATGCTCTGGTCCATCGGCGTGCTGGTTGAGATCGCGATATTTTTCTATTTCCCGCGCATCCAACAGCGCTTTTCCGCGCCGCATATCTTTCTGTTTTGTTTTGTCATCGCCGCGTTACGATTTTTTTCAATCGCTTGGGGTGCGAAGTGGTTTCCGCTATTGTTTCTCGCGCAAATGTCGCACGCATTCACGTTCGGCGCCTTCCATGTCATTGCCATGGGTTTCGTCCATCGGTGCTTTAGTGGGCGCCATCAAGCAAAGGGGCAGGCGCTGTTTACCGGATTGACCTATGGCGCGGGCGGGATGCTCGGCGGATTTCTCAGCGGCTTGGTTTGGGAGCCATTGGGCCCGGGGATTACCTTTTCGTTAGCCGCGTTGAGCGCTGGCCTTGGCCTGCTGGTGTTGATTAAAAATCGGCCGTTTGACGAGAAATAACAGTCTCTTACCGTTGTCGTACCGCTCGCGTCGTGGCATAATTTCCGTTTTACTTTTCACCCCCGCCATGGCTGCGCTCACTCTCTACGACAAACTTTGGAATGCCCATCTGGTGCATGAGGATTCCGACGGCACGGCGTTGATTTACATCGACCGGCATTTGGTGCACGAAGTCACCAGCCCGCAAGCGTTCGAAGGCCTGCGCCTCGCCGGGCGGCAGCCGTGGCGTATCGGTTCGGTGGTCGCGACCGCCGATCACAACACGCCGACCAAGGATTGGGATCAAGGCATTAAAGATCCCATTTCACGCACACAAGTCGAAACTCTCGATGCCAATATTAAGGCGTTCGGCGCGAAAGCTTACTTTCCGTTCCTCGATAAACGCCAAGGCATCGTCCATGTCATCGGCCCGGAGCAGGGCGCGACCTTGCCGGGCATGACGGTGGTGTGCGGCGATTCCCACACCAGCACCCACGGGGCGTTCGCGGCGCTGGCCATGGGCATCGGCACTAGCGAGGTCGAACATGTGCTGGCGACGCAAACCTTGGTACAGAAAAAAGCCAAAGCGATGTTGCTGCGCGTGGAAGGTTCGCTGTCGAAATTCGTCACGGCGAAAGATGTCGCGCTGGCCGTAATCGGCAAGATCGGCACCGCCGGCGGCACCGGCCACGCCATTGAGTTTGCCGGCAGCGCGATCCGCAGCTTGTCTATGGAAGGCCGTATGACCTTGTGCAACATGGCGATCGAAGCGGGCGCTCGCGCCGGCATGATCGCCGCCGATGAGAGGACGATCAACTACGTTAAGGGTCGTCCGCTGGCGCCGCAGGGCGAGCACTGGGACAAAGCTGTGGTTTACTGGCGCACGCTGCATTCCGACGATGGCGCCAAGTTCGACAAGGTGGTTGAAATCGATGCGGCGACGATCACGCCGCTCGTGACCTGGGGCACGTCGCCGGAAATGGTCGTGACCGTCACCGATCGCGTGCCCGATCCCGATAAGGTCAAAGATGCGACCAAGCGCGAGGGCATGGAGCGCGCGCTGGTCTACATGGGCCTCACGCCTGGCACGCCGATGACGTCTATCAATGTCGACAAGATTTTCATCGGCTCGTGCACCAATTCGCGTATCGAAGATCTGCGCGCGGCGGCGTCCGTTGTTAAGGGCCGACGCATCGCCGGCAACATAAAGCTTGCGATGGTGGTGCCCGGTTCCGGTCTGGTAAAAACGCAAGCGGAGCAAGAAGGCCTAGACAAAATTTTCACCGCTGCGGGATTTGAATGGCGCGAGCCGGGCTGTTCAATGTGTTTGGGAATGAACGAAGATCAACTTTCGCCGGGCGAGCGTTGTGCCTCCACGTCGAATCGTAATTTTGAAGGTCGCCAAGGTACCGGTGGCCGCACCCATTTGGTCAGCCCTGTGATGGCAGCGGCCGCGGCGATTGCCGGTCATTTCGTTGACGTCAGAACATTGTTGTAGAGGCAGCATGGAAAAATTTATACGATTACAAGGCTTGGTCGCGCCGCTGGATCGCGCCAACGTCGATACCGACGCGATTATTCCCAAACAGTTTTTGAAGTCGATCAAGCGCACCGGTTTTGGGCCGAATCTGTTCGACGCCTGGCGCTATTTAGATCGCGGCGAACCGGGGCGTGACAATAGTTCGCGACCGCTTAACCCTGACTTTGTGCTGAATCAGCCGCGCTACAAAGGCGCTGAGATTTTAGTGACGCGGGAAAATTTCGGCTGCGGCTCCAGCCGCGAACACGCGCCTTGGGCCTTGATGGATTTCGGTTTTCGTGTGGTCATCGCGTCGAGTTTTGCCGATATATTTTTTAACAACTGTTTCAAGAACGGTTTGTTGCCCATCGTCCTCGGTGCCAGCGAAGTCGATCGCTTGTTCGCAGAAGCGGCGCCCACTGCGGGTTATCGCTTGACCGTCGACCTTGACGCGCAAACCGTGGTGACGCCATCCGGTACAGCCTATCGCTTCGAGATCGATGCGTTCCGCAAATATTGTTTGTTGAATGGCTTGGACGAGATCGGCTTAACCTTGAAAAATGCCGACAAAATTCGCGCGTACGAAGAATTGCGCAAAGTGCGTGAACCTTGGATTTTTGCTTAGAGACGAAAAATGAAAATAGCGATATTGCCGGGTGACGGCATCGGCCACGAGATCATGCTGGAAGCACTACGGATGCTGGATGTGCTGCGCGCGGATGGTTTGAAATTCGAGACGGAAAAAGCCTCCGTCGGCGGTACGGCGTTTGATGAAACCGGCGCGCCGTTACCGGACGCGACGTTGAAACTTTGTCAGCAAGCCGATGCGGTACTGTTCGGCGCCGTCGGCGGCACGCAGTACGATGCGCTGCCGCGCGATAAACGTCCTGAGCAGGCGATTTTGGGTTTGCGCAAAAACTTGGGCCTGTTCGCGAATCTTCGCCCAGCCTTGTTGTATCCCGAATTGGCGAACGCATCGAGTTTGAAACCGGAAATCGTCGCAGGATTGGATTTGATGATCGTCCGCGAATTGACCGGCGATATTTATTTCGGCACACCGCGTGG
>JANMJR010000034.1:0-17964 GCA_031371465.1 Pseudomonadota bacterium
TCACCATTCTGAGTCCCGACCCAGACTTCGAGACTATCGGCATTTAACAACGCTGTTGCCGTTTGCGGCTCCATGGTGGCGTGATTCAAAAACGGTGCGTGATACTCCGCTTCGAACACCTTCGCCGCGGACTCGATCGCCCTGGCATAGTCGCCCTCCTTGCGCGCGACCGGCACATCTTTTGCGTCCAAGCCCGTGCGAATGAATTGCATGATCGATTCGCTCGACACTTTGCCGTTGTCACCTGCGTCCCATTCGATGGGCATCGCTTTCAACGCCTGATCGGCGCGCCACCAGTTATCGGCGACAACGGCAACCCAGTCCTCGGCAGCGACGACTTTTTTCACGCCGCGCATACCTTTTATTTTGGACTCGTCAAAGCTTTTCAGTTTGCCGCCGAACACCGGCACTTGCGCGATTGACGCGTGCAACATGCCGGGCAAACTCACATCAGCGGCGAACACCGGCCTGCCTACGGTCTTGTCGGGAATATCGAAACGCGGCGGCGAGGTGCCGATCAGCTTCCAGTCTTTTGGATCCTTGAGCTTAGGCTCCTTCGGCGCCTCGAGCTTGGATGCGGCGGGCGCCATCTTGCCGAAAGTCGTCGTGCGATTACTCGTCTTGTGGGCGATGACGCTGTTTGCCACGCTCAATTCCGCGACGGGTACGCCCCACTCCTTCGCCGCGGCCGTGACCAACATTTCCCGGGCTGCGGCGCCGGCTTTGCGCAGAAATTCTTGGGAATCGCGAATCGCGCGGCTGCCACCGGTGCTCATGGAGCCAAATACCCGCGCGCGCTTCACGTGTTCGTTGACGGATGCGTATTCGGGACGGACCTTGCTCCAGTCACATTCCAGTTCCTCGGCGATCAGCATCGGCAGGCCGGTGAAACTGCCCTGTCCCATTTCTGAGCGGGCGATGCGGATGATGACCGTATCATCGGGCTCGATGACAATCCAATGGGTCACTTCGGGACTCTCGGCGGCGTTGGC
This sequence comes from Pseudomonadota bacterium, assembly GCA_031371465.1. Classification (GTDB taxonomy): domain Bacteria; phylum Pseudomonadota; class Gammaproteobacteria; order Burkholderiales; family JALYOK01; genus JALYOK01. The sequence continues at coordinate 993 of JANMJR010000034.1, forward strand.
GAATTGCGGCATGCGCACGCCAACCATCAGCCCGCCGGTGACGGCAGCGGATTTAATTAGGAAATTACGGCGATCGGTATTTACCAAAATTGTCATGGTCGGCTCCTTTCTCACATCGATTTCGCGGCGAGATGAATAGCGTCGCGAATGCGTGCGTAGGTTCCGCACCGGCACAGGTTGGTCATCGCAGTTTCGATGTCGGCATCGCTCGGTTTCTTGTTTGTGCTCAGCAACGCCGCAGCCGCCATGATTTGGCCGCTCTGACAATAACCGCACTGCGGGACTTGCAATTGCACCCAAGCTTTTTGCACCGGATGCGAGCCGTCTTTTGACAACGCTTCGATGGTGGTGATTTTTTTGCCCTCGACGGCGGATACGGGCATCACGCAAGCCCGCACTGGTTGGCCATCCATATGCACGGTACACGCACCGCACGCAGCGATGCCGCAACCGTACTTTGTCCCGCGCAAACCCAGTTCGTCACGCAACACCCACAATAGTGGCATGTCGGCTTCGACATCCACATTTACGACCTTACCGTTCACGTTCAAGATTGCCATGTTCTCTCTCCGGAGGTAGTGATTTAGATGATGATATTGCGCACCCTATTGCGGCGTCAATTCACGTTACTTGTTTAGCTTACTGGTGCCGGCAGCAGGAATCGAACCCGCGACCTTCTGATTACAAATCAACTGCTCTACCAACTGAGCTATGCCGGCGTTTTGATATGGCTTGGAGGCGCCACGGGTGATAAAAGTTCTAAAAACCGCATGACCTGGACGGCAACAACAGGGAGCGTGTCAGGCGATGCTATGCCACGATCCAGTATCCGTGGGGTTCCTGGCGATGCCGCCGGAACAATCGAAACCTATTTTACTACTTTGAGGTGATTGCGTTCCCGCTTTGGGACAGGGGATTTGCCTTTTTCTTCTGCCTCGACGGCCACTGTGGCTTGTACCGGCGCAGGCGTTTGGGTTTCGACTTTGAACAGCAATCCTTCGTTGTTCTCCCGCGCAAAAATGCCGGCGATGGCGCCAATGGGCACCGAGACTTCGCGCGACACGCCGTTGAAGCGGGCGGAGAAATGCACGCGGTCATTGTCGATTTTTAGATTTCGCGTGGCCGATGGATTTACATTGAGGACGATTTCGTTATTCCTGACAAATTCCATCGGTACGCGACAAGCATCAGACACCACCACGCTCAAATAAGGCGTGTAGCCGCAATCCACGCACCATTCGTAAATGGCGCGGATGAGATAGGGTTTGGTGCTGATTTCCGCAGTCACTTGCGCATCGCCTTTTCGGAGGGCGTCATGGCGTCGATAAAACCCTGGCGACTAAACATGCGCTCGGCATATTTCAGCAGCGGCGCCGCTTGTTTAGGCATGGTGATCTGGTAGTGTTCCAAGCGCCATAGCAGTGGTGCGATTGCAACATCAAGCATAGAAAATTCATCGCCGAGCATGAATTTTTGCTTAGTGAATACCGGCGCGATCTGCACTAGATTATCGCGAATGATCTGGCGTGCCTTATCGGATTTTTGTTGGCTGGCGCTGTCGAGATTATCGATCTGGCTGAACAGTTCTTTCTCGAATCGATAGAGAAACAGCCGGGCGCGGGCGCGCATGATCGGATCCGCCGGCATCAACTGCGGATGGGGAAAACGCTCGTCAATATATTCGTTGATGATATTCGATTCGTACAAGACAAGATCACGCTCGACCAAAATCGGCACTTGGTTGTAGGGATTCATCACCGCGATGTCTTCCGGCTTGTTGTACATATCGACATCGATAATCTGAAAATCCATCCCTTTTTCAAACAGCACAAAACGGCAGCGCTGGCTAAAAGGATCGGTAGTGCCTGAGTACAAAGTCATCATATTTTTATTTCCCGAAAAGGCTTTTGACCACGCTCGCGCCGGTCATGGGCCGGTTACTTCACGTCTTTCCAATATTCTTTCTTCAGCATCACCGCCAGGGGAAACAATAGCGCAAGGAAGAACATCACGATAATGCCCGTCTGGATACGCTTTGCCTTGTGCGGCTCGCCCATGTAATCAAGGTAGTTCACTAGGTCGACAACGAACTGATCGTACTGAATCGGCGTCAATTTGCCTGGCTTGTCCAAATGCAGTTTGTGCTTCTGGCTATGCTCGGACTTTTCCGTAACCATAATCTGCTCGCCCTGCAATTCATATAACACATGGGGCATGCCGACTTGCGGAAACACGGTGTTATTCCAACCACTCGGTTTGGAATCGTCCCGATAAAAGCCACGCAGATAGGAATAAAGCCAATCCGCGCCGCGCGACCGCCCGATCACCGTGAGATCGGGCGGCGGCGCGCCGAACCAGGCTTTGGCGTCGGCAGGCTTGAGCGCGATGGCCATGGTCTCGCCGACTTTTACGCCGGTGAGAATTAGGTTGTCCCGAATCTGCTCTTCGTTCAACCCCAAATCTTGCAAGCGGCTGTAGCGCATGTAGTTTGCGCTGTGGCAGCTTAAGCAATAGTTGACAAAGTTTTTTACGCCGCGCTGCAGAGAGACTTTGTCGCGCGAATTAATCGGCGCGCGATCCAACTCCAGCGCGGTATTCGCGAACGCGAACGCGGGAACCCACAAAAGGGTGAGCAATAGTTTACGCATCAGGTTACCCGCTCCGGTTCCGGCTTGGTCTTATCTCGTTTGGTGTACCACGGCATGAGGAAGAAAAACGCGAGGTAAACGATGGTAAAAATGCGGGCGACGAGGATCGCCACATCGACGCCGCCAATGATCGGCAATTCCTTTCCGAATTGTCCCCAGACGCTGGTCGGCAACACACCGCAGATACCGAGAATGACGAACGACACGATGAACGCGGCGAGCCAACCTTTATACAACGAGCCGCGATAACGAATCGACTTCACAACGCCTTTGTCCAACCACGGTAAAACGAAGAAGATTACTACGGCGAGGCCCATCACCAACACGCCGGGGAATTGCGAGCCGAACATCGGCGGTACCGCGCGCAACATGGCGTAGAAAGGCGTGAAGTACCAAACAGGCGCGATGTGCTCCGGCGTCTTCAGCGAATCGGCGGGGACGAAGTTGTTGTACTCCAGGAAGTAACCGCCCATGTCCGGCGCGAAGAACAGGATCGCCGAAAAGATCGCGAGGAACCCGACTGTACCGACCAAATCCTTGACCGTGTAATAAGGGTGAAACGGAATGCCGTCCAAGGGCAAACCGGTTTTCGGATCTTTCTTTTTCTTGATCTCGATACCGTCCGGGTTGTTTGAACCCACTTGATGCAGTGAGACGATGTGCAAGAACACCAAACCCACCAAAGCCAGCGGTAATGCAATGACGTGGAACGCAAAAAAACGATTCAAGGTGACATCGGATATGACAAAATCGCCGCGTATCCACTGCGCCAAGGGCTCGCCGATCCCAAAGGGAACAGCGGCAAATAGATTGACAATCACCTGCGCGCCCCAGTAGGACATCTGGCCCCAAGGCAATAGGTATCCGAAGAAGGCTTCGGCCATTAACATCACATAAATCACCATGCCGAAAATCCACAGCAATTCGCGCGGCTTGCGATAGGAGCCGTACATGATGCCGCGCAGCATATGCAAATAAACGACGACGAAGAACATCGATGCGCCGGTGGAATGCAGGTAGCGGATCAGCCAGCCCCAATCGACATCGCGCATGATGTATTCGACCGACGCAAAAGCCTGCTTAGCGTCGGGCTTGTAGTTCATGGTCAGAAATATGCCGGTGACGATTTGCAGCATCAGCACCAACATCGCCAGCGAGCCGAAGTAATACCAAAAGTTGAAGTTTTTCGGTGCGTAGTATTCGGTGATGTGCTTCTTCATCGTTTCCGTGAACGGGAAACGCTCGTCGATCCACGCCATGAAGCCGCCGCTATTATTGGTGGCCATTACTTAGACTCCCTTCGCTTGACTGTCGTCGCCGATGAGTAGGCGCGTGTCGCTCAAATACATATAAGGTGGAACCTTGAGGTTGATGGGCGCCGGGACGCCTTTGTAGACGCGCGCCGCCAAGTCGAACTTGGAGCCATGGCAGGGGCAGTAAAAACCGCCCTTCCAATCGGCGCCCAGGTCGGCCGGGCCGACTTCTTTACGGAACGTGGGTGAGCAACCCAGATGAGTGCATACGCCTTCGGCGACCAGAATGTTTTCGTGCTCTTTACGTGCTCGGGTTGGATTCTTTGCGTACTCGGGTTGGGCGCTCGAGTCGGAAATGGCGTCAGCTAGGTGGTCGCCACTGGCATTTAACTGATCCAGCATCTCCTTGGTTCGATTGACGATCCAGACCGGTTTGCCGCGCCATTCAACCGTCAACAACATACCGGGCTCGAGCTTGGAAATATCCACTTCAATCGGCGCGCCGGCGGCTTTTGCCCGCTCGCTGGGGAACATGCTGAACACAAAGGGACTGACGGCCGCCACGGCGCCGATTGCGCCTACGGTCGAAGTTGCCTTGACCAAAAAGCGTCGCTTTTTGATATCTGCCGACTCTCCAGCCATGCCTGGGCTACCTTAAAATTGAGAAAAAGACTTACATTTTAACCTATTGGCACAACAAACTTAAAGCCCCTTTGCACAACTGAGTCCTCTGGATTGACTGTTCGTGCTATTGGTGACTATATTAGCCGCGCAGTATTAAGTCTCTGAAATATTTGCACTATCAATAACTTAATGGAGCGCAACGCGATGGGGATGATGAAGGAGTTTAAAGATTTTGCAGTAAAAGGCTCGGTAATGGACCTGGCGGTCGGCGTGATAATCGGGGTGGCGTTTGGAAGAATTGTGGATTCACTGGTGAATGATGTGATCATGCCAGTAGTCGGATTGTTCGCAAACGTCGATTTCTCGGGTCTTTTTATAGTGCTCGGAAATAATCCGAATAATCTCATGGCGCTCGCGGATCTTAAGAAAGCCGGCATCGCGACGCTGGCCTACGGAAGTTTTATCACCATTTTGATCAACTTTATTATCCTCGCGTTTATTATTTTCATGTTGGTGCGCACGATGAACAACATGAAAAAGGCCGAGCCACCGGCGCCACCGCCGCCCACGCCCGAGGATATTTCCTTACTGCGCGAAATTCGTGATGCGCTGAAACGTTAATTCCTGCCTTCGGCCAAGAAAACGGCTCGCAAGCGCCGTTTTCTTCGCCGGTCTCAGGCGCTAGCTTTGTAATTTTGATTCATTCAAAAACGTGCTAGAGTTGCGAACAATCACTGAAGGTTACTCCATTATTCCCGATCGGCTGGCCCTCTTAAAATCTCATCCTAATGCGTAAACTTTGGTTACTTTTCGCGCAGAGCGCTGCGATCACGCTGGGCGCGCTGCTCGCCGTCGGCGTGATTCATCCGGAATGGTTCGCACGCGTTAACGGCAGCAGTGACGCCAGCGAGGTAGTCACTATCAACCAAGCGCCCAGCAACCCGGCCCGGTTAACCGCGGCAATTAGTTTCAGCGGCGCGGCTAAACAGGCGATGCCTGCGGTGGTTAATATATTTACCAGAAAAGAGGTGAAGAATCGCCGTCAGCCGCTCATGGACGACCCGCTGTTTCGGCGTTTCTTTGGTGATCGTTTCGATGAAGAGGATCAACAACAGCAATCCAGCCTTGGCTCGGGCGTCATTGTCAGTCAGCAAGGCTTTATCCTTACCAATCATCATGTAGTCGAATCGGCGGATGAAATTCAGGTGGCGTTGGCCGATGGCCGCGACGTACCCGCTAAGCTGGTCGGCGCGGATCCGGAAACCGATCTGGCGGTGTTGCGAATCGATCTGAAAAACTTGCCGGCGATGACCTTCGGCAGCTCGGACAACATCAAAATTGGTGACGTTGTCCTCGCCATCGGCAATCCGTTTGGCGTTGGGCAAACCGTCACCATGGGCATCGTCAGCGCCGTGGGTCGCAGCCACCTGGGCATCAATACGTTCGAAAATTTCATCCAAACCGACGCCGCGATTAACCCCGGTAACTCCGGTGGTGCGCTGATCGACGTGTCGGGACATCTGATCGGCATCAACAGCGCAATCTATTCGCGCAGCGGTGGCAATCAAGGTATCGGCTTTACCATTCCGGTTAGCCTGGCCAAGAAAATCATGGAACAAATCATTCAGAAGGGCGTGGTCACCCGCGGTTGGATTGGCGTGGAAGTGCAAGACGTGACGCCGGAATTGGCCGAATCCTTCAATCTTGGCACACAGCAGGGTGCGCTCATTGCCGGCGTGCTGCGCGATGCGCCGGCTGACAAAGCGGATATTCATCCCGGCGACGTGGTGGTCGATATTGCCGGTAAAAAGGTCACAGACTCGTCCGAACTGCTGAATTTGATCTCCGATCTGGCGCCGGGGAAATCCGCCAAAATCAAGGTTATCCGCGCACAAAAGGCCATGTTGATCGAGGTTAATATCGGCACGCGCCCGAAACAGCAGGCCGAGCAACACTAAGTAATTCCAAGCCAGGTTGCCCTTCACCCCCAAAATAGCTTAAAATCGCTGACTTTTCCGTGTTTTCGTCAGGGCAGAATTTATGGTTGTTATTCGTTTGGCTCGCGGTGGCTCTAAAAACCGCCCGTTTCACAATATCGTTGTGGCTGATTCACGCAATCGCCGCGATGGCCGCTTTATCGAGCGCCTCGGCTTTTATAACCCGATGCTTAAAGCGGGTCCGGATCAGCTGCGTATTAGCCTTGATCGGGTTACCTATTGGCAAAGCAAGGGCGCTATCGCCTCGGACGCCGTGGTGAAGCTGATTAAGCGTGGCGGCCAGGCTATCGCCGCTGTCTAAGCAGCAGACACCGCCCGATGATCTGGTGGTGATGGGGCAAGTAGTCGCTCCGTTCGGCATTAAAGGGTGGCTGCGCATTCGCTCCTTCACGGACGAGATTGATGCCCTCGCGAGTTATTCGCAATGGTGGTTGCAGTTGGCATCCGGCTGGAAAATGTTTCAGCTTGCGGATTCATCCGTGGGAAGCAAAGGTTTGACCGCCCTGCTCGCCCAGATGAGCGACCGAACCCAAGCAGAGTCACTGAGCAACGCACAGATTGCGGTATCGCGTTCGGCGTTACCGCAGCTTGAAGCCAATGAATTTTATTGGGCCGACTTGATCGGTTTCAGCGTGGAAACGCAAAGCCAAGAAAAAATCGGCGCATTGGATGGATTGCTCGAAACCAGTGCAGCGGATGTGCTGGTCGTCAAAGGCGAGTTGGAACATTTGATTCCGGCTGCGCTAATCACTGAGGTCGACATGGATGGCAGGCGCGTCACGGTTGACTGGGGTGTGGATTACTGAGTTGCAGTTCGACGTTATCACGCTGTTTCCGCCGATGTTCGACGCCGTGACGCACTATGGCATCACACGGCGGGCGTTCGAAGAAAAGCGTTTTGATTTGCATACGTGGAATCCGCGCGATTTCACTGAGAATAATTATCGGACGGTCGATGACCGTCCCTACGGCGGCGGGCCCGGCATGGTGATGTTGGCCGAACCGCTGGGCAAGGCAATCCAGGCAGCGAAGGCACGACAACGCACCATCGGGATCGCGAAGCCAACCGTGATTAGCCTCTCGCCGCAAGGCGAACGTTTGAATCACACGATGGTGATGCAGTTGGCCGACGAAGCCGGTGTAGTTTTAATCGCGGGCCGCTATGAAGCGATCGATGAGCGGCTGGTGCAGCGCGAAGTGGATCGCGAAATTTCAGTCGGTGATTTTGTGTTGTCCGGTGGCGAATTACCCGCCATGGCGATTATCGATGCAATCGTGCGGCAATTGCCCGGTGTGCTGCACGATGCGGATTCCGCCAAGCAAGATTCGTTTGTGCATGGCTTGCTCGATTGCCCGCATTACACGCGACCGGAAATGTATGAAGGGATGGACGTGCCGCCGGTGTTGCTGTCTGGCCATCACGCCGACATCGAACGCTGGCGCAAGAAACAAGCGTTAGGCCGAACCTGGCAACGGCGGCCTGACCTGTTAGCAAATTATTCGCTGACGAAAATAGAAACAAAGTTGCTGGAAGAATTTAAGCAGGAACAGTAGTCAATACAAAACGCGCCCATCATGACCAAGCTCATGCGCTGGGTGAAAGTTAATTAAATTAGTTTAGGAGTTTTACATGGATATCATCCAGCAACTCGAGCACGAAGAAATTGCTCGTCTCGGCGCAAAAATCCCCGACTTCGCCCCCGGCGACACCGTCATCGTCAACGTCAAAGTCGTAGAGGGCGAACGCAAGCGCGTGCAGGCTTACGAAGGCGTGGTCATCGCTAAGCGCAACCGCAGCTTGAACTCTTCGTTCATCGTGCGCAAGATCTCCTCCGGTGAAGGCGTGGAACGCACATTCCAAACCTATTCGCCCCTCATCGACAGCATCGAAGTCAAGCGCCGCGGTGATGTTCGGCGCGCCAAGCTCTATTACCTGCGCGATCGTTCCGGCAAGTCCGCGCGGATCAAGGAAAAGCTCAAACGCCGTGAGCACGCAGCCCCCGTGACGGAATGAATTCCTAAGCGGCGCGGCAAAAAAGGAGCGGCACGCCGCTCCTTTTTTTATGCCCTGCCACGACCGGGTAGCCCTGGCCCTAGGCCACCCGGTAGGTTAGCCACTGGCCTAGGGCCAGGCAATAGCAGCGCGGCTCACCAGGCATACCGCGCCAGAAGGCAAGCAGGGACTGGCCCAGGGCCATGCGGGTTCTGGCAATATGAAGAAAATATTCTTCGCGGTATCCCAACGTCCCATCTTCATCTACTTTCAAACTAGTGGGACCGTGGCTGGAGCCCAGCTTAGCCGTTATAATATCAAACCATCTTTCACGAATATAAGCGCTGCGTTGTAACGAATTGGGATCCTGAATTTGTATCGATAACTTCTCGCGGATGCGGTACTCGAACCAGGAAATCACCCTCTAAAAACGCCTTGATGGCGGTATGCGGCGGATTAAGGCGAAATATAGTTAAAGCAGAGCGATCCCAATTATGTTCAAGTACCTATTATTAGCAACGCCCCGGTAGCTCAGTGGATAGAGCAGCCCCCTCCTAAGGGGCAGGTCGCACGTTCGATTCGTGTTCGGGGCGCCAAATCACTTAGAGTTGGAATCCTTTAAATCAATCTATGCCACTTACTGAAAAACGCGTCTACGTCACCACCATCTTGGCGCTGCTGCTACTCAGCATCGTTTGTGTCTGGCTGCACGTTGATTCGACAGACCATTCGGTAGCTCTTCCGACAGCGCTTGCTCAATCGGCCTCGATGACTGCGGTATCGCACGGCGCTGTCCTCAGCCTAAGCGGAACGGTGCCTGATCAGGCCGCTAAGACTAGCTTGATAAACTCCGCCGAGAAAATTTTTGGCCTATCAAATGTCGTGGATCAACTCGAAGTAAAGTCGAATCTTGCAGAGCCGATTTGGATCGAACAGGCTCGTGACACCTTCCCGCTGCTCAAATCGATCGTGAAAGATGGAACCATTATTTTTAAAGACAAGACGGTCGAAGTTCGCGGCGAAGTTTCCGGCGAAGAGGCGAAAACCAAGATCTTGCGAATTCTGGATAATGCCCTGGGAACCCAGTTGACGCTAAACGACCAACTCCAAATCCCTAACTCGGGCGGCGCGAAAGGCAAAAAGGCTGGGCCGTTGCAAGTCAAGTTAAATGAACTATTAATCGGGAAAACCGTTGCGTTCGAAAGCAGTAGCAGTCGCTTGCGCAGCGATAGCCAAAAGTTGCTCGACGCGATCGTCGCGGTGTTGAAAACCGAACCCAACGCGCACATCGAGATCAGTGGCCACACCGACAAAAACGGCAAGGAAGAAAAAAACATTCGTTTGAGCCAACGCCGCGCCGAAGCGGTGAAGAATTATTTGGTGGACAAGGGCATAAAAAGTAATCGCATCGAAGCGGTCGGCCATGGCTCATCGCGGCCGATCGCCGATGACAAAACGTTCGAAGGTCAAAGCAGGAATCGTCGTATCGAATTTAACGTTCAGGAGTAAGCATGGTTGGTGTAGCCTCGCAAATTATTTTTTGTATTTTCGCCGCCGCGGTCATCGGTTCCGTCGCCGGTTATTTAATCGGGGGCCTGCGCCACAGCGCGCGCATCTCCGATATAGAACGGTTATGGCAAGCCAAGTTGGAACAGCGCGACGGCGAGTTGGCGCTACTGCGTGAAGCCGGACACTCGGCCACCGGTTTCGCGGAATCTCCTATTAGCGAAGCGGCTTTGTTGCACGCCACGAGAACGACTACGGAAGAACCGCTAACCACGCCGCCAACTGCCGGTCAGGTCATCGCCCAGGGCAGCGACAGCGGTCAATTCGAGGACAAGCTCTCGGAAGCATTACGTTTGATCGAAAAACTGGCGCTTTCGCAGGCGCGCATGGAAAATGAAATCGCTGCGCTGCGCAACGGCGAGCGCGGCGAATTTAAACTCGAGCCTTCCACGCCAAAATCGTAGCCCGCCTCTGGCCCGTCAAGACCCGCATGACCTTAGGCCAACTCCTGGATGCTCGCTATCAGGCCATCTATGGCGCGGTAATTGTCATCTCTTTCTATTCGTGAGCCCATCATGTTAGCCAAATTTTCGCAGCGCACATCAGCCCTCACGGCGTCTGACGTGAAACGATTTCCGCATATTCTTTGCGTATTGCCCTTCGCTAAATCCCTGCCGCGCGACGCTGAAATTCCCGGCTTGGCGAGGTTGACGACCCTGCTTAAACGCCGTGCGATGAAATTCGACGAACTAGCCACGACGGCTCTTTGCGGCGAAATCGACCAGGGCGCATTGGGCGCATGGGTCGCCATTGACACCAGCAAGTCGCTATTCGAGCAGCAGACCGCTGTCCGCAAAGCGCTCGCGCTGTTACTGCCAGAAAACCTCGATCGAATTGCCATCAGCGTCCATGGCGCCGCTGCTTTTCGCGATCACGTCGCGCGGCTCGCGGTGTTTGCCACCTATGTGAATGGCGCCGCCCTCCCCGAGCGTAAGAAAGACAGTAAGAAAAAGCCGCTACGGGACATCGCGCTGTTTGGTGCGCTGCTGCCCGACAATGGCGCAAGGGAGCGGGCCATCGCCAGCGGCAACACGCTTGCGCGATCCTTAACCATGCTGCCGCCGAACGAACTTCCCCCGGCGCAATATCGAAAACGCGTTGCCGCGCTGGCGAAGGAACAAGGCTGGGCCCACGAGGTTTACGACATGAAAAAACTTCGTAAACTTGGCGCCGGGGCATTTGTCGCCGTCGCACAAGGCAGCGCTGAGGATGACGCCGCAATCGTGCGCCTGCGCTATCGCGCGAAAAATGCCAAGCAAACCATTGCGCTTGTCGGCAAGGGGATTTGCTTCGATACCGGCGGCCACAATCTCAAGCCGGCGAAGTATATGTATGGCATGCACGAAGATATGAATGGCTCGGCAGTGGCTCTGGGTGCCCTTCTCGCGGCATCCAGCTTGAAACTGCGCGTCAATATTGACTGCTGGCTTGCCATTGCGCAGAACCACATCGGCCCAAACGCCTACAAACAAAACGACGTCGTCAGCGCACTGAACGGCACGACCATCGAAATCGTTCACACCGATGCCGAAGGCCGCATGGTCTTAGCCGACACGCTCACGCTTGCCTCGCGCGCGAAGCCGGATCTCATCGTCGATTACGCAACGCTGACCGGTAGCATGCACGTCGCGCTCGGGTCGCGCAGAAGCGGCATTTTCGCCAACCGCCCGCAATGGCAAACGCGCGCGATCGACGCCGGCGATCGCAGCGGCGAACGCGTGACCGCATTCCCTCTCGACGCGGACTACGACGCCGCGCTCGACAGCAAGATTGCCGACATCAAACAATGCACCGATGACGGTAATGCCGACCACATTCTCGCCGCGCGGTTTCTATCAAAATTTCTCGACGACCGTCCATGGATTCACATGGATCTTTCCGCCAGCAGCAACAGCGGCGGACTTGGCTCCGTCGTGAGTGACGTCACCGGATTCGGTGTTGCATGGACAATCGAGTTACTCAACGGCGCGATAGAACAATCGGCAGAAGTTTGGAGTTGATCTGACAATGGCTGTCAGAACATATGCCCGACGACCGGCAATTCGCGACCGAGTTGGCTTTACAAATGGTATCCGTCCGTTGGCGCCGAAAATCAGCCTATCGCTCAAATAATGAGTTGTTGATCGCGCCAACTCCCCTGATCCAGATAAAAATTGCCGCGCACAAAGACGGGGGCGCAACCGACGCCTGCATTTGGAGGCAAAATCCCCATAAGACTGTAGGAGGATCGGGGAATACGCGCGTGGTAATGCCGGTAAAAATACCACTACTTACTTGGATAGTTATTGCTTGAACCAATCGCGATATGTTGACTTCATGACTGCCTCTCTATTTAAAAAACTAAAATCTGGAGGCGACAACTAGTCTGACACAGGGGGCAGCGGTAGGGATGGTTTGCGTATTCTATAGTTAGACCGTCGCGGCACAGCGCGTTGAGTTGGCGCCATGCCAAACGTGAGCGATCGGGAATTGAGTATTTTGAGTGTTCGAACAGATCTCCGTAACCGTTCTACGCGCCCACGTTCACTTACTGCGTTGAGGGGTGTAGAAAGTCGGTACCAGCGACAACAGCGAATCGATCTGGCTGTTGAGGCAGGTCGGTAGTTTTTCCGACGTATTGCGCAACCACACGGTAGGATCCAGGCCATTAAGTTTCGCGGCGCCGAGCAACGTTTGAATCGCAGCCGCACGTTTCCCCGCGCGTTCCGATCCTCTAAATAACCAATTCTTTTTGCCGAGCGCGATCGCCCATCCATTTTGCCTATGTCGGGCAGGACGTTGAAGTTTACTACCGTTGGCGCCCGCTTTTTGGGCGTCGTCGGCGGTTCCAGTATATCGAGCAACGGGTTGCGGGCCACGTTGCGCATGTTGAGATTTCTCCCCGTGTCGTCCTAGCGTTGCCGGTGTGGATGCTGGACGCTGGCGCTTTGCGGCTCGGTGCACCGCGCGTCTCGGTAACCGCCCTGACTGATTTGCACCAACTACTCGTGAAATGTGGTTTTCAGGCAAGCTCCCCGGACGATTCCCACATCGTTCAGTTAGCGTGGCTTGAAACCGATGTGTTGGCTGCACGACCCTTCACCGAGACAAGGTCGATGAATGGCGCGGGCGCGGTGCGTCGTGCCGGCATGAGCTGAACCTCCTCGGCGCGAAGACGTGTGCGCCATACATAGAACGTCGTCACCGACACCGCCTCGCCACGATAGAATGCATCGAGCGTCTGCTCACTTCTCTTGTGACGTGCTAACCGGTCTCGCCATGCCGATTCCCGCTGCGACTTGTCCGTCGCCAATACTCGCTTGCCCATGTCCCTCTGCGTGTTGTCGAACGTGAGGTCATTGTGCCGACACGGCAAGCCAATGAATATGACGCCGCAGGGTTACCGGTTACCTTTGAAATGCGTCAATCGCACTGATGGCGAACATCAAATCGGAAGCGGACGGAAAAATTGCAACGGACGCGGCGCGCGCAAGTCGAAGCGCTTTATCGCAGCGAAGCACGCCGCGTATTCGCGACCCTGGCGCGCTTGCTCGGTGATTTCGATGTGGCCGAACACGCGTTGCGCGACGCCTTTCGCGTCGCGCTCGAGCAGCGGCCGAAGGACGGCGTGCCCGCCAATCGCCGCGCTTGGCTGGTTTCGGCGGGTCGCTTTAAAGCGATCGATGCCATCCGACGCCGCGCCCGTTTCGAGCCGTTACCCGACGACGCCGAACAATGATTGGCTGCCGAAGATTCCAATTCCTGAGATCAGCACGACATTGAAGACGATCGGTTGCGGCTGATATTTACTTGTTGCGATCCCGCGCTTTTGCCCGACGCACAAGTGGCGCTGACCCTGCGCGAAGTCCGTGGCCTCACTATCGAAGCGCTTGCCCACGGTTTCTTAACGCCGGCTGCGCGAGTTGCAGAATTAACGCTGTCGGGCGACAGCGGTTACACGTCGATCAAGCCATAAAAAATATTTCTACTTTGCAGTGATCAGGTTGTCGATTTGTCGATTCCTCGAACGACTAGCTCATGTCAATCGCCGTTTCATCAGTGGGCGCAATCGGCGCTTAACTATTTGGTTGATTTGTTGGGAAAATAGGATAATTAAGATGCAAAAAATCGTCACGCATTTGTGGTTCGATAGTCAGGCGGAAGAAGCGGCAAGGTTTTACGCCTTGATTTTTAAGAATTCTAAACTGCTGAACATCTCCCGTTATAGCGAGGCCGCCGCTGCGATTTCCGGCAGGGGCGAAAGGTTCGGTGATGACGGTGGAGTTTCAACTGGAACCTCAGACCTTCCTCGCGTTGAACGGTGGTCCGATATTCAAATTCAGCAAGGCTATTTTCCTAGTAGTGGATTGCGACGATCAAACAGAACTGGATAATATGTGGAACAAGCTTTGCGAAGGCGGGCAAGCGGGGCAGTGATTGTCATGGCAAATCGTCCCAAGCGCGATAGGCAAGATCATGAGCGAGATCCGCACAAAACGGAGCGGGTGATAGAGGCGATCTTGCAAATGACAAAACTGGACATCGCGAAGTTACGCCAAGCATAGGAACAGTAGCGCTCATTTTCTGAATTGTTTTAGGAGAGAAATATGCCTCACTACGTTGATGGATTTGTACTGCCGGTTCCGAAGAAAAATCTCGGCGCCTATCGTCGCATGGCGCGTAAGGCCGGCAAAGTATGGATGGAGCACGGCGCGTTGCAATACACAGAATGCGTCGCCGACGATGTGCCCGCCGGGAAAGTCACTTCGTTTCCACAAAGCGTAAAACTCAAGGACGACGAAACCGTCGTGTTCGCCTGGATCGTGTACAAATCACGCAAGCATCGCGACAGCGTTAACGCCAAGGTGATGGCCGATACGCACCTTGCCAGTATGATGGGCCCGAAGGCGCTGCCCTTCGATGGCATGCGCATGTTCTGGGGCGGCTTTAAGGGATTCGTCGAGCTCTGAAATCGCCCTCGAGTTCGCCATGCATCGACCACGAATCCGATGGAGGTATTTGAATGAAATACATGTTGCTGATTTACTTAGACGAAAAAGCGCTCAGCGAGACGGAACGCGAAGCGTGTTACGTGGAATCCACGCAACTGGCGCACGATATTCAATCGCACGGGCAATATCTAGGCGCCAACCCGTTGCATTCGGTTTCGATGGCCACGAGCGTGCGCGTACGCGAGGGGAAGCGTGTTGTGACCGATGGCCCATTCGCGGAAACCCGCGAACAACTCGGCGGCTATTTTTTGATCGATGCAACGAATCTGGACGCGGCCATTGCCATCGCAGCGCGAATCCCCATGGCACGAAAAGGAACGGTGGAGGTTCGTCCAGTGATCGAAATCTCGGATTTGCCTCTAGGAAAAACGTAAACCGGTCTAATGCACGCTCAAACCAGACTGTAGAAGGAGATATCAAGATGCGATTTATGATTATTGTTAAAGCCACCAAAGACTCGGAGGTCGGCGTGATGCCGGAAGAGAAGCTCATGGCAGCGATGGCAACATTCCACGAAGAGTTGGCGAAAGCCGACGTACTGCTCGACGCTTCCGGCCTTCAGGCAAGTTCGAAAGGCTGGCGCATTCAATACGCCGCAGACAAACGTCGCCTTATCGACGGACCTTTCGCAGAAACGAAGGAACTGATCGCCGGGTATACCATCATTCAGGTGAAATCGCGGGAAGAGGCGTTGGAATGGACGAAACGTTTTCCGAATCCGGCGGGTGAAGGCAAGGACGCAGAAATCGAAGTGCGCCAATTTTTTGAGCTGGAAGACTTTGCGCCAGGCGAGGCAGTCGAGCGTTTTCGCGAAATGGATATTGCCGCGACCAAGGAAAAAAGATGAAATACCTATTGCTGCTTCACACATAACGACGTGTCATTCGGCCAACTCAGCCAGACCACGGCGCAACAACTGCTCGATGAAGCAACCGATTACGAATCAGATCCATTACGATCTCGCTGGAGCGACCGCGAAACTAACTGCAGTCTGGAAAACTTTTCACAAATTTTTTTCGATGGGTCGATTTTACGCAAGCCTATTCGACTATCGAGTAGCACAGGCAAGTAGTTCATTATTGATCTGAACAAGGAGCAAGTACCATGACCAAAGCTAAAGTGAATCCCAATCCACACGGAATGCACACCGTCACTCCCCATCTCGTTTGCGTGGGCGCGGCCGATGCCATCGAGTTTTACAAAAAAGCATTCAATGCCACAGAGGAGATGCGACTTCCAGGACCGGACGGTAAACTCATGCATGCGCAAATCCGCATCGGCGATTCGTGCGTGATGTTAGTGGATGAATCTCCCGCGTGGGGCACATTGGGACCGAGATCACTCAAGGGTTCACCCGTCACCCTCCATCTGTTCGCGCAAGATGTTGACGCTTTCGTCGCGCGTGCCGTTGCCGCGGGTGCGAAGATCACGATGCCGGTGGCGGACATGTTCTGGGGTGATCGATACGGTGTGCTGGACGATCCGTTCGGACACCATTGGTCAGTTGCGACGCATATTCGGGACGTGAGCCCGGAAGAAATGCAACAGGCAATGCAGAATATGGGCAAATGATCGCCGCTGCTAATTTCCATAGCCGATTGGAGCCCGAATGATTAAGACGATCGCCCTATCAATTGCCGTACTGCTCGCCGCGCTGCTCATCTACGCCGCGACTAAAGCGGATTCGTTTCGTATCGAGCGCACGACCGCCATCAAAGCGCCGCCGGAGAAAATTTTTGCCCTCATTAACGACTTCCATCAGTGGGAATCCTGGTCGCCCTGGGAAAAGATAGACCCCGCGCTCAAACGCACCTATAGCGGCGCCGCCAGCGGCAAAGGCGCGGTGTATGAGTGGAACGGCAACAAGGACATCGGTCAGGGCCGCATGGAGATTGTGGAG
>JANMJR010000066.1:0-13493 GCA_031371465.1 Pseudomonadota bacterium
GACGGACTTGGGGTATTCGTAGTCGCACAAGTGCATGCTGACATCTTTGGGGATGTCCACCAGAACCGGCCCGGGTCGGCCGGTCGCGGCGATGTAAAACGCTTTTTTCAGCGTCGTCGCCAAATTCTTGACATCTTTGACGAGGAAATTGTGCTTCACACACGGACGGGTGATGCCTACCGCATCGACCTCTTGGAAAGCATCCAGGCCGATTGCATGGGTCGGTACCTGGCCTGAAATAATGACCATCGGGATAGAATCCATGAACGCCGTGGCGATACCGGTCACTGCATTGGTGACGCCAGGGCCGCTAGTCACGAGCGCCACGCCGACGCGGCCGGTGGCGCGCGAATAGCCGTCCGCGGCGTGTACGGCAGCTTGCTCGTGACGCACGAGGATATGCTTGACTTTGTCTTGGTTAAAGAGTGCGTCGTATATGTAAAGCACCGCGCCGCCAGGATACCCGAAGACGTAGTCAACGCCTTCGTCCTGCAGGCAACGGATGGTTATTTCAGCACCGGAGAGCTGCATTTTGATCGATTTTGTTTTAGCAGAATCAAATACATTAACGTGAAGCGCGATTTCGGTCAAGAACAACGGGTGTTTGCCACCCGTACCTCAAGGGTGTTGCGAGGCTCTTGACGTACTATGGGCCGGGATCGGCGCTGGCCTGCTCGTCGCTCGGGTCGGGCGCTTCGGCGCCCGGAACGCGATAATTCTCGGTGGCCCAAGCGCCTAAATCAATTAACTTGCAGCGCTCAGAACAAAACGGGCGATGCGGGTTGGTTTTTGAATAGACCGAACTTTTTCCGCATTGCGGGCAGTGTACCAGTGGTGCGGTGCTCATGGGGGAATGGTGCGGCTAAGATCTACAGGTTACAAAAACTAAGCTGAAACTCGACGTCCCGTTCATATAAATGGGGGCGTCCCGCGGTTCCCACCGAAATAAAGCGAATGTTCAGCGCATATTTGTTTGCGCTGATTTCTGGAACGCACTCAAATCCCGCTGCGAGGGTGATGCGGATCATTTGCGCGACTCGTCCGGCGGGAACCTGTTGATACACCCCCTGATGGGCGATTACGCTACTTTGTTGGGTGCTTTCACGCAGGAGTTTCAGAACAATGCTCGCCGCGTCACTGACCGGAAGAATGGGCTGCATCCAGGTGGCTAAATCTCTTTGACGAACTTCGACGCTACGGTTGAGCCAATAGTGATAGGACGGGAGGTCAAACTCGCACACGCCCCCGGGAATGGCGCAGCGCTGTTTAATGCCCATCAGCCATTCGTTTTCACGCAAGTGTTGGCCGAACTTGCCGGTTCCCGCAAGCAAGTTTGCTGAAGTGCGCTCGATTTCGCGCAAAACCATATCTAAGCGGCCGACATCGACATTGGGGTTGTTACGCAAAACTTCCAGCGTTTGCTTTTGGCGCTCCATTTCTTGCAACAACTCAGACTTTAGATCAGCGCGGGTTGCAACGTCGAGAATCTCGAACATCGTGACCAACGCCGTATGATGTTCGCGACGCTCCGAACTTGCGCAGGCGTGCCGTACTTTTTCGTACAGATCTTCAAGCCGCAGCAGCGTTCGGATTTTTTCGTTGAGAGGGTAGTCGTAGGTGATCACGGGTAACCTACGGTAAAAATTAGAAGTGTGACGGTTTCACGCTGATTTGACAATGCTGTTTGCTGCAACTTCGCGAAAATTTTAGGAGTTAGTCGGGTTTTTTTGCGCTGCGGCCAGCGCGCGCAGTCGCTGGTCGATTACTGCAACGGGAATCGACAGGCAAGCCAATTCGCCGTTGTTCAAAATAATATCGTCCGCATGTCGCAGGCGTTCGGCGCGCGGAACTTGAGTCGCCATAATCGATTTTATGTCGGATGCACTGAGTTTACTGCGCACCGCAGTGCGCGTTAGCTGCGATTCCTCGTTACAGTCAACGACGACGACACGCCCAATGCGATCTCTGTAGGCGCCGGTTTCGACCAGCAGAGGAACCACGAGCATAACGTACGGGGCCTGGCGGGTTGCGACGGCGGCATCAACTTGCTGGCGAATCATGGGATGCAGGATATTTTCTAACGCTTGTTTCGCCTTGGGGTCGGAGAATATCCGTTGTCGCACAGTGGAACGATTTAGGCTGCCATCGGCATTCAGAAAATCGCAACCGAACTGCGCCTGAATGGCCGGGATCGCTGTGCCGCCCGCTATGGTTAATTGATGCGCAATTACATCAGTATCGACCACGGCGGCGCCCAATTTTTCAAACAGGCTTGCCACCACACTTTTTCCGCTACCGATACCACCGGTTAAGCCAACCGTGTAGGGCACTACTGAAACCCGTGCAGGTAACTATCCATGATCGGCTTACCCCACAACAAGGCGATGAAGCCGGCCATGGCCAGATAGGGGCCAAACGGCAGGGGTATGTTTCTCCCCATGCGGGCTAGCGCGATGAGCGCAATTCCGATCACTGCGCCGACTACGGATGAAAGTAAAACTACCAGGGGCAATACTTGCCATCCAAGCCAGGCGCCTATGGCGGCGAGAAGTTTGAAATCACCGTAGCCCATGCCCTCTTTTTTTGTGACCAGTTTGAATAGCCAATAGACAGACCACAACGCTAAATAGCCGAACACCGCACCGAGCACCGCAGAACGCAAGTCAGTAAACGTGTTGTCGCTGTTTACGATCAAACCAAGCCACAGCAGAGGCAGAGTGATGCTATCGGGTAGCAATTGCGTGTCGGCATCGATAAGCGTCAGGGCAATCATCCCCCAAAGCAAGATCAGCGCGCTGAGCCCCGCCATACCGAAGCCAAAATGCCAGGCGACCAAGGCGCTTAACAGTCCCGTCAGCGCCTCAACTATTGGGTAACGGGGGTTGATTTTGCTTCTGCAGCCGCGACAGCGGCCACGCAGAGCGAGATAGCTGACCACCGGAATGTTTTCCAGTGCCGTGATCTGATGCCCGCAGCCCGGGCACGCCGAGCGTGGTATGACAAGATTGTAGGTCGGTTTTTTCGCCGCCGGCGTGGGCGCTTGATCGACCGGCGCCGCAAATTCCGCGCACTGCTCACGCCATTCGTTTTCCATCATTTTGGGTAAACGATGGATGACGACATTGAGAAAGCTGCCGACCAACAGCCCGAGAATGCCGGCGAGTGCGACGAACAACATCGGCGTCGTTTGTAATGCGTCGATTAACTCCACGGTTTGCAGTTAATGCGCGGAGCCGGCCGAATCGCGAGCTTGTTGTGTGGATTAAACAACCTGCCCCATCTTGAAGATCGGTAAGTACATCGATATGACTAGTCCGCCGATTATCACGCCAAGTACGGCCATGATCATCGGCTCCATAAGGCTGGCGAGGGCCTTAACCGCGTTATCGACTTCTTCCTCGTAGAAATCGGCGACTTTGGAAAGCATCGCATCGAGGGCGCCCGATTCTTCGCCGATAGCGGTCATCTGCAACACCATGTTCGGAAATACGCCGCTATTTTGCATGGCGACGGTCAATCCGGATCCGTTGCTGACTTCGCCGCGAATTGCTTGGGTGGCTTCTTCAAATACGATATTGCCCGATGCGCCGCCGACGGAGTCTAGCGCTTCGACCAAGGGAACGCCCGCCGCGAACATGGTGGAAAGTGTCCTAGCCCAACGCGCGAGAACACCTTTTTCGATCAAGGGGCCAAAAACCGGCATGCGCAAAAACAACCGATCCATCACTTTTTGCATCTTACGGGAACGTTTCCAGGTATAGAAAAAAAACCAGAATCCACCACCGATTCCACCGAAAATCGCCCACCACCATTTCACGAATATATCGGAAATGTTCATCACAATGACGGTCGGGGCCGGAAGGTCTGCCCCAAAACTAGAAAAGAGTTCTTTAAATGCCGGAATGACGAAAATCATAATGACGGCGGTGATGATGAACGCGATAACGATAATGGAAATGGGATAAAACAAGGCTGATTTAATCTTGCTTTTAATGGCAAGCGTTTTTTCCATATAGGTCGCCAAACGATCAAGCAGCGTATCCAATATACCGGCTTGCTCGCCCGCCGCCACCAGGTTGCAAAAAAGATTATCGAAGTACAACGGGAATTTCCCAAACGACGACGCGAGGTTATTTCCGGTCTCCACGTCGGTTTTGACGTCCATGAGCAACCGCGTTACGTTTGGATTGTGATGGCCTTTTCCAACGATATCGAAGGCTTGTAGTAACGGTACGCCGGCCTTGAGCATGGTCGCCAATTGTCGGGTGAAAAACGTGATGTCTTTGGCCGTGATTTTCTTCCCGCCACCGAGGCGCTGACGTTTGACCTTAATGACGTTGATGCCCTGCCGCCGTAATGTGGCCTGGACCACCGCTTCGCCCCCGGCTTTGACCTCGCCTTTGATGAGTTTTCCGCTACGGTCTTTGCCTTCCCAAACGAAGTTGTAGAGTTTGCCGCCGTCTTTGGCGGGTTTCTTTACGCTCTTTTGTGCAACTGCGGTCGCCATGGCTTAACCCCTACAAGAAAATAGCTTTAAGCTTAGGTGATTTAGGCGCCCAGCGCTTGAATTTTTAATAATTTGCACTAACAACTAAACGCACCTACATTGATTATATTGAATAATTACAAGACATAATGCCAATTTTTAGCGGCTTTGTAAAGGTATTTCCGGGCGTGGTTGTAAACGATTGTTACAACATAGATAGTATCGGTTCAGCGCTAGGCGATATTCGGATCGAGTAACGCAAGCGTGCGTTGTAAAGGATAAATTCGCACCACCTTGACCATGCGATCTTGGGTTTGCACGATTTCAATAGGATAGCCGGCTACTTTCAAGCTAGTGCCTTGTTCGGGAATAACTTCCAAATGTTCCAGAATCAGCCCGTTAATGGTTTTCGGCCCCGTCAGGTCAAAATGTAAGCCGAGCTTGCGATTCAGATGGCGTAACGAGCACGTCCCCTCGACGATGATGCTGCCGTCGTCTTGCTCGCGAAACTGCGTATTGTGGGCCGGCGAATGGCTGGTGAACTCGCCGACGATTTCTTCCAGAATATCTTCCAGCGTGACCAATCCCTGCAACTCCCCGTACTCATCGACCACCAACCCAACCCGGCGTTGGTTTTCCTGAAACGTTTGCAGTTGTGTGAGTAACGGCGTGCCAGCGGGAACAAAAAAGGGCGGACGCATGATTTCCTTCAGCGTTTCCTTGGTGAGGTCGCTGTTGTGGGCCTGATGCAACACGCGGCGTACGTGTAGGATGCCGATGACATCGTCCAGTTGCTCCTCATAGACCGGCTGGAGGGTGTGGTGCGACGTCGCAAGCCGGTTACGTATTTCATCGATATCGGCGGAAATATCGATCGCCTCGATTTGCGCACGCGGCGTCATCACGTCGTCCACAGTGATATTTTCCAACTCGAATAGATTGAGCAGGATATGTTTATGTTTGGCCGGGATGTAGTGGGATTCTTCCAGCACCAAGGAGCGCAATTCTTCCAAGCTCAGTTGCTCAGTTCCCTGCTGTTCCGACGGCTTTAGCCGCATTAGCCAGAGCAAACCCTTGACGAACAAATTGACGAACCACACGGCCGGATAAAAAAGCTTAAGTAGCGGCCCCAATACGTAGCTTAACGGCAGCGCGATACGTTCCGCGTAGGCGGCGCCGATTACCTTTGGGGTAATTTCACTAAAAACGAGAATGGCGAATGTCACGGCCAGGGCGCCGATTCCGAGGGCGAATTCACCTTCACCGAACCAGCGAACCGTTATGATCGTCACCAGTGTCGCCGATGCGGCATTGATCAAATTATTTCCAAGCAGAATCACGCCCAACAATTTATCGGTTTTTTGCAACAAGCCTTGGGTCAACGCCGCGCTGCGGCTACCTTGCGCGACCAGATGACGCAGCCGGTAGCGGTTTAGCGCCATCATGCTGGTTTCTGCGATGGAGAAAAAGCCTGAAAAAACGAGAAGGATGCCAAGCGTGATCAGCAGGGCACTGGTTGAAATATCGTCCAAAAAGATTTACGACGGCAACGTAGGAGAGATCAGTATCGAGTGGGTACCCAGGCTTGTCAAGCGCGCTGCAACAGCACTTCCAGGACAAACTTACTACCGACATAAGCGAGCAATAGCAAACCAAAGCCGACCAAGGTCAGCAACGCCGCCGTGCGCCCGCGCCAACCGTAGAAGCGATGGCCGACCAAGAACGCGCCGAAAATGAGCCAGGACAACACCCCGAACACGACCTTGTGAGTATTATGCGGAAACGTGATGGCTTTGCCGAACACTTGTTCGGAAAATAAAAACCCGCTGCCGAGGGCGAGGGTCAGCAGCACGAATCCCAGTTGAATAATGCGCAACAACAGCGATTCCAGCGCGATCAACGGGGGCGCATCGCGTAACGCGATGGGCGTATTGCCTTGATGCAAGCCGCGATCCAGCACCGAGGTGAGTACCGCGTGCAGCGCCGCGATGGTAAACAGGCTATAGGCCAACAGCGACAACGCCAGATGAGCGGCTAACGCAGGGCGCGCGGCGATGGACAACACGCGGTGGCTCGGCGCAATCAGCGCGACTAACACGCCGGCCACGGCGATGGGCAACACAAAGATTTGCAAACTCACAATCGGATAAATCCAACTGCCGAGCCAATAGATCAAGACCATCAACCACACGATCAGGGATACGGCGTTGCCCAGGCCCAGATTCAATCCTTGTTCGACGAACACCGATCGAAGCAATCCCCAACCATGCAAAACGATGGCGAATAATATGAACCAATTAGGCCATTGCGCGGCGCGGTTTGACGCATTTGCGGCGGGTATGCCGGTAGTCGAATAGGCTTGGCGCCACAAAAAAAGCGTCACGCCGGCGTAGATCAAAGCGACCGCAAGGTAGAGGTTTGTCGGCATAGGTTTGCGTCGGGTTGTCGCGATACGGGATGTTACAATCCAAGGCCTGAAAGTCTACACTAACGGCTCGGCCGAGGACAGAAACATGCTCGACAATCTCACCCAACGGCTCTCGTCCGTCATCAAAACCCTGCGCGGCCAATCGCGTTTGACCGAGGCGAATATCCAGGATGCATTGCGCGAAGTGCGCGTTGCATTGCTTGAGGCCGATGTCGCATTGCCGGTGGTCAAAGATTTCATCGCGCAAGTCAAAGAGCAAGCCCTCGGCCATGAAGTGTTGACCAGCCTCACGCCCGGCCAAGCCCTGGTTGGCATCGTTCACAAACGCTTGACCGCGCTGATGGGCGAGCAGGCTATCGGACTGAATCTGGCGACCACGCCGCCAGCGGTTATCTTGATGGCCGGCTTGCAAGGCTCCGGCAAAACCACGAGCTCCGGCAAGTTGGCGAAGCTGCTTAAAGAGCAACAGAAGAAAAAAGTGTTGCTAGTCAGTTGCGACATTTATCGTCCTGCGGCAATTGAGCAATTGCGTTTATTGAGCCAACAAATCGGGGTCGATTTTTTCGCCTCGGATCTATCGCAACAGCCGGTGGCCATTGCCCAGGCCGCGCTGAATTTCGCCCGCACCCATTATCACGATGTCCTGATTGTCGACACTGCCGGTCGCTTGGCCATCGACGAAGCGATGATGGCGGAAATCAAGGTGCTGCATGCGGCGGTCAATCCAATCGAAACCTTGTTCGTCGTCGATTCCATGCAAGGCCAAGATGCGGTTAATACAGCAAAAGCCTTCGGTGAAACCCTGCCGCTCACCGGTGTGATCCTGACCAAGCTCGACGGCGATGCGCGCGGTGGCGCGGCGTTGTCGGTGCGCCACGTGACGCAAAAACCGATCAAGTTCGTTGGGGTCGGCGAAAAATTAAACGGCTTGGAAACCTTCCATCCTGAGCGCATGGCCTCGCGAATATTGGGCATGGGCGACGTGGTTTCGCTGGTGGAAGACGCAGTCCGCAATGTCGATTTGGTCGAAGCGGACAAGTTGGCGAAGAAAATGAAATCCGGCGAGAAATTCGATCTCGAAGATTTCAAAATACAAATGCAGCAGATGAAAAAAATGGGCGGCATCGCCGGCCTGATGGACAAGCTCCCAGCGCAGATGACCGCCGGCGCCCAAGGCATGCCGGTGGATGACAAAATCATTGCGCGTACCGAGGGCATTATTAATTCCATGACGCCGAAAGAGCGGCGCAACCCGGAACTTCTCAAGGCCTCGCGCAAACGCCGTATCGCCACCGGCGCCGGTGTGCAAGTGCAAGAAGTGAACAAGCTCCTCAGCCAGTTCGAGCAAATTCAGAAAATGATGAAAATGATGAAAAAAGGCGGGTTGGCAAAAATGATGCGCGGCATGAAGGGTGTAACGCCGGGCATGCGCTAAGGCAGACGGATTTTTACCGGGCGGAGTTTGAATCAGCGACTTGATTCTCGCGTCCGGAAAGCAGGCGCAGGATATTTTCCTTGTGGCGCCAAATCACCAATAGCGCAAGCAATAAGACGATGCCGGTGGGCAGATCTGCGCCGCGAAAATAGAAGGCGACAACCGGCGTTGCCGCGGTCGCAACGAGCGCGGCGATCGAAGACGTTCGCGTCAGCGCAAACCAGACCAGCCAAATCGCCGCGGCGGAACATCCCACGCGCCAATCCAAAGCCAACAACACGCCCAATGCCGTGGCCACGCCTTTGCCGCCCTTGAAGCGATAGAACGCCGGAAATAAATGCCCGAGAAAAACACACAACGCGGCAATCGCAATATGCATCTCGCCAAGGCCTAGTATGGGTGCGGCTCGCGCGGCCAGCGCCACGGCGAGCCAGCCTTTAAGCGCATCGCCGAGCAGGGTCAATGCGGCCGCAAGTTTGTTGCCGCTGCGCAAGACATTGGTCGCGCCGGGATTGTTCGAGCCGTAGGTACGCGGATCGGGCAGGCCGAACAAGCGGCTGACGATGACGGCGAACGACACGGAGCCTAACAAATAGGCAATGACGGCAACGAGTAGATAATTCACGAATCTAGTTTAACACCGAGTTTTCTATCCGCGCGGGTGATGTTTCGCATGCAATTGCTTAAGGCGTTCCCGCGCCACATGGGTATAAATCTGCGTCGTCGAAATATCCGCATGGCCGAGCAATAACTGCACCACGCGTAGATCGGCGCCGTGGTTAATTAGGTGTGTCGCAAAGGCATGGCGCAAAGTGTGAGGCGAGAGGGGTTTATCAATTCCCGCGATGACGGCATGGCGTTTGATCAAATACCAAAACGCCTGGCGCGACATTGCGCTACCGCGCGCGGTCACAAACATCGCATCGCTCGACTTACCGGATAGCAAGGCGGGGCGCGCCTCTCGGAGGTATCGAGTGAGCCAGTCAAGGGCTTGTTCGCCGATCGGCGCCAAGCGTTCCTTCGCGCCCTTGCCAAGGGTTTTGATGACCGCCATGTCCAAGCTCACCTGGACGACTTTGAGTCCGATGAGCTCCGAAACTCTCAGACCACTGGCGTAAAGGGTTTCCAACATCGCGCGATCGCGTAAGCCCAATGGCGCCTCGACATCCGGCGCATACAACAGCGCTTCAACCTCCGCCTCGCTCAAACTTTTTGGCAGCAAGCGCGATAATTTCGGCGCTGCGATTTGTAAGGTCGGATCGATTTGGATCTTTCCTTCGCGCAATCCGTATTGATAAAAGCGTTTCATGCTCGACAACAATCGCGCCGTGGTGCGCGGTTTGGCGTTATCGTGCATGATGCGAACGGCGAGATAGGATTGAATGTCGGCGTGGTCGCTTTCGATCAGCGATTTGTTTCCGTGCTCGCCTAGCCACGCCGCAAACTGCGCCAAGTCGGCGCGATAACTGGAAAGCGTATTGCGCGCCAGGCCTTGCTCCAGCCACAACGCATCGCAGAATCGATCGAGGATGTCGTCAGTACTGCTCATGGGCGAGCAGCCATTGCTTGATCTTAATCGGCTCACCCTCCTGCGCGCCCATGAATCCACCCATGCCGGTGCTGCTGACAATGCGGTGACAGGGGATGATGATCGGCGCCGGATTTTTTCCGCAGGCTTGGCCAACGGCTCGCGGCGCCGATTTGATGGCCCGCGCCAGTTCGCCGTAGGTGCGCGTTTCACCACACGGAATACCCTGCATGGCGCGCCATACGGCCATTTGATGCAACGTACCTTCCACGCTGAGCAGTACGGTGAAGCGAAAATTCGCATCTTCGATATAGGCTTCAAGCTGTTGGCAGGCGAGTGCAGCGGCGGGTGTTAAGGGGTCCAGCGTAGGATGTTTGCGCGGCAGTAATTCGATACGCGTCAAATAATCGCCATCGGTGCGAATGCCCAACACGGCGAACGGCGTTTTCAAGCAGGCTTGATAGTGGCGGATGTCTGGCGCCGATGTTTTTCGGGCGGGTGTCATCATGAGTTATAAATTCCGATTGCGGCAAACCGAAACGCTATTCTCGCAGATTAGCAACGGGAAACGAAATGTGTCTGCCCTCGTATGTGCGCGCACTCCATGTTCAATCGATGGCCTGGGAGCCAATACCAGAGCGGCTCCCCGGCCATCACTCGAGGATTGAGAAGTTAATCCTCAAGCAACTCGTCGCGCTTGCGATAATTCTCAAACTCAAGGCGCAAGTTAACGCTCTTCCAAACTTTCACTTCTGCTTCGACCGCCGCGGCCGTGAGCGGATTGCGCTCCAACCAACCGGCGTCGATTCCAAGAACGAATTCTTTGCCGGAATAATCCAAGCGAACTTCGCCCAAGCGCGTGACCATGCGGCCGCGATGCAGCAACACCGACAAACGCAGCGCCAACAGCGGCAGCCAATGTTCCGCGCTCTCGATCAAAGGCGCCACCTTCGACAGCGACCCGCGGCAACCCAACACCCAACGTGCGAGCAGAGCTTGCTCCATTTTCGAGAAACCCGGCATATCGGCATTGCCTAAAATATAGGCGGAGTGTTTGTGGTAACTCGGATAGGAGATGGAAACCCCGATTTCATGCAGCCGCGCGGCCCATGCCAAGTCCGGGAACACATGTTCCGGGTCGGGATGCTGCGCGGCAAGTTGTTTGAAGAGGTTGGCGCTGAGTTTTTCCACGCGCATTGCTTGCTGGTGATCGGCGTGGTAGCGGCGCATAAATTGTTTTACGGTGGTATCGCGCACATCGCGATGCTGGATACGCCCGAGCATGTCCCACAACACGCCGTCACGCAGGCCGCATTCAGTGGTGTGCATCGCCTCGATGCGCAATTGGCGAAACACGGCCGACATAATGGCGAAGCCGCCGGCAAAAACCGGCTTGCGATCCTCGCGTAGGCCCGGCAAATCCAGCTTACGCAGGTCGCCAGTGCTGATCAGCCGATCCTTGATCCAGGTCATGCCCTTTGGGGTGATGCCGCTAGAATTCGGATGAGCGGCTTCCAGCACTTCGGCAATCGCACGCGCCGTGCCGCTCGAGCCGATGGCCTCTTTCCATTCGTCGGGTGTGAAGTCGTGTACGATGGTTTCTAGTTCGGTCGCCGCCGCGATCTCGGCTTCTCTAAAGGCTTTTGCCGACAATTTGCCGTCGCCAAAATAACGCTGACTGAAGCCGACACAGCCCATGTATAAGCTTTCCATCCGAACCGGCTGGAAGCCGCGCCCAATTATGCATTCGGTCGAGCCACCACCGATGTCGACCACCAGGCGGCGGTCGCGTTTTAGCGGCAGGCCGTGGGCCACACCGAGGTATATGAGGCGCGCTTCTTCTTGGCCGGCGACGACTTCGATGGGAAACCCCAAGGCCTTCTGTGCCTTGCGCAAAAAAGCATCGGAATCTTTTGCCACGCGCAGCGTATTGGTTCCTACCGCGCGGACCGAATCTACCGGCATGCCGCGTAGTCGTTCGCCAAAACGCTTGAGTGAAGTCAACGCGCGTTCTTGAGCATCTTCGCTTAAGGACTTATCATCGGACAAGCCTGCAGCCAGGCGCACGGTTTCCTTGAACGAATCAAGCGGGTAAATGTGGTCTTCTTCGACGCGCGCAACTTGTAGGCGGAAACTGTTGGAACCTAAGTCGACGGCGGCGATAGTTGAAAATTCATGCATAGTGTCAAACGCTACGGTAGCGGACGTGTCTTACTTATGGGAGCGATATTGTGCCACGCAACAAAGTGGCAAGCGGGTATATTTCGGTTGTCACACAAACGTCATAATTTCTCGTTACTCTCGTGAGCAATAAATCTACTAAGCCCGATCCCACCATGACACATAACTCCCAATACTTAAACCGGGAGCTGGGCTACCTTGCCTTCAATGAGCGGGTTTTGGATCTTGTGGAGGACGAGGCTAATCCTTTGCTGGAGCGATTGCGTTTCTTGTCGATCGCCGATTCCAACCTCGACGAATTCTTCGAGATTCGCGTGGCCGGTCTGAAAGAGCAGATGCACTATCGTGCGCCAACGTCGAATCCCGATGGCCTGACGCCCCAGGAGACCTTCCGGCTTGTCGCACCGCGCGCCCAGGCGCTGGTGCAGCGCATGTATCGATTATTCAACGACGTCATTGTGCCGGCCCTCAAGCAAGAGGACATCCACCTGTTTTACCGCGCTGAATGGAGCGAGGATCAGCGCGCCTGGATTAAAGCGTATTTCCTGCGCGAAATCATGCCGGTGTTGACACCCATCGGGCTCGACCCGGCTCATCCGTTTCCTCGCCTGCTAAACAAGAGCTTAAATTTCGCGGTGGCGCTGACCGGCAAAGATGCCTTCGGCCGTAACTCCGGCACCGCCGTGCTGCAAGCGCCCCGCGCGCTGCCAAGATTGGTGCGGCTTCCCGAGGACATTGCCGGGGCGCAGTATGGTTTCGTATTCTTGTCCTCCATTTTGCACGAGCACGTCAACGATCTTTTCACCGGCATGAAGGCAACGGGTTGGTACCAGTTCCAAGTCACGCGCAATAGCGAACTCGATCTGGAAGAAGAAGACATCAAAAATTTGCGCTTGGCGTTGCAAGGGGAATTGACGCAGCGCCACTTCGGCGACGCCGTGCGCCTTGAAGTGGCGGACAATTGCTCGACAGACATGACGGAATTCTTGCTGCAACAGTTCGGTTTGGGCTACGAGGACTTGTATCGTGTCGACGGCCCGGTGAACTTGGGCCGGCTGGTTCACGTGCCCGACTCGGTCGATCGGCCCGAACTCAAGTTTGCGGTATTTGCACAAGGCCTACCGCCCGCGATCACCAAGGCAAATGATATTTTTGCCTCGATTCGGAAGGATGATATTCTGCTCCATCATCCGTTCCAATCGTTCGCGCCGGTGGTGGAATTTATTCAACAAGCGGCATCCGATCCCCATGTCGTCGCCATCAAGCAGACGGTCTATCGCGCCGGACGCGCATCGGATTTGATAGAGGCGTTGATCGCCGCCGCGGCGCGCGGCAAGGAAGTGACCGTAGTGGTGGAGTTGTTAGCACGCTTCGACGAAGAGGCCAACATCAACTGGGCAGCGCGCTTGGAAGAAGTCGGCGCCCATGTGGTGTA
>JANMJR010000096.1:0-8339 GCA_031371465.1 Pseudomonadota bacterium
TAACACCCGGGCAATCGCCAAGCGCTGCCGGGTCGGCTTGACAGCGCCGGATTCAAGGATTTCCGCCGCCAGATCAAGCGCTTTGGAATTTTCTGGGGTTTGCGACATATCGCGATTCTAGAAAATATCGCCGTCATTGTCTAATCTATTCCACTCAGCCCAAGTCTCCGGGAAACAAAATTATCACGGCCGTTAACATTTCAGACACATTCTCACCGCTTGTTCCACCGATCCCGCCGTTCGTCGGAACACTTTTGGCACAACTTCGTCACACCCCTACTATTCGCTACATCTACTGATAGGGGCGTTACATGAAACACCAGCAGGGCTTTTCGCTGATCGAACTGATGATCGCCATCGTAATTATTTCGATCATTACGGCCGTCGCTTTACCCAGTTATCGAGACTATATTACGCGGGGCCGAATTCCCGAAGCAACCGCGGTTCTGGGTGACATCCGCGTTCGGATGGAGCAGTTCTATCAAGATAATCGAAGCTACCCAACCGGTGGGTGTGTTGTTGCGCCGACCGCTCCTTCAGCAACTCAACTTCAGGTGCCGATGGGTCAGAGCTTTGACTTCACCTGTGGTACGCCTACTGTCTCGACGTATACCGTACGCGCCGACGGCAAAGGAACAATGGCTGGATTTCGCTACACCCTTGACCAATTTAACGGTAGAACGTCCGTGTTAACCGGCGCTGCCACTACCGCTGGATGGACCGCCCATACCCCGAACGACTGCTGGGTAACAAAAAAGGGTGGACAGTGCTAATGCGTCCGCAAAAACAATCTGGAGTCTCGCTGATCGAGATCATGATTGGTCTCGCGATCTTGGGTATCGGTATGGCGTGGGCAATGCCGAGTTACTCGATCTGGATACAAAATACCCAGATTCGCAATATGGCCGAATCGATTGTACAGGGTTTGCAGCAGGCGCGTTCCGAAGCCATCAAACGTAACCGGTACGTCGAATTCGTATTGACCACCCAGAGCCCCACATCGGCCATTGAAGACTTGCCGGCCCTGGGTACTATCAGCGGGACCAATTGGGTTGCGCGCGCCATTCAGGATAATTCTATCAATCCGACGGATTACATATTCGTCACCGGCAGCCCAAGCGCGGCCGGCTCTCAAAATGCGACCGTGAAAGCGTCAGATAATGCGTTGGCCGCGGACTTAACAACCATTACTTTTAGTGGTTTGGGCCGGGTTGCGGGGGCACCGCCCTCATCAGCGACCAATGATGACGGCACGCAATTCATCAACAAGATTTGCGTGAGATCATCCAAGCTTTCCGTTAGCGCAGGCGCACGTATTTTGGAAATCGACATCGCGGCTGGCGGCCAGATAAGGATGTGTGATCCAACGGTGGTGGATGCGACAGATACGCGCCGCTGTGTAGCACCCGCTCCCCGATGCAGTTAACAAGCGATTCGCCATGAAATCATCTTTTAAAAAATTCACCCCGGTAAAACACAGCCAGCGCGGCATTATGTTGCTCGAAGGCCTGATTGCGATCCTGATTTTCTCGTTCGGAATTTTGGCGCTGGTTGGCATGCAAGCGATCACCGTTAATCATTCTGGCCAGACTGGATATCGATTGGAAGCAAGCTTTCTTGCAAACAAGCTAATTGGCAAGCTTTGGGCGGAGACTAACGCCAGAATTACGCTTTATGAAAACACCAAATCCGAGTACATCAGTTGGTTTCAACCCGAGCTTGACGCCCATTTGCCACGCAACCGCAGCAGTGCGACGGTGACGATAACGCCGTTTGCCGCAACCACAGGCATCAATGACTTTGGCGCCCCCATTGCCGTGACCGGTTACAACGTCAACATCCAAATTCAGTGGCGCGGACCAAATGAAGACATCTCCGTGCCGGCTCATTCCTATGCCGTGACCACCACCATTGTCCGCAACCCATAAAGCTTTGAAAATTTAGCCATGAAAATTTTGCCAAACTATCAATCCAACCGACAAGCAGGATTTAGCCTGGTTGAGCTCATGGTCGCGGTCGTGATCGGGTTAATCGGCACGCTCGTGATGTTTCAGCTTTTTGCGGTGTCGGAAGGTCAGAAGCGCACGACCGCCAGCGGTGGCGATGCGCAACAAAATGGGGCGATTGGCCTATTTACCCTGGAGCGCGAACTACGTAACTCGGCGCATGGATTGACCGAACTTATCGCACAGGGCGAACCGATCTACGGATACAGCGTACCGACCTCGACCCCACGACCGCCTATTATATTGAAGCCTGCTCTCATTACGCCCGGCGATGGCGTTAACGGCGATTTGGGCTCTGACCTGATTGAAATCAACTATTCTAATTTTGTCGGAATCGGTACGGCTATTGAATTGATAGAGGATTGGGACCCAAACTCTGCCACAATTTCGGTCGCCAACCCCGCCGCTTTTCGCGAGGGCGATGTGCTCGTCGTTTGTAACCGCGATGGTCCCGGCGCCCCCCCCTGCATCCAAGTACAAATTACCGATCCGTTGGGAGCAAGTACTACCCTTGCGGTGAAACCGGATCCCGACACCTACGTGCGTAGCGGTGTGGCCCGCACGACCGAGTTCAATCCCGCTGGCGGGCTAAGGACTAAACTTCCCGCGGCCGATATTGAAGGCCGAGTGGTCCCCGCGCTGTATAAGATAAAAGATCCGCTCACGACAGACGCATCTATTGTCTACAACTTAGGATCGGGTATTACCTCGCACGTCTATCGCGTGAGCGGCGGGCGGCTTATGTTTCTCGAAAATGGTGCGTGGGTAGAATTTGCCGACGGTATCGTGAGCATTCGTGCTCAATACGGGGTTGATACCAACGGCGACGGTTCTGCCGATATTTGGGAAAATCCGCGGTCCGTGAACCCGGCAATACCGGCTGCTAGCTTTACGCCAGCAAGCGGGTTTCCTGCCACGAGCACTAGGGTCGTTGCAGATAGCTGGTCACGCGTCGTTGCAATTCGCGTCGCGATTGTGGCGCGTAGCGGCATCAAGGAAAAGACCATCGTCGAACCCCGCACCACCATTTCGCTTTGGACCAACCCGGTGGGCAATCCCGTCCCCGGCCCGTCCTACACGGTACCCAGTGGTAACGGCCAATACTATCGATACAAGGTTTTTGAAAGCATCGTGCCTTTCCGCAATATGGTATGGAATCCATAAAGTTTGAGCAATTGATTACGAGGACATTATGAAGCGGTTACAAATTTCGCGAACAAATCGGTCTGGCACCCGCGGCAATTTACAACGACGGCAGCGCGGAGTCGTGCTATTCGTCGCACTGATTGTATTGGTTGTCATGTCGCTTGGCGGTATCAGCATGATGCGAGCGGCGGATACCGGTACGCAAATCGCTGGTAACTTAGCCTTTCGCCAAAGCGCTTTGCAGGCGGCGGAACGAGCTTTCGAGCAGGCGATGCAAAACGTCAGCCTGATTACCTCGGGCGGAAATAACAGAAGCGACAACGCCGCACTTTGTTATAGCGCCACTTACCTTGATGTAGGTTCAACGAATGACCTCCCATGGCAAAGCGCATGCGATCTCGGCGCCGATAGTGTTACCGGCAATCGCGTTCAGCTAATTATCAATCGCCTGTCAGTTGACACGTTTGGCGGTGGAACTAAGACTCCCGCGGGAGTCACCCCCGGGAATAACAAGAGGGACTATAGCCGCAATCCTTTCGGCTTCTATCAGCATTTCCGCGTTATTGCACGGGTAAGCGACACAAAAGGTATGGTCACTTTTATCGAAGAAAAGATTTATTGATTTTTAAGAATTAACAGGAGCTGCTTATGAAGACCTTCGCACTGCGTTTTACCGAACGCCTATTTGAGTGTTTAACTGGAGTCACCATTGTAATGGGTATGGCGAGTGCCGCGGCTGTGGATTTGAGCTCGTTACCATTGACTACGTCCACTGCGACGGGCGTACGGCCGAACGTCAATTTTGTTCTCGACGATTCAGGCAGTATGGGTAGTGATTTCATGCCGGATCATGTTACTGGTGAGCCTCTGTGTAGGAGTACCGCTAACAAAGATAATGATGCCGCTTGTGACAACGGCGACCCGCCTTTCTCGAATTCGGATTTCAACGGAGTCTACTACAACCCGACGATCGAATACAAACCACCTGTTAATTCTGACGGTACGTTCAAAGCCGATCAGGTGAGAACCGCCGTGAGAACCGATTTCTTCGGAAGCTCGACCGCTACGATTAACTTAGAAACGGGTTTTCCCGATAGTGTGTGGTGCAACACGAGTTCGCCATCCGCTGCCGCGATCACTTTTTCCGCCTCACCGACGAGTACCGTATGCCGACGCAATGGTTACACGTACACCGCCACACCGGCCGTAACGACCGCAGGTTATATCTATCCTAACGGCACCTACAAGAGCTTGAAATCCACCGTTGGTGCCCCGTATTACTACACGCTCAGCGGTATGCAGTGGTGCAAAGATGCGCCGTTGTTATCCTGCCAGGCACGCAAGGATCCGACTTACAAGTTGGCGAAATACGGCACATTCACTCGACGCGACATCACTTCAACCGGATGCACGCCAAGTTGTCCGGTCAGCGCTCGTAGCTATGCCGCAGAGATGACGAACTTCTCCAACTGGTACGCCTACTACCGTACCCGCTTGAATATGGCGAAAACCAGCGTGGGCCGAGCGTTCGCTGGATTGGACGATACTTACCGCGTCGGGTTTATGACTATTCACACCACGGATACCTCGACACGTTATCTGCGAATCAAAACCTTTGATCCCGCGCAAAAAACCGCATGGTATGACAAGTTGTATAGCATCTCCACAACCGGGAGTACGCCTTTGCGCGACGCCCTCTCAACAGCCGGGCGAATGTTCGCGGGGAAGGTATTGGACGATCCGATGGAATACTCCTGCCAGAAAAACTTCACTATTTTGTCGACCGACGGCTTTTGGAATGGTACAGGTATTGGCGCAGGCGTCACCGGCACGGCGGTTGGCAACTTAGATAATACTGCCGCGAGGCCTAAATACGATGGCGGTTTGCTAGCCAGCACGACTGCCGGCACGGTTCCAGGCGGTGCCAGCACACTGGCGGACATCGCTTATTACTTTTACAAAACCGATTTACGCGATACCAGTTTTAGCAACTGCACGAGTCCGGCGCCGCCGGCGGGAACGGGTTTAAACGTTTGCGAAAACAATGTACCGCCAAGTAAAAAAGATCCCGCTTCGCATCAGCATATGACCACTTTCACCATCGGCATGGGTGTCGACGGCTTGTTGGAATATCGCTCGGACTACGACAGTGCCATCAGTGGCGACTACTATGCAATCAAGAGCGGTACTAAGAATTGGCCATCACCAAAGGAAAATGACGCGACCGCCATTGACGACTTATGGCACGCTGCGGTGAATGGCGGTGGCGTCTATTACAGCGCGAAAAGTCCGCAGGCACTGTCCGACGGGTTGGGAGATGCGCTGCGTGAAGTCGGGTCGAAAGACGGTGCATCGGCCGCGGCGTCGACCAGCAATCCACAGGTCACAACCAAGGATAACTTTATCTTTAGCAGTAACTATAGAACCGCGTTTTGGGATTCCATTATCAAACGCCAGCGCATCAATACCGCGACCGGCGCGTTGATCGCCACGGTCGACTGGGAAGCCGCAGCAATTCTCAACACCATGGTGAGCGGCAGCAGCGACGTGCGTAATATTTATATGTTTAATGCCGCGGCGTCGAATAAACTAAAAAACTTCGACTGGGCGTCAATGAACTCGACGGAAAAAGGCTACGTCGATGTTAATTCCTGGCCCGATCCGTCGACTAAGCTTTCGCACTGGGGGGGGCTCAACAGCACGGGACAAAGCGCAGCGAAAGCTGGTGGCGCGCTACTCGGCTTCCTGCGCGGGCAAACCGCATTGGAGGACGATACAGCCAGTGCCGAAAAACCGTTCCGCGGCCGCGAAAATGTATTGGGCGATATTGTTAATGCCGAAACGGTATTTTTGCGCGAATCCCCCAATTCGTATGCCGACGCGGGCTATGACAACTTTAAAAAGGTGATTGTTCCTTCGTACCTTGCGCGCAAGGAAGGCGTTCTCTTCGGCGCCTCCAATGATGGCATGTTGCACGCATTCAATGCCACGACGGGCCGAGAAATGTGGGCCTATGTACCAACTATCGTCTTACCTAATCTCTATAAGTTGGCCGACAAGAACTATATCCATGAATTTTTCGTCGACGGTACGCCGGTAATCGGCGATGTATACGACGGCTCTGCTTGGCGAACGATACTCGTCGGTGGATTGAACAAGGGTGGTAAGGGCTACTATGCGCTGGATGTAACGGACCCGGCCAATCCGAAGGCGTTGTGGGAACTCTGTGACAACGCCGCGCTGTGTTCCAAAACCGATGCCAATATTGGCTATAGCTACGGCACGCCGGTGATCGCCAAACTCGATAACGGATCTGGGACGGGCGACTGGGTCGTCATGGTGACCTCGGGGTACAACAACGCCGATGGCAAGGGTTATTTGTATGTTCTCAATCCGGTCACAGGCGCGCAAAAATTCTCTCCGATCGCGACCGGCTGCACCGGAACGAACTGTGGCATTTCGGAAATAAGCGCTTGGATTAATTCAGCAGAAGATAATACGGCACTGCGAGTGTACGGTGGTGATTTGGGCGGCAACCTCTGGCGCTTCGATATCAACAACACCATTGCCCCGGCAGGCCGGGAAGCCTTTAAATTGGCCCAGGCGGGTAATTCTGCCACGGGACTTATCCAATCCATAACTACCAAGCCGGAATTGGGTGAGCTAAACGGCATGCCGATTGTTTTCTTCGGTACCGGCCGCTTTGTCGGCATAAGCGACAAGAGCGATACAAGCGTCAATTCGTTCTATGCCGTCAAAGACGATCTGAGCGCATCGGTGGGCCACGGTACGCTTCGAACCAACTCGAACATGGTGCAGCAAACTTTGACTGCTGGTGTCAGCGTAGACGGCAAGAACATTCGTACAAATAGTAATAACACGGTTAATTGGAGTACGAAATCGGGTTGGTTTCTTGATTTCCCAACTGCCGGTGAACGGGACTTCACGGATCCAATTTTATCTCTAGGAACTATTTCCTTCACCACCAATATTCCGGCGCTAGGTGACCCCTGTTCGGGAGGCGGCATTAGCTGGTTGTATCAGCTTGATTGGAAAACCGGCGGCGCTGTGCTGACGAACGAAAAATCCAGTACCGGTCAACTTATCGCTGCGGAGTTTTTGGCCAATGAATTTGCTACTCGACCGGTGCAGGTGCAACTGCCGAGCGGCAAGGTCATTCAGCTCGTTCAGCTAAACAAGGGCGGCGATAAAAGTATCGTGATTGATGACCTGTCGGCGCTGACTCCAACGCGCGGGCGGCGTTCCAGCTGGCGCGAGATTATCGAATAACATTTAAGTACGCTGCAGGTTCTAATTCGAGCGGCCCACGGGCCGCTTTTTTTATTCCTTTCACGACGCGAGTTCCTTGGGGATTGGAAAAACGATGGTCTCCAGGCTCCCCGACAATTCACGGACGCTTTTCGCGCCAAGTTGTTTCAGTCGAGCAATCACTTCTTCCACCAACACTTCTGGGGCGGACGCGCCGGCGGTTACGCCGACGTGACGTTTGCCGTCAAGCCAAGCAGCTCGCAACTCGCCGGCGTTGTCGATCATATAGGCTTCTACGCCCAAATTTTCGGCGAGTTCGCGCAGCCGATTGGAGTTGGAACTGGTTGGCGAGCCGACGACAATCACGAGATCGCATTGCGGCGCCATGATTTTCACGGCGTCTTGGCGATTCTGCGTGGCGTAGCAGATGTCGCCGCGCTTCGGGCCACGTATGGTGGAAAATCGCGCTTGCAATGCAGCGACGACTTTGCTGGCATCGTCGACGGATAACGTAGTTTGCGTGACGTAAGCGAGTTTGTTTTTGTCTTGCACCACTAGCTTTGCAACGTCGTTTTCGGTTTCAACCAAGTACATCCCCGCGTTGGATTGGCCCATGGTGCCTTCGACTTCTGGATGGCCGGCGTGGCCGATCATGATGATTTCCAATCCCTTCGCGCGCATGCTCGCGACTTCCGCATGAACTTTAGTAACCAACGGGCAGGTCGCGTCGAATACGTTGAAGCCGCGTTGCTGCGCTTCTGCGCGTACCGCTTGTGAAACACCGTGGGCGCTGTAAATAAGCGTGCTGCCGGGCGGAACTTCGCCCAGATCTTCGATGAAGATCGCGCCCTTGGCTTTCAAATCGTCGACGACGAATTTGTTGTGCACGACTTCGTGGCGCACATAAATCGGTGGGCC
>JANMJR010000101.1:0-1543 GCA_031371465.1 Pseudomonadota bacterium
GTTTCGGCCGCATCGCAATGCCATCCGAAACAAAACGGCTGCGCCGCAATTAAAATTAATGCCCTACCGAAAGCCGCATGGATACTGGGCCGCAGCAATGCATTGTTTGAGAGCGGCACCGATGCTTTCTCTCAGACCAATGCCTAAAAATTAATCAAAGTACAACGCGTTCTAGACGACAGCGCAAGCACCCGTCGTCGTGCAAAGCACTATGAAATACGCTAGCATACGAGCTTTCCCTAGCACTCATGCAGGTCTTTCGCGGCATACGGGGCGCGTTCGGCGCACCCGTCGCACTCACTATCGGTAATTTTGACGGCGTTCATCTCGGTCATCAAGCCATGCTCGCACGCTTGTGCGAAGCCGCGCGCCAGTTGGCCTTGCCGGCGGCGGTGCTGACATTCGAACCGCAGCCGCGAGAATTCTTTTCGCCCGGCAGCGCGCCCGCTCGTCTGACGACGTTGCGTGAAAAACTCGAATGCCTCGCGAACTACGGTGTGGACCGCACCCATGTCATCCGCTTCGACCGCAAATTTGCGGCGCTGTCGCCCGACGCGTTCGTCGCTCGGCTTCTACTGGAAAAATTGCACGTGCGCTGGTTGTTGGTTGGCGACGATTTTCGCTATGGCGCGCGGCGTGGAGGCGATTATGCTCAGTTAGCGCAAGCCGCCGAGCAATATGGATTTCAACTCGAAGCGATGCATAGCGTGAATGTCGCCGGGGAACGGGTGTCTAGCACCGGCGTGCGTGAGGCATTGGCGCGCGGTGATTTCGCCCACGCGCAACGCTTGCTCGGCCGCCCGTTCACCATCGAAGGCCGTGTCGCCCACGGCGAAAAATTAGGGCGCCGACTCGGCTTTCCGACGGCGAACATTCACTTGCAAAGAAATCGCGCGCCGTTCACTGGAATCTATGCGGTAAAATTGCATGGTGTCGAATCGATGCCGTTGCCCGCCGTGGCGAGCCTCGGCGTGCGGCCGACGGTCATGACCGACGCCGCGCCGGTGCTGGAAGTTCATGTATTGGATTTCAGCGCGGACATTTATGGCCGTCGCGTACGAGTCGAGTTTTTGCAAAAGCTCCGCGACGAAGAAAAATACCCTGACTTGGAATCATTGCGCCAACAAATTGAACGCGATGTGGAACACGCAAGACACTATCTCAAAAGCGATGTATGACCGACTACAAGAAAACTTTGAATTTGCCCGATACGCCGTTCCCGATGAAGGGCGATCTGGCTAAGCGCGAGCCCGGCTGGGTCGCAACGTGGCAATCCAATAAGCTGTATCAGCGCATTCGCGAAGCGAGCGAAGGCCGGCCGAAATTTATTCTGCACGACGGGCCGCCCTACGCCAACGGCGATATTCACCTCGGCCACGCGATCAACAAAATCCTGAAAGATATCGTCGTCAAAAGCAAAACGTTGGCGGGCTTCGACGCGCCCTATGTGCCCGGCTGGGACTGCCACGGCATGCCGATCGAAATCCAAATCGAGAAAACCCACGGCAAGAATATTCCCGTCGAGGAAACGCAACGTCTCGCG
>JANMJR010000103.1:0-2601 GCA_031371465.1 Pseudomonadota bacterium
CTTGGAAATGTCGGCGATTTTATTCATCGCGCTACGCAGATCGTGTAACAACGCCAGCCGGTTATCGCGCAGCTTAGGATCGTCCGCCATCACCATGACGTTGTCGAAAAACTCATCCACCGGCGTCTTGAGCACCGCGAAAGATTTAAGATAACCGGTGAAGTCCTGCGCCTGGTACAACTTACTTGCGCCGGGTGTCGCAGTCTTGAGCGCAACGAATAACCCGCGCTCAGCCGCCTCGACCAACTTACTCTCCTCGGCGTTGCCGGGTACGCTGCCATTCTGCTCCGCCTTCTTGAGAATATTGGCGACACGTTTATTCGCCGCCGCCAAACTTCCCGCTTCCGGCATCTGCATGAAAGCGCGCACCGCCGCCAATTGGCGCGGCACTAAATGCAACAACATCGGCCGTTGCGACAACACCGCATCGATCTCGTTTGCGGTATAGCCCTGGTCACGAAGGTAACCTTCCAGTCGCTGAAATATAAAACTCTCTAGCTCCGCATGGGCATCGGCAATCTTGCCCTGGAAGGCAATAAAAGCAACACGCAACAGGTCGCGCAAGGAAACCGCCAGATCTTGCTCGACCACAATGCGCACAATACCCAGCGCGTGACGGCGCAGGGCAAAGGGATCTTTATCGCCGGTCGGCATTTGGCCGATACCGAATAGACCCGCGAGGGATTCCAATTTGTCGGCAAGCGATACTGCGCATCCGACCCGTCCGCGCGGCAACCCATCGCCGGCGAAGCGCGGCTTATAGTGATCTTCTATCGCATCGGCAACATCGGCGGATTCGCCGTCATGCAGCGCATAGTAGCGGCCCATCGTCCCTTGTAGTTCGGGAAATTCGCCCACCATGTCGGAAACGAGATCGGCCTTCGCAAGCTGCGCTGCGCGAACCGCCGGCTCAATCGGCGCGCCGATTAATTCCGCGACACCACGCGCAATGGCGGCTACACGCCCGACCCGCTCGCCCTGACTACCGAGCTTGTGGTGATAGACGACACTGGCGAGCTTAGGCAAATGCGCCTCCAGGGTCCGCTTGCGATCCTGGTCGTAAAAGAATCGCGCATCGGCGAGACGCGGGCGAATCACCCGCTCGTTGCCTTCAACGATATTCTTCGGGTCACTCAACTGCATGTTCGACACAATAAGAAATTTGTTGATGAGTTTGCCCGCAGTGTCGAACAAAGGAAAATATTTCTGATTTGCTCGCATCGTCAAGATCAAGCATTCTTGCGGTACCTGAAGAAACTCAAGTTCAAAGTTTCCAACGTAAACGGTAGGGTATTCGACGAGCGCGGTTACTTCATCAAGCAGTGCGTTGTATGCGTCGCCGCTTTCAAGTTTGGCGTTTTGCTTCGTTGCTTCATTCTCGAGCTGGACATTGATCTTGTCGTGCCGTTCTTTGAAGCCGGCAATGACTTTTCCATCTGTTTCAAGCGTCGTTTTATATTCGTCGGCACTGCCAAGCTCTAAATTGTTTTTACCTTGAAAGCGATGACCTGAAGTGCTTCGGCCAGCGTCGAGGCCAAGGACATGAATCGGAACAATGTCATTACCATGCAGTGCGACTAGTCCGCGAGCTGGCCGAACAAAATCGACACTTGTCCAGCCATCCTCTAGCTGATAAGTCATGACTTTGGCGATCGGAATCCCCCGAATTGCCTCGTCTATTGCTTCGAACAACCCTCTTTGGAGTGGTTGTCCCGACGAGAGCGTGTGCAAATAGGCCATATCAGCTTTACCGTCGTTTGCGATAGATAGACGATCCGGACTATCAACCACATTAGGCCACGCATCGGCAAGTTCGCCGCGACCAGATTTCTCTAAACGTTTCTTTAGTGCGGGTGTGGCGCGATTCTCGGCGTCAAACGCGACGGATGCCGGCATGAGCTTTTCGTTAACCTCAGTATCACGCGACACCGATGCTACGTTTCGAATGTAGACCGCGAGGCGGCGGGGCGTGGCAAAACTAACTGAATGAGGCGAGTACTCCAAATAGTTGCGCTTTTTGAGCCCTACAATAACCTGTTCACCGAATTCATCGCCGAGCTGCTTGAGGGATTTCGGCGGAAGTTCCTCGCAGAGCAACTCGACTAAAAGATTCTTACTTGAAATCATTAGGCGATTTCCTTGTCCATCTTTGCAACAATTTCATCAGCCCACTTACGGGGAGCCATGGGGAATGGTGGATCAATCCGACGCCGGCTTTCCAGGTAACTTTTCGCAACGCTGCGGGCAAGATTGCGAATGCGTCCGATATAGGCCGCGCGCTCGGTCACGGAAATCGCGCCGCGCGCATCAAGCAAATTAAACGTGTGCGCGGCCTTCAGCACTTGCTCGTAGGCCGGCAACGCGAGATTAGCTTCCATCAAGCGTTTCGCGCCGGCTTCGTAATCGCTGAAATGCCGCAGCAAAGTTTGCGCGTCGCTGTGTTCGAAGTTGTAAGTGGACTGCTCGACTTCGTTTTGGTGATAAACATCGCCGTAGGTCAGGGATTTCGTGACGCCGTTTTCTTCGTGCATGGTCCACACCAAATCGTAAACGTTGTCCACGCCTTGCTGATACATCGCCAGACGCTCCAAACCATAGGTG
>JANMJR010000112.1:0-4721 GCA_031371465.1 Pseudomonadota bacterium
TGATAGAGATCGATATGATCGAGCGCGAGCCGGCGCAGACTGGCGTTAACCTCATTCATGATGTGAACACGCGTCAGCCCGACACGATTCGGCTGCGGTCCCATGCGCACTCGCACCTTCGTTGCGATCACCAAATCTTCACGCGGCAAACCGAGTTTAGCCAGTGCCTCGCCAACGATCCGCTCCGACTCACCTTCCGAATACACGTCGGCCGTATCAATAAAATTCACGCCCGCATCAAAGGCGGTCTTGATCTGTGCCCGCGCTTCCGCAACACCCAACCGTCCCACCACTTCCCAGCGCCCCTTGCCACCGTAGGTCATCGTGCCGAGACAGATTTCTGATACGTACAGGCCAGTGCGGCCAAGTAGGCGATAGCGCATTTCGGCTTCCTTCTGATGTGTTGCTGATGCGGGTGTTGATTCGCACAGTATCGCTGATTTGCGTCGCGCCGTCACATTATGATGACGAATCAACTTCCGCTCACGCCGTTAAAGGATGAGCCCGTGCGCGGACAGCGAACGGTGTCACGATGGCAAGCTATTTGGCGACCAACACGCCCGCTGCAAAATTACAAATCGAGTGTCCAAAGCAAAATTTCTTTTCGCACGACACTGGCAAAAGCAAAAATGTATCGATACTGATGGGCGGCCCAAAGGCAATGGAGCACAGTACGCGCGAGGGACCGGAGTAGGCGCTTCGCTAACAAATTCGCCGTAAATTCATCATACGTCGACCGACAAGAGGCGTGTTCAATCTAGATAATCAGGTAGAATGTCGCGTTAAAGTCTCATGCCGTCACGTTGCGCCCTTGACACGAAAAAAATATTTAATGAGGAGAAAACCATGTTAAAAATCCACCATATCATTTCGCTCGCGGCCATGCTGAGTGTGACGAGCTTACCCGTTTACGCCGCCGAAACCATTAAGATCGGTCTGGTCAATGAAACAACGGGCCCGAATGCCGAAGCCGGTCAATTCACCGTGAATGGCGCGCAACTTGCACAAGAGGAAATCAATAAAGCCGGTGGCATACTCGGCAAACAAATCGAGTTCCGTGTCGAAGACAATCAGAGCAGCAATCCCGGCACGGTGTTGGCCTATTCCAAACTCATCGGTGAAGGCGGCATTGCGGCCATCGTCGGACCCATTCGCAGCACGCAAATCAAAGCGGCATCGCCGACGATCGCCAAGGGCGGTATTCCCGCCATGGTTGGCGGAACGGACACCAGCCTGACCAAGGTTAACAACAAATGGTTGTTCCGCGTGCGTCCAAACGATAGCTATTCGTCCAAAGTAATCGCGCAATACGGGAGCAAGGAACTCAAAATCAAAAAATGGGCGATTGTGCACTCGACCGACGCCTTTGGTTCCGGCGGCAAAGATGCGTTGGTCGCGGAACTCAAAGCGCTCGGTATGGACCCGGTGCTGGTTCAGGGCTACACCAACAACTCGCAAGACTTCACGCCAATTGTATTGGCGATTAAACAATCGGGCGCCGATGGGCTCGGCACTTATATGACTAATTCCCCCGATGCGGGTATTTTCGCCAAACAACTGCGT
Source organism: Pseudomonadota bacterium (assembly GCA_031371465.1). Classification (GTDB taxonomy): domain Bacteria; phylum Pseudomonadota; class Gammaproteobacteria; order Burkholderiales; family JALYOK01; genus JALYOK01. The sequence continues at coordinate 1,564 of JANMJR010000112.1, forward strand.
CAATTGGGTGTGACGATACCGTGGATCGGTTCGCCTTCGATCATCAGCGTGACAACACTCAAACTGGCGGGTGACGCTCTGTACGATACCACCTCGGTCGCGGATTTCACTACGGACGCAAGCGACGAAACGCGAGCGTTCACGAAGAAATATAACGCGAAGTATGGCCTTGACCCAGATGTATACGGGAGTTGGGCGTATGGTGCGATGTACATTTTGAAGACCGCGATGGAAGCGGCGAAAAGTACCGAGCCGGAAAAAGTCCGCGCCGCGATCCTGGCTATTCGCGGGCTGAAGGGCGTTGAAGGCACTTACGATTTCGACCAGAATGGTGACGGCGTGCACGGCTATAACGTTGTGCGCAATGACAAAGGCAAGATCACGTTTATCAAGCACATCGAGTTTCCGCCGCTGAAATAATTCGCTTCGCCGACGAGAAAAATTTCATTGAGGGAGGCAGGATAAGTGAGCGCACTGGCCGTCAACATGCAAGTGTTGTTTTCGGGCTTAGCGCTTGGCAGCATTTACGCGCTGGTCGCGCTTGGCTTTGTGCTCATTATCCGCGCGACGAACGTGGTCAACTTTGCGCAAGGCGATTTCGCGATGCTAGGCGCCTACGCCATGGTGACGTTCTTCACCATGCTTAATTTGCCCTACTGGCTGGCGCTAATCTTCGCCATCATCGCCATGGGCGTTATTGGCATGATCTTCAACTACGGTGTTTATTACCCGTTGCGCAATCGATCGTTTTTGCCGGTGTTGATCAGTACATTGGGTGCATCGATCTTTCTGCAAAATACCGTGCTGGCGATTTACGGCCCGCAACCCAAACCCCTCGACAAATTAATCAACGTCCAAGGCTTTCAAGTTGGCGGCGTATTTTTAGATAGCCAGTATTTGGTCATTGTCGTCGTCACCATCATTGCCGTGGCGTTCCAATATGTCTTTTTCGAACACACCATGCTCGGCAAGAAACTTCAAGCGACCTCGCAGGATAAAGACATGGCGCGGCTCTTAGGCATTCCCGTCGCTTGGATGATCGCGATCACATTCATTTACAGCGCCACCCTGGGTGGGCTCGCGGGCATCTTGGTGGCGCCGGTTTTATTTGTCTCCATCGGCATGGGATCGACCATTGCATTGAAGGCTTTCGCTGCAACGATAATCGGTGGTTTCGGAGATGTTAAAGGCGCGATCGTCGGCGGAATTTTGCTCGGTATCGCGGAGAGTTTTGCGGCGGCTTATATTTCCGTTCCTTATAAAGATGCGTTCGCATTTTTATTGCTGTTCATTTTCCTGCTGTTTCGACCGCAGGGAATTTTCGGCGAGAAGGTTTCGGAAAAAGCATGAGCGCGGACGCCGTGTCGACGCAACCGTCGGTGAAAAACCGCAATCAGTTAGTGCCGCTTTTGTTATTGATCGGCATGGTCGGTCTGGCGCTGATTCCCTTTACCATGAACGTCGGCGACTACGTTCTGAATATGCTGATGCAAGCGGTGACCTATGCCATCGCGGTATTGGGCATGACCGTGGTGCTTGGGTACACGGGTCAGATCAATTTGGCGCAGGCGGCTTTCTTCGGTTTCGGCGCCTATGTAGTCGGATTGGGCACAACCACGCTGGGACTGAATTTCTGGTTGGCGTTATTGCTGGGTGTCGGCGTCGCAGCCTTAGCGGGCGCCATTCTTGGACTGACGACGCTGCGTTTGGGTGGCCATTATTTGGCAATGATCACGATTAGCTTTCAGCAGATATTCGATCTCGTATTGAATAACTGGATCGACGTCACCCACGGCCCTGACGGGATTTCCGGTATTGAACGGCCTTCCATCATCGGGTTTGATCTCACCGACAATCGCCGTTATTTATTGTTCTGCGTGATCGCGCTGTATCTGTTGATTTGCTTTGTCTGGTGGCTGCCGAATACGCGCCTCGGCCGCGCCATGCGTTCAGTGCGCGAGAACGAATTGGCCGCGTCCGTTGTCGGCGTGCATACGCTGCGAACCAAGGTCATCGCTTTTACTATTAGCGCCGCGCTGGGCGGAATTAGCGGTGGTTTATACGCGGGCGGCTTCGCCTACATCAGCCCGGACAATTGCAATTTCGCCCGGTCAGTCGAGTTTCTCACCATGGTGCTGCTTGGCGGCGCGCAATCGCCGTTTGGCGCGGCGCTCGGTACGGTATTGCTCGTCTTGCTGCCCGAATGGTTCCGTTTCCTCAAGCAAATTTACCTTGCCGCATATGGGCTTGCGGTCATCTTGATTATGGTGTTCTTGCCCGAAGGGCTGTGGGGCTTGGTCAGCGGCGCCTGGCGCCGCCTGCGTGGCGAAAAGCCGATCGTTTTACCGACCAATATCCCGGCGCTCAATCTCGATGTGCCGGGCAAGGATAACGCGCCAATCCTCAAGCTGGAAAATGTACAAAAACATTTCGGTGGATTGAAAGCAGTGGATGGTATCGATCTCGAAGTGGTTCGCGGCACAGTTCACGCGCTGATCGGTCCGAACGGCTCCGGCAAAACCACGTCACTTAATGTGCTCAATGGAATTTACAAGCCGACCGCAGGGAAAATCATCGTCGATGGCGTCGATGTCACGGCCCTTGCGCCTCACGAGCGAGCGGGCCAGGGTGTTGGCCGCACATTCCAAAATATTCGTTTGTTTCCGGCGCTCACGGTGTTGGAAAATGTGATGGTCGGCGCGCAGCGGGACAACAATCCTATCGATTCCGGCAACGCAGCATTACGTGAGCGTGCGCTATCGGCCCTGCAATTTGTTGGCATGGCCGACCGTGCGCATTTAGTCGTGCGCAACCTGCCCTATGGACATCAGCGTCTGGTGGAGATCGCACGCGTGTTGGCTGGCCGTCCAAAGTTGTTACTCCTCGACGAACCCGCCGCCGGACTGAACCAAACGGAGAAACAGGAATTGGTCGGTTTGTTAAAGCGCTTGCGCGGCCATGGCTTGACGATTTTCCTGATTGATCATGATATGGGGCTGGTCGAAAAAATTTCTGACAAAATTACCGTCCTCAATTTCGGTAAGAAAATTGCGGAAGGCACGCCGGCCGAGGTGTTGCGCCACCCGGAAGTGATCGCCGCTTATTTAGGAGAAGGACCGGCCGGTGCCCCTGCTTGAGCTAAAAAATATTTCGAGTTC
>JANMJR010000272.1:0-4051 GCA_031371465.1 Pseudomonadota bacterium
CGGTGTGTACGTGTCTTCTCGGACTACTTTCCCCTCTTTATTGAAGAATTGCTCGTCCCATTCCACGCGCATGAACTTTGCCTTAATGCCTTTTTTAAGTGTGCCAACAAAGGCCATAGACATGTCGTAGGCGTACCCACCGAACTTGCAGTTTTCGCGGCAATTCGCAGGCTCGACGGTGTCTTGAGGGGGAAACGGCGAAATGCAAATACGGATCTCGTTCGACTGTTCAATCTCCTTGAGTGACCGCCCCTCTGCACCAAATACAGCGAGCGCGAGCGATGCGCCTAACACGAGGAACCAACGACGACGATGTGTCATTCTCATTTCGATAGATGTGTTCATGCTGATCTCCATACAATATGTCAAATTCTAGGATCCGCTGCGCTCGATCCCTTCAAATAGATTGCTCAGTCGTCCATCCAGTAATCACCTTCCGTCTGCCCTGTATTGAAACCTTTGCCGGCGTCGAAAGTGTAGGAACTTAGGAACGTTCCCCTAATTTTTTGGAACTTGCCGGTACCCCCAGTAAAATTGGACGTGCTAGTGCCGGACGATTTCTTTGAACCGTCGGAGCCGATTATCGTTTGTGCATTGCCATCCCATCGCCCGAATATCTTGTCACCATTTTCCAGGACAATAGTGACATATCCCCAGTTGCGGCCGTTCCCGTCAACGTAGTCCGAGTAGCCGCGATTCCATTCTTCGACCACGTTGACGCCTTCATATCCCAGCGCATCTTTTGGGAAGACTTTCTTAATTTCCAAGATACGTATCTGGTGACCTTTCGCATCACCAGCGTCGATGGCGTGCTGTTGAATATATTTCGTGTTTTCCGCAGGAACTTGATACGCAATGCGATGCTTTTCCTGTGCCGTGGCGTCGACGGCCATCGATGTTGTCAAACCGATTAACAGCGTAGATATTACAAATGATCGATACGTTTTCATAACAGACTCCTATTCTTTACATGTAAATTCTTTACATGTAAAACACGAAAGGCGATACGCCAATTGTCACGCGCAGCGCACGCCGCTTGCGCATTTCCGTTACTCCGGCAATGTGTAACGCAAGATTCCTTCATCACACACCGCACGCGCACCGGGAATGGCGGGAAATTGCGTGATTTGATATTCACGCGTCCCGCGTATCCCGGAAAACTTGCCCGTACCGTGGATGACCTCGAACTTTCCGGTCAGGCCTTCGGAGCGAAAGAATCGTAGCAAGACTTTGTCGCCATCCTTGTCAGTCCATTCACAATGCCCCCAGCCGCTGGGTTTGCCATCGACTGAACTGTAGGCTCCTAGGCACTGACCAGACATCATGTCGAACAATCCGCCCACAGGGTTTGTTCGCACGGTGCTATAAGCTTTTGCGGTACTGAATGAATGCTGCGCATCGGTAGCAACGGTTTGCACTTCTGCGCCACCACACTGCGTGATCGTTACTTCCCCCGACTTCGCCAAGGCCACGCCGCTGCACGCGGCCGCTAGGCCAAGCAAGGTAGTCTTGATCATTATCGATTTCACAATCGGTCTCCTTTGGCGGGTCATTACAAATTTCAAAAAGAGCGCATGCGACGCATGGTCGCTCGTCATGCCGGTTACTTCACGCGCTCCCAATAATCGACGAACAGGCCTTCGGCGGTCGCGGTCATTTTGTCTCCTTCGATCACATTAAATGGCGGATCAAATGGGTGGTGATACGAGATGTGGCCGGCTTCTCGCTTAACCGGTACCTTTTTAGTTTCACCCGGCGCCCCATACGCCACGCCTTTGCCGCTGCCGTCATCGAATGCTCTGAACAGGCGCGTGGCAGTAAGCTCTGTGTCGGACCATTTGAATTGCGTGATCGAGGAAACCGAAGCGGGTTTGCCGTCCGGCGTATGCCAAAACACGTTTAAGTGATTTATGCCTATTGCCGTTGTGGTGGACATTCCACCCACGGCGGGTGGCGTTAAAATCGTGCCGTCGGGCAATTTACGCTTAACCAGTTGCCACGAGCCGGTGAGCGCGTTGTCTGCCGCGTGTGCGGCGAACGATTCGAACGTTGCGACGAGCATCGAAAACGCGATGACGACACGAACTAGTGAGATATTGGAACGATCATTCATGATTTCTCCTCCGAAATTGGGCTGATCAGAAGGGGCTCAAGATGCACCGGCCACGTAAACGATTCGACGGTCAAGAGCTTCTGCGTTCCGAATACTGCGCGCGCACGAAGATGACAAAACGGTTATTTCATCTTCCAGTGCCCGGAAAATGTCGAGCAACCTCTGAATTCGCCCGTCACCTGGGAATATTCTCCATCCGGTTTCCAAATCCCAGATTGCTCCATGCCAGTGAACTTACCCGTGCCGCCATAGACTTTCCATTGGCCATCCATGTTTTTTCTCGTGTAGATGCCAAAGAAGTGATCCCCTACCAGATCCACGTAGTCGCACGAACCCATCTCTGTCAATTCACCATTGACCAGTTGCCAAGCGCCATCGCAGGTACCGGAGACGTTGTGCCAAACATCATTCTCCTTGGCAACCACCAAACCGGTGAGCAAATACGATCCGGCCATAACGTCTTTAGTGAGTGTGTTCACGTGAGCCGGCCCGTGGTAGCAGCCACGCGCGTTGTAATCGCCTTCTTTTGGCGTGGCAGCGGTGGCAGCAAAGCTTGTGGTAAACGTGAGCACTATGAGTGTGAGCAGTGAATATCGAGCGCAATTGACTTGCGTGAATGGTGTCGTCGTATTGACGTGGTTCATGATTTACCCTCCAACAACTAGTTGATGAAAAGTAGCGTGCGAGACTCGCGAGCCACGAAACAACAGTACGCTTAAAGATCAGTCAAATCCCTACCTGGTTAGGTAGGATGTGAACAGTCTCGGTAAACTTTCTTGCCTTCCGACCACTGAAACAAGAATAAGGAATTGGACGACTTCCGTATATCCCGCGAACACGGGATGCTCGCTCGCTTACGGCCGTCCGTGAGTCCACGCTTCGCAGACGGCCGTCCCGGGTAAACGGTGATAACACCGACGTAAATTCAACTCGCCGGAACCCTACGAGCGACGGAAGCTGGGATGCAACGGATTTCGATCATCGACATACCGGCCGGTTTTGGACGTCCCCGTTGCGATGAATGGCGCGGCCCCTGCTTTGGCAGCAAAATACCTCGGATGTAGCGGATTGTTGATCGCCACAGCCATGGGGCCATCGGCATTTTGGGGAACTGCTGTTACTTGCGTCTTGTCCCAAAAGTAACTTGGATTCAAGGGATTGTTTTCAGCGGCGCCGGCGGTGGTGATTCCAGCCAAGGTGGTTGTCAACAAGCTCGCTGCAATAATGTGACTAACGTTCATGATGAATCTCCTTTTAATCGACTGAGTGCGGTTTAAAAGGCATGGCCACGCGCACTCGATGCGTGGCGATGTCGTTAAAACATCTTGTCGCGATTCCTAACCGCCAGCGTTCGCTCCTTGGATAGTGATGGCGAGGGTAACTGCGGTCGCGTATGCAGGTACGAGTTGCCGCTGCAAAATATTGGCCGTGAGTCAGGCAGTATTTCTCCAACTTGCGCTCATATCGGCGTTCTAACCAGCGAATGAATGATTCGAGTAGTCTCATGATTTTCTCCGTGTAACTCATGAGACACAGCGTACGAGGAAGTCTCTAGTCGCGGTATCCCGCAAGTACGGAAACGCATCCCATCAAGAAGGGATGCCGATTAGGAATTGGGTTGCGGATATTGCCGGGAACGGCAATCTTAGTGCCGCTGCTTGGTGCCTGAAACCGGGAGGTGGAGAGGCGGTAACGTTAGGTCAAGCGTTAGGCAGGGAAAGTGTAATCATCGTGCCCGTCGCCGCACTGACGATGTCCAGCGTGCCGCCGATCGCCTGAGCGCGACGACGCATGTTAGCGAGGCCATGGCCCGGGTGTTTTTCGGTCAGGCCGATACCGTTATCGCTCACGGAAACAAAGATCTTGCCGGGCACGCCAGCGATGCCGGTTTCTACTTTGACAATATTGGCACGGGCATGTTTGAGAATGTTAGTGAAC
>JANMJR010000151.1:0-2105 GCA_031371465.1 Pseudomonadota bacterium
GTACAAAGAGAAGAAGCCCAAAGACCCGACCATCCGCGAGAAGTTCGACACCTACCGTTTCAAGGACCACAAGGAGAAAGTGATCGATCTGCTGATGCGCGTGACCACCGTCAGCGTGGAGACCGCGCGGATCGTGGCGGCGATGAAGGGGGCGGGGCGGTGAGTGCGACGACAGCCCTCTTGTTGGAGCTGGACCAGCTGCGGGCCTTGCCGGCAGAAACCGAGTGGCTCGAATTCAAGGAGGCACCGCAGAACATCGACATCGAGGACCTCGGGCGCTATGTCTCCGCGTTGTCGAATGAGGCGAATCTGCATGGACGGCGCTGCGGCTGGATCATCTTGGGTGTGAAGGACCGGCGCGACGCACGGTCTGGGCTTCGTCCAATCGTCGGCAGTACGTTCAAGGCGGGTGCGGCGGCAATGAATGCGCTGAAACTGCATATCGCGCAAGGCACGTCGCCAAGCGTGTCGTTTGCTTGTGTCGGCGAGCTCGAGCATCCTGAGTGCGCACCGGGCTCCAGGGTGCTGATGTTCGAAGTTCCGCCCGCGCCGCGAGGCATGCCTGTCGCGTGGAAGGGGCATCACTACGGGCGCGTGGGTGAGTCGCTGACGGCGTTAGGTACAAAGTACGAAATTATTCGGGCGCAGTCGGAGGCGCTCGACTGGACAGGCCAGTGCGTCGGTGGAGATTCGCATTCGCTCGATGAAGGCGCGTTGAAGCAAGGCCGTTCGCTTTATGCGAAGAAGCACCCGAGGCGAGCGTCTGAACTCGGCCAGTGGAGCGGCGAGCGTTTTCTTGGCGAGTTGGGCTTGACGCGCAACGGATCGCTCACGCGGGCTGCGGTTCTGTTGTTTGGCGGCGCTAGCTGTGGGGCGCTACTTCAACACGTCTCGCCGCGTTTGACATGGAAGCTGGTCGACAGCGCAGGCGCAGAGCTCGACTACCAGCACTTCAAGCCACCTTTCGTTCTGGCAATCGACGAGCTGGGCAACAAAGTCCGACAGCGTGTTCACACGGTTCGTATTTTGCCGCCGGGGCAACTCGCTCCGCTGGAATTGCCCGCCTATGACGACTGGGTCATTCGCGAGGCGATGCTGAATTGCGTTGCGCACCAGGACTACGCCTGCGGAGGCCGTGTTGTGGTGACGGAATGGCCGGATGCCCTGTGGTTTGCGAACGAGGGGAGTTTCATTCCGGGGTCCGTAGAGGAGGTTCTCGTTGGGAACGAATCGGTTCACCGCTATCGCAATGCTTGCTTGGCAGATGCGATGGTTGAACTCGGCTTGATTGACACGATCGGGAGCGGCATCAAGCGCATGTATCGAACCCAACGCGAGCGCTACTTTCCCTTGCCCGACTTTGATCTGCAATCGAACCCAGCGAGTGTGCGGGTGCGCATTTACGGGCGCGAGTTGGACACCGCGTTCAGCCGGGCGTTGCTCTCCGGCATGGACCTTAGCTTGGAGGAAGTCATTGCCCTGGATCGAGTGCAGAAGCGCATGCCGCTGTCGCTCGACCTGGTCAAGCCGCTGCGCAAGCGCGGGTTGGTGGAAGGGCGCGGCACGACGTTAAGAATCTCCGGTGCCGTCGCGAAGGCGTCCGGCCAGGAGGTGAGCTACATCGTTGACAGAGGCCTCGATCCGCAACACTACAAAGCGCTCGTCGTTCAGCTATTGAAGCTCGGGCCACAAGCCCGGCCAAAGATCAGTCAGCTCCTCATCGACAAGTTACCGGGCGCGATTGCACCGGAGAAGCGCCCCGGCTACATCAAGAACCTTTTGCGGGGCATGGCGCGCGAGGGAACAATCGAAACGGATGGCGCCAGGACCAAGGCTGCCAAATGGCGATTGAAGCCGGGTTCTGGATTGGGCCAAGACGTTAAGCTGCCCAATGCATGACCAATCTAGTGGACCAATAAGTGAGATAAGTTGTTGATTTTTATAGAGTTTTATTGGAGCAACGGCTTCAAATACCGCCCCGTAAAGCTCCCCGCGTCCGCCGCCACCGCTTCCGGCGTGCCCTCCACCAGCACCGTGCCGCCACCGGCGCCACCCTCCGGCCCCATGTCGATGACCCAGTCGGCGGTCTTGATGACGTCCAGGTT
>JANMJR010000162.1:0-1834 GCA_031371465.1 Pseudomonadota bacterium
GCCAATAGCGCTCCTGAAGCTGTGACTGTCGAGGCCAAAACCACGCGCCGCAAGTTTCTATCGGGCGCTACCGCCGGTGTCGCCGGCGCTGCCGCGCTCGGCTTCCCGATGATCAGCAAAGCGCAGTCGCCGATTAAGCTGCGCTGCCAAGCGGGCTGGTCCACCAAGGATGCGTTCTATGCCTACTCCGAGGCCTTCGTTAAGAAGGTCAGCGACATGACCGCCGGCAAGTTGTTATTCGAACTATTGCCTGCCGGGTCTGTTGTCAAACCCTTTGATATGCTCGACGCCGTGCATTCCGGCACCCTAGATTCAGCCCACGGCGCCTGCGGCTATTGGTATGGCAAGAACACTGCGTATTCATTGTTCGGCACCGGCCCGGCCATCGGAATGGACGCGCAGATGTTGCTCGGTTGGGTCGAACAAGGCGGTGGCAAAGCACTTTACGAAGAGTTGGTGAACAGCATCATGAAGTACAACGTCAAGGGATTCTTGAACGTGCCGATGTGGAATCAACCACTCGGTTGGTTCAAAAAAGAAGTCAAAACCGCCGCAGATTTTAAGGGCCTGAAATACCGCACCATTGGCCTTGCCGTCGATCTGATGAAAGAAATGGGCGCCGCCGTGGTGATGTTGTCCGGCCCGGAAATCGTGCCGGCGCTGGAGCGCGGCTTGATCGACGCGGCGGAATTTAATAACCCGACTTCGGATCGTACCCTGGGTTTCGCCGACGTGTCTAAAATTTGTATGGTGCAAAGCTTCCATCAACCGATGGAGTGCCAAGAAATCATTATCAACAAAAAGAAATTCGATGCGCTGCCGAAAGAGTTTCAAGCCATTATCGCCACCGCGACCACCTCGCTGTCGGCGGAAATGAGCTACAAAGCCATGAGCGACAATTCCCGCGACATGGCGGAACTCACGGCCAAAGGGGTGCGATTTATTCGCACGCCAATGGAAATTCTCGAGGCCCAATTGAAAGCCTGGGATGCGGTCATCGCCAAACGCTCCGCCGAGAATCCTTTCTTCGTAAAAGTGTTCGAGTCGCAAAAGGCCTGGGTGAAGCGGGTCGGCCCGTGGCGCTATGCCATCGAACCGAGCCAAGAAATGGCGTTCAACCATTTCTTCGGCAAGAAAGCCTAGTCAACCATAACATTAATCAAACGCCCGGCGTCATCCCCATGATGCCGGGCGTTTTACGTAAAGAAACTCATGCAACGTTACTTACTTCTCATTGATCGCTTCAGCACTTGGATCGGCAAAACCTTTGCTTGGTGCATCGTTATCCTCACTTTCGTCGTCACCTACGACGTCGTCATGCGCAAATTCGGCCAACCGACCAGTTGGGCGTTCGATGTTTCTTGGATGCTGTACGGCGCGTTATTTCTGATGGCCGGCGCCTACACATTATCGCGCAACGGCCACGTTCGCGGCGACGTGCTATATGGGTTTTTCCCGCCGCGTTTGCAGGCCAGTTTGGATCTGGTGCTGTACTTCGCGTTTTTTGTGCCAGGGATTTTGGCGCTCGCCTACGCCGGCATCGGCTACGCGGAAACGTCCTGGGGTTTCAAGGAAACGTCAAATAATTCGCCCGACATCATCATCTATCCGGTCAAAGTGTTGATCCCGATTGCCGGTGCATTGGTATTCTTGCAAGGCCTCGCCGAAATCGTACGTTGTGTGCTATGCATCAAGACCGGCGCGTGGCCGGCCCGCGCCCATGACGTGGAAGAAATCGATGTCGAAGAACTGAAGGAAATGATCGGCATAAAGGATAACAACGTTGCCGGAGCCAAATCATGAGTAAGGGCATTTGGATCGGCATTGTCTCGCT
>JANMJR010000185.1:0-34801 GCA_031371465.1 Pseudomonadota bacterium
CGCACGAGGTCGACATTACCCGCGCCGTTCAACTTTACATTGAACGGTTTTGCTTCTTTGCTTATTCCGATCCAACTGACTTTGCCGGTGAGGTTTGTTAGCTCGGCAACTTGCTTTCCAAAATCCATCTTCACCGGCGACGAAAGGTCGGCTTGCCATTTGCCGCTGGGGTTGTGGCCGCTCGCTTTGATCGCAACACCTTTTGCCGCAACTTGATCAGCGTTGGATGATGCCTCAAGATCCGCGCGGATATTGGCTTCCAGGGCACTGTCCGGCCAGATTAGATTCGCCTGAAGATCAATGGCAGGAATCTTGGCATTGGATTCGCGCCAATTCCCTTGCACCGGAATGCTTACTTTGCCGGTAACTTGCGCGCCGGCGAGTTTGCCTGACCAATCACCTTGTAGCGCATCGATAGCGAAATTTCCGTCGACGATATTGGCAATGACCGGTGCGCGCCATTTGCCGGAAAGTTGATCCTGACCTGTTTGCATTTTCCAATCGCCATTGAGTTGCGCCCCGTCGAGTTCTCCGGTTTGTAAATTGAGCATGAGAGGACCCATCGCGCTCGCTTTGACGACCAACTGATCACGCTGCATTTTGCTGTTGAGTGTCATTTTCTCAAATGCGACGCGCTGCTGGGCGGGATCGAAAGTCAACGCCGCGCTTAGCGCGCCGCTGGAACGCAACTTGTCCTGCTCGATGGAGAAATCCAGTTTGAAGTCGGACGCAGCAATCTTGTTGCTCACGCTCACCAAAGCGGGAACCGTCGCGCTGACGCTGATTTTTCTGACGGAATCATCGATTTTCAACTGCGCTTTAATTTGTTCGATCGACACGTTGTTCGCTCCTGATGTAAGCCGCGGCGATGCCAGTTCTGCGTGCACGGTTTGCGTGCCGGCGCGTCCGTCGACGATCGCGCTCAGATCTTGAAGCGCGACGCGGCCTACGCCAACATCCGCAGCAATAATTGCTCGCAGGCCTACGGTGATCGGCTTCAAACCCGCCGCCTGTCCCTCCGCGCGGAATTTCGTACCGGTGAATTGGTAATGCTTTTTCTGTAAATCGAACCTCAGTTCGCCACTAAGTTCCGTTTTTAGTGCAACCACCGGATCATCGTTGGAGAGCAGAAACTGCGCATGAATTGGCGTGGCGACATTTTCCGTTAGGCGTCCGGTCGTCACCTGAATTGTACTAACCTGTGTTTTTCGCTGATTCATTTCGTCGTCGAAGCGCAACGTTCCATTCTTGATCGTGAGTCCGGCGAGATCGAAACGCAATGACGACGGCGATTCATCTTTGGAGATCAGATCATCGAAGTTAGTTGTGCCGTTGGCAAAGCGCTTCAACGCGACGCTGAAATTGCCTACTTCTACTTGATCCAGCCTCACCTGACTTTGCAAAAGCGGCCAGAGGCGCAGCGATAGCTTTACCGCTTCTATCGTCGTGAACGCAGTTGAGGAATTTTTCTCGTTGAGAATCGCGCGATCTAATTCAAGTCGTAATCTGGGGAACAACTTCAAGCGCACGCGCCCGGGAATAGAAAATTCGCGCCCGGTCTTTTCTTTCACTAGCGAGGTAAGCCGGGCCTTGTGGGAATTGGCATCGAACGTCGCGATAAAGAATGCCGCGAACGCGAGCAACAATAGCAACAACACCGCAACGTCAATGAAAACCTTTCGCCACGGCATTCGAGTTGCGGCGCCGAATAGCGGTTTCATTCCTTGTGCAAAAAAGTGAGCAACTGGTACGGCCCTTGACTGCGAATATCTGTCGCGCCGTTTCCGCGCAGCGCTGTTTCAATCGGCCCGATGATTTCCGGCAGCGCGCTTTCCACCACCGCCTCAATGGCAATCACCCAATCTGCGGCGCTGTCCGGCTGCGGCCGCAGCGCGCGCTCGGGGCTGGGGCGATCGGTAATACTCGCGTCATTGTGCAAAAGCCATGCTCGCACGCAGCCCAGGTGGGATGCGGCTTCCGGCAATGCCTTGGCTACGAGCCAAAAAGGGCGCGCCTCTCCGGCCTGCGGCATGGAAAACGTAATAGTTTGCGCCGCACCGCCGACACCGTGGCCGAATTCGGCAATTATGCGGCATGCGCTGCGTATGGTTGCGACGAACCAGGGCATCACAAGCCGCGTCCAATCGGTCGGGTTCGCCAACCGTTCGGTGTATTCCGTGGTTGCCATCACTTCCACCGCTTCTGTTTCGTAATACGCCAAATATTTCGGCGACTGCGTTGCGCCATATCGGCGCACGTTTAAAAAACCTGGAATCGCAACGCGTTCGGGCAAATGCTGATCGGTATACCAAGTGTTGAACTCCGTCTCATGTTCCGCGATGACATCGGTCCACACGACGAGCATACCCCTTGCGGGTTTCATAGGCATCGGAAAAAATCTGTCGGCGCGCGGCTCATAGCCCGCAGTATACCGATCCATCGCGGTAGAATGAATGAAACTTAGCTGAGTAGGATCGATGAAAATTCTGCTGGTGCAAGGCGCAAACATGACCTACCTCGGTCGCCGTCAACCGGAAATTTACGGCACGACGACGGCGGCAGAACTCGATGGGATGTTGTTGGCGTACGCGAAAGATAACGGCTTCGAGTTGGAAATGTTCTACAGCAATATCGAAGGCGAAGCGATCAATCGCCTATACCGCGCGGTGGACGAAGGCGTCGATGGCTTAGTCATGAACCCGGCGGGTTTCGGCTATGCGGGCTGCGCGCTCAAGGATTGTCTAACAGCGCTGCCATTTCCGTACATCGAGGTGCATATGACTAACATCGAGAAACGTGACATCCGACCGATAACGCGAGGTGTGGCGAAAGGCGTGATTTTCGGATTTGGGATTCAGTCTTACTTTTTTGGGTTGAATGCCTTGTGCAGTTTGTTAATGAATCGTTCGCCGTAAAATTTTCTGGGGGCGTCGATGCCCCATCCCCACCTTAGTCCTCTCCTTTAACCGGAGAAAATAGTTTGGCGTTGTCGCTCGCCAATACGGGAAACTCAACTTTTTTGGCGCCACTGCGAAAGGTTGGCGCAATGGGTGTATGCAATCCCGGAACTTGTCGCCCACCGACGGTTAACGTACGCGCAAATAATCCACGCCCGACAAAATGAGGATCTAGCGTCGCCTGCTCAAGCGTTTTCACGACGCAACAACAAATATCTTTTCCTGAAAATCGTTCCGACCACACCGCGGCGGTTTCCTTTGCGATAATCGCCGCGACGCCCCGCTTGGTCGCGACCCCATCGATCGAATCATCGCGCAACGATTTTCCCAACCCGATCAACTCACAAAAATTCTCCCAGAATTTTTGTTCCAGCGGCGCGGCCGCGACGAATTCATTATCGGCCGTTCGATAAATTTGATAGCGCGCGCTGCCGCCCGCAATCCGGCCACCGCCCGGCGTCGGCCATGCTCCGGTTGCAAAACCCTCACCCATGGCCCAATACAAAAACGTGAACATGTTGTCGCTCATTGATACATCGATGTTGCAGCCTTCGCCAGTTTGGTCGCGTTGGCGCAACGCAAGCAACACATTCATGACAGCCGGATAAGCGCCGCCGGCAATGTCCGCAATCAACGCGGGCGGAACGACCGGCGCACCTGTGCCGTCGGCGGAGATGGCAAGCAAACCGGATTCGGCGATGTAATTCAAATCGTGGGCGGCGACTTGCGCTTTTGGCCCGGTCTGGCCGTAACCGGTAATCGCGCAATAAATGATGCGCGGATTAATTGCCTTCAGCGCCACATAACCCAAACCCAAGCGATCCATCACGCCGGGGCGAAATTGTTCGATCACGATGTCGGCACTCGCAATTAACGGTCTCAATTTCTCGATCGAACCTGGCGCTTTGAGATCGATTGCGACGCTGCGTTTGCCGGCATTCAGCAAACCGAAATTCACGCTATCCGTGCCGATCTTCGGCTCGTAACCGCGCATATCCTCGCCGCTCGGACGCTCGATTTTGATGACTTCCGCACCTGCGTCAGCAAGCAACAGCGTGGCCATCGGGCCGGGTAATAGCGTGCTGAAGTCCAGCACGCGAACGCCTGTTAGTGGTTGTTTCATTATTTTACTTTTCGTTGTTTTGCCACGCGCGCGCGGCGCGCGGGGGCGTAAGCGGATTCGCCATAGGCTTCGAACAGCGTCTGGCTCACATCGAAATGATGATGCAAACCGGTGCGGTCGAGCAGCGCAATCGGCCCTTCCGGATAGCCGAGGCCGAGTTTCAAAGTTGTGTCGAGATCGTCCGCGCTCGCCAAGCCTTCGTCGAGGCGGCGCAATGCAGCGTTGTAGTAGGGGCGCACCAGTCGATCGATTATGCGTCCGGCGAAATCGTTGCAAACGGCCACCTGTAATCCGCCGTTACCGAAAATTTTCTTCGCGGCTTCGATTGCCGTTGCTGTGGAATTTGGCTGGCAAACCAACTCCACTAAGTTTGATGGCTCTCCATCACCCAAACGAAACCGCGCGAAGCCCAATACGTTCGAGCCTTCCAATCCACGGCTTTCACCGGTGTGGACGCCGAGACATTCTGTTCCCAATTCGATTAGTACGACAGTCTTCGCATCACGATCGTGAACGGATTGCAAGGCCGTGCCCGCATCTTTGCCCAGAATCACGATTGCGTCGGCCGAATCAACGCCGTTAGCAATTACCGGATGGTTAGGGGCAAATGAGCGGCTAGCGCCCGCTTGGATAATCGAGTAATTCATCATCTAGCCACCGAACATCGCCTCTGTGTTGTAGGTATAGAAACCACGCCCGGTCTTGCGTCCGAGATGGCCGGCGGCGATCATGCGTTGGACCAGCGGCGGGCAGGCATTGCGCGGTTCGTTGGTCATGCCGTATAGCGCTTCGCACAACAGTAATTGCGTATCGAGGCCGACCAGGTCGAGTAATTCGAGCGGTCCCATGGGGTAACCGAGGCCGACCTTAATCGCGCGGTCGATGTCTACCGGTTGCGCAACACCAGACGCGACTAAGCGAATGGCATCGTTGTTAAACGGCACCAGAAAATAATTCAGAATAAAACCCGGGTTGTCTTTGGTCTTGACCGGTTTTTGGCCTAGCGCTTTGCAACAGTCCCACGCTTGCTGAAACGAAGCATCGCTGGTCTTAATGCCCGGCGACATTTCCACTAACTTCATCAATTGCGCCGGCAAACAAAAATGCATGCCGACGACGCGATCATCACGCCCGCTGCCCGCCGCGATTTCCGTAATCGACAACGTCGAAGTGTTGGACGCGAATATCGTGTGGGCAGAACAAACTTTGTTGAGCGCGCCGAATAATTCATGCTTCGCTTTCAGGTCTTCGAACACCGCTTCGATCACCAAATCGCATTGCGCCAAATCGTTAATCTGCGTCGTGGCAATGAGATTGGCCATGATGGTTTCGACCTGCGCAGGCGCGAGCTTGCCTTTCTCGACGGACTTCGCGAGAAATCCTTGCGTTTGCTGGCGTGCTTTGTCCAGAGCATCTTGCCGCGTATCGAATACGATGGTACGAAACCCCGCCCGGGCCGCGACGATGGCGATGCCCGCGCCCATGGTGCCGCATCCCGCAATGCCGATGGTTTTGATGTCCATTTACTTTTGGATGAAACTCTTGCCGATGAATTGGCGATGAATTTGATTCGTGCCTTCCCAAATCTGGGTGATTTTCGCGTCACGCATTAGGCGCTCGACACGGTAATCTTTGCAGTAGCCGTAACCGCCGTATAGCTGCACCGCTTCCGTGGCAATGCGCATGGCAAGATCGGAGGCGCGCATTTTAAGCATCGAAGCTTCCACGCCGAAATCCGTCTCGCCGCGATCGACTAAACCCGCCACATACCAAAGCCAAGCCTCACATTGCGCTAACTCCGTGGCCAGATCGGCGATCAAAAATTGTATCCCCTGAAACTCCAAAATCTTGCGGCCCGATTGTTTGCGCTCGTTAATGTAACTCACCGCGTCCTCGAACGCGGCGCGTGCAATGCCTAGCGCGTGGGCGGCCACGCTAGGGCGCGATGTATTCAGCGAAGCCAGAAGAATGTTAAGCCCCGCGCCGGGCGCACCGAGTAAATTGTTCCGCGGGATTTTGCAGCCGTCGAACGCCAGCGCCGCTGCGCTCGACGCGCGGTGACCCATCTTGTCTTCTTTGCGCACCACGCTAACACCCGGCGTATTTTTCTCGACGATGATGGCGGAAATTGAGGCTTTGCTGGAATCGATGTCGCTCCATTTGCCGAACACCAACAACAGATCCGCGACGTCGCCATTGGTAATGAAAGTCTTGCCGCCATCGATGATGATGTCATCGCCACGGGGCGAAAATTTTGTTTTCATCGCCGTCGCGTCCGACCCCGCAGAAGGCTCGGTAATCACCAGCGACGCCAACCCGCCCTCGGCCATGCGCGGCAACAGCCGACGTTTTTGTTCTTCCGTGCCGAAGTCGATCAGCGGTTTAATGGCATGAAAATTCGTCGCCCAAATGATGCCCGTCGATGCGCACGCCTTGCTGATTTCCCGCACGCAGGCCAGATAGGCGGCGTAGGACAGCGGAGAACCGCCGTAGGTTTCGGGGATGAACATGGCGTTTAAGCCGAGCGCATTGATTGCCCTCACATTGTCCCAAGGAAATTCGGCGCTGCGATCGTAGCGTTCGGCGCGCGGCGCGATTTGGTCGCGACATAGCGCGCGCGCACTTTCCAACACCGCGAGTTCTTCAGCGTTGAACGCTGGCAATTTATCGAGCCGGTCAAATACGTTCATCGGTCGCTGAATTTCGCTTTGCGTTTTTCGATGAACGCCGTCATGCCTTCGCCAGCGTCTTGCGTTTGATAGGTTTGGGTGGAAAGATCGGCTTCAATCTCGAATCCTTGCTCGAGCGAAACATCATTCGCGCGGCGTATGGCTTGCCGCGCGAGACGCGATGCGGCAAGGCTATGCTCACTGAAACTACGGGCGTACTCGATGCCCCCGGCGAGCAGGTCGGCGTCGATGAGACGATTGATCAGGCCGATTCGTTCGGCCTCTACCGCATCGACATTGCGGCCGGAAAGAATCATCTCAAGTGCGCATGATTCGCCAACCAAACGCGGCAAACGCTGCGTGCCGCCATAGGCGGGAATGAGGCCCAGCTTGATTTCCGGCAAGGCCATTTTGGCGTTGCGGCTTGCTAGGCGAAACGTGCAGGCCAGTGCCAGTTCTAATCCGCCGCCGAAAGCGTAGCCGTTGATCAGCGCGATCGACGGAATCGGCAGATCGTCGAGCTTGGCGAAAGTTTTTTGCCCAAGTTTCACGCCCGCGCGATGGTCGGATTCAGAACGGCCCATGAGTTCTTTGATGTCCGCCCCGGCGCAAAAAGCCTTCGGCCCCGCACCGGTGATGAACAGCGCGCGCGCGCCGCTGGCCGCTGCGGCATCAATCGCCTCGCCGAGTTCACGGATGATGGCGAACGACAACGCATTCAACGCCTCGGGACGATTCAGCGTGATCAGCGCGAATTCTTCGACGCGGGTGAGTTCAACACTCATCGCTTACGCCTCTTTCGCCTTCGCGGGATCAACCCAGCGCACCGCTGTTGGCTCGATGCGTTTGCTTTTCGCCCATTCCACCAACTCGCGCTTCAATACCTTACCGCTGGCCGTGAGCGGAAACGCGTCGAGTTGAATGTAGTATTCCGGCATGTCGAATTTGGATAAGCCCGATTGATACAGATGATCGAGCAATGCATACGCATCGATTTTCACGCCGTCGCCAGCGATGATCGCTAAACAGACTTTTTCGCCGAGGCGCGCGTCGAAGACAGGGAACGCCGCAGCCTTTTGCACCGTGGGATGACGCTGGGCGAGGTCTTCGATGCGCGCCGGATAGATATTGTGGCCGCCGCGAATAATCAAATCTTTCTTGCGGCCGATGAAATGCAAATTGCCGTTTACGTCGAGCCAGCCCAGATCGCCGCTCAGCAAATAGCCCTCGCAGTTGAACGAACTTTCCGTCGCGACTTGGTTGTCAAAATAACCCAACATTAGCATCGCGCCGCGACCGCCGATCTCACCTACTTCGCCGGGCTGGACTCCAAGATTCGGATTATCTTGGTTGAAGATTTTCACTTCGTAGACCCCGCAGGAACGTCCGCAGGTTTTGACAATGGTGTCGCGATCGTCACTCGGTAACGTGTACTGATGCGAGCCATTTTCCGTCATGCCGTAGACATTCTGTGGCAGCGTGCCTTGATCGAGAAACGTGCGCGCGGTTTCTTCTGGGATCGGTGCGCCGGCCATATAAAAAACTTTGACCTTGCCGAGCCGATCCATACCGCGTTGCTTCATCGCTGCTTGAATATCGATGGCGTGAGTCGGCACGCCCATCACATAGGTCGCACCGGTTACCAATATCCAATCGAGGGACTTGATGCCCGCCGGCGGATCATTCAACACCAATTCACAGCCGGCGACCAAGCTTTGCTCCAGTGCGACGGTGGCGATGTGATGGCTGGTGGGGCTTAAGCTGAGGATGATGGAGTCTGAATCGTGCCGCCAATCCTTGATCATCGCGCGGCCGTTGGCAAGCAATGTGTTGTCTGAATGCATCACGCCTTTCGGCTTGCCCGTGGTGCCCGAGGTGAAGGCGAGATAGACGATTTTGTCGGGATTGGCGTTGGGCTGCGCGCTAATGGCCCTAGGCCACCCCGGCTGGCCGCCGCCCTGGCCCGAGGCCACCTCGCCCGGGATAGGGAACCCTGCGCCCAGCCTGCCTCCCACGCCATTTGTGGTTGAAGACACTTGATAGATGCGCTTCATTGACGGTAAGGCGGCTGCCAACGAGAGTACATCGGCTTCTTGGTCATTCGCGCCGTAGCCCGCTTGCATCACCAACACGGACGACTGAACACCGCGTAGCAATTCAATGATTTCCGCGACGGTGTAATTCTGATGCAGCGATGAATTGCAGACGTAACCATTGCGCGAACAGGCGAGTAAGGTCACGAAGCATTCGACGCGGCTCGGCAGCCAAATCGACACGCGGCCGCCCTGCGGAACGCCGGCTTGATCCAAGTCGTGGGCGACGGTGTCAACCCAATCGTTTAGTTCGCGCCAGGTTAGGCGATGATGGCTGTCGCGAAGCGCGAAACTTTCGGGGCGCTCAGCTGAATGTTTGGCCAGCAAGCTATAGAGCGTGTCGCCGCGCCATAGGCCTTGCTGGTAAAATTGGCGGGCCCGACTCGGGTCATTCAGGGTCAGCAGCATCAGTGGCCGAATTTATCGGAATCCGGCTTACGCTTTTCGCGAAACGACGCGCTTAATTCCTGGGCCTCGTCGGTAGCCAAATACAGCGGTAGTAGCGCATCATGGGACAGTCGCGCTAAACCGGAGACGCCGCCATGGCGGGCATTGAAAGCCGCTTTGACCGAGGCCAACGCGAATGCGCCGCGCTCGGTGATTTCCAGCGCAAACTTTTTCGTCTCGGCCGCGAGTTGGTCGTCGGGGACGACCTTGTTAATCAGCCCCATCGCCAACGCCTCGGCGGCACTAAACTTGGGATTGCGGAACCACATTTCCTTAGCTTTTTTCTTACCGACCAGGTCTTCCAGATACCAGGTGCCGTAACCGGCGTCGAAGCTGCCCATCATCGGGCCCACTTGGCGGAATACCGCGCTCTGTTTGGCGATGGTGAGGTCACAGACCATTTGCAGCACGTTGCCGCCGCCGACGGCAAAGCCGTTCACCGAAGCGATCACTGGTTTTTGCAGCCGCTCGATGCTTTCGTAAATTTCCAAGGTCGGCAACACCCCCGGGTAAAGCAGCGTGTCTTCCAGGCCGGTTTTGCGCCCACCGATGCAGAAAAATTTATCGCCCGCGCCGGTGATGACCAGCACGCGCGTTCGCGTCTCGCGTCGAATGTCATTGATGCAATCGCGAATTTCATGGCACATGGTGACGTTAAACATATTGCCGTCGTCGGGGCGGTTCAACGTCAGTATGCCGATGGGGCCATCTTCAGCGTATTGGATCGTTTCGAGCGTCATTGGCTGGCACGAATTCGGCTAAAAAGCTATTGTCCCCAATCTCGCGGCAAAAAGATAGGCGTGCCGGCCGATGCTACAACCTACTGAAAAATAATATTAAGTAACGTTGCCAATTGCCTTGGCAGGAAGAGTATATTTCCCCAAAGTTTCTTTGCGCGGCAACGAATATTGTCTATACCTTAAGTGCGTTCCTTCAACCGCGGGAATCGCAATCAGCTTTTTAACGGCGGAGTCTCGACCGCCCAATTCACTCTATAAAATCCAAAACTCAACTATGAGCTACGCCACGCAAAACCCGGTTAACGGGTCAGTCCTCAAGAGTTATCCCTCCTGGGATCGCGCTAGATTAACCGCCGTGCTGGACCGGGTCGGCCGCGCTCAAGCACTTTGGGCGGCAACCTCCTACGAAGAACGCGCGCAACTGTTGACCAAAGTCGGTACCCGTTTGCGTAGCAAGCGCGACGAATATGCCGCGCTGATCACTTTGGAAATGGGCAAACCGGCCCGCGAAGCGCGCGCCGAAGTGGAGAAGTCCGCCCTCACCTGCGATTATTACGCGGTGCACGCGGAACCCTTTTTGGAAGAAGAGTTAATCAAAACCGATGCCGGTCGCAGCTACGTGACCTACCTGCCACTCGGCGTCGTGCTCGGCGTCATGCCGTGGAATTTCCCGTTCTGGCAAGTGTTTCGCTTCGCCGCGCCGGCGCTGATGGCGGGCAACGCCTGTCTGCTCAAACACGCCTCCAACGTGCCGCAATGCGCCGAAGCGATCGAAACAGCGTTCCGCGACGCCGGTTTGCCGGATTATCTGTTCACCGCCCTGTTCGTCGATGCCGAACAGATTGGCGAGGTCATTGCCAACCCCAATGTGCAAGCAGTCACACTCACCGGATCCGAAGCCGCAGGCCGCAAGGTCGGTGCGCTCGCGGGACAGTACTTAAAGAAATGCGTACTCGAACTGGGTGGCTCCGACCCGTTCATCGTTCTGCACGACGCGGAACTCGATCTCGCGGTGGAACAAGCGGTGGCCTCCCGTTACCTCAATTGCGGCCAGTCCTGCATCGCCGCCAAACGTTTCATTGTGGCGCCGGAAATCGCCGATGAGTTTGTACGCCGCATGAAAGAACGTGCCAGCGAATTGAAGGTCGGCGACCCCAACCACGATGCCGTCAATCTCGGGCCGATGGCCAAACGGCAGCTGCGCGACGAATTGCACGAACAAGTGGGCGACGCCATTGCGCACGGCGCGACCGCCGTATTGGGTTGCGAACCGGCGCCCGGCGCGGGTTCCTATTATCCGGCATCGATCCTCGATCATGTCACGCCCGCCATGCGCGTCTACCACGAAGAAGTATTCGGGCCGGTCGCGACGATCTTCCGCGCCAAGGACGAAGCGGACGCCATCCGCATCGCTAACGACAGCGTGTACGGTCTGGCGTCGAGTATTTGGAGCAAAGATTACGACCGCGCAGAACACCTGTCGGAACAGATTCAGGCAGGGGCCAGCTTCGTCAACGGCATGGTGCGCTCCGACCCGCGTCTACCGTTCGGCGGCATCAAAGCCTCGGGTTTCGGCCGCGAACTTTCCTATCACGGTATCCGCGAATTCACCAACACCAAAACCGTTTGGGTGCGCGAATCGGATAATGCGGACGAACGCCGCCAACAGCACGAGCGCCGCCAGAATGAGCGCCGCGGCTTGGAAAACGTCGTCGCGATGATCAAGTAACATACGCTTGCATCGCCAAGAGCCAATATCCATGAGGCTCCTGGCGATGCCTGCGTCAATCGTCGGACCCTGCCTGCTTTTTCGCGCACTTCAACTCAGAAATAATTGGTATGCCGGATTCCGGCTTTCATCCCAATTTTCATACCCCAATTGACTTAAGAAACGCTGAAACGCCCGGTCTTGGCCGGGCGGGACTTGCATGCCGACCAGCACGCGGCCGTAGTCGGCGCCGTGGTTGCGATAATGAAACAGGCTGATGTTCCAGTCATGGCCCATGGTGGAGAGGAACTTCATCAGCGCGCCGGGCCGCTCGGGAAACTCGAAACGGTACAACCGCTCGTGCTTGACGCCTGGCGCGCGGCCACCGACCAAATGGCGAACGTGCAGCTTGGCCATTTCGTTGTCGGTCAAATCCAAGGTTTGAATTTTGTTGCGCTTGAGCGTCGCGAGGATTTTTTCTTTCTCCGCTCGGCTGGCAACTTCCAGACCGGCGAAGACGTGGGCCTCCTTTGCGTCGGAATAACGGTAATTGAATTCCGTCACGTTGCGGCTGCCGATCAACTCACAAAAACGCCTGAAGCTACCCGGCGTTTCCGGGATCGTCGCGGCGAATACGGCTTCGCGCTCCTCGCCGAGTTCGGCGCGTTCGGCGACGAAACGCAGACGGTCAAAGTTCATATTCGCCCCGCACAGCACCGTGCCCAGCGTCATGCCGCGGATGCCGGTGGTTTCGACGTAGCGTTTCGCGCCCGCCACGCCAAGCGCGCCGGACGGCTCGACAATGGAGCGCGTGTCTTGAAAAATATCCTTCATCGCCGCGCAAATCTCGTCTGTGTCGACCAGGATTACGTCGTCAACATACTGCTGCGCCAAACGAAAGGTTTCCTTGCCGACTTGCTTCACGGCGACACCATCGGCGAATAAACCCACGTGGGACAACGCGACGCGCTTACCGGCGCGTAGCGACTGCGCCATGGCATCGGAATCAACCGGCTGCACACCGATGATCTTGACCTCGGGCCGCAATCGTTTGACGTACGCGGCGATGCCTGCAATCAAACCACCGCCGCCGATCGCAATAAACAATGCATGGATCGGCTCGCGGCATTGGCGCAAAATTTCCATCGCGATGGTGCCCTGACCTGCGATCACGTCCGGATCATCGTAGGGATGAATAAAGGTGAGATTGCGTTTTTTGCCGAGGATAACCGCGTGGCTATAGGCCTCGCTATAGGATTCGCCCTGCAAAATCACCTGGGCGCCGCGTCCGGTAACGGCGGCGATTTTAATCTGCGGCGTGGTGATGGGCATGACGATGGTCGCCGCGGCGCCTAAGCGCTGCGCCGCGAGCGCCACGCCCTGCGCATGATTGCCCGCAGAGGCAGCAATGACGCCGCGTTTCAGCTCCGGGGCCGGGAGCTTGGACATTTTGTTGTAGGCGCCGCGCAACTTAAAAGAGAACACCGGCTGCAAGTCTTCGCGCTTGAGCAGTAGCCTATTATTTAGGCGCCGCGATAAACTTGCAGCCAGATCGAGCGGACTCTCGATGGCTACGTCGTAAACGTTGGTGTTGAGAATTTTTTCTAGATAGTCGATTTTCATTTGCGCTACGGCTGGGAGGTTGGACTAAGAAACGCTTCCGGTTCAATTAACCGCCGCCCCTCATCCCCGCGCGCGACGGGCGCGCAACCCATTGAACGGGCGGTGTATCGTCAATATAGGAAGCTTATCAGAGTTCGTCCCAGCCTACGGCGATTGTATATTCCCGTGCTTGGCGTTATTCTCCTAGCTAGAAATCACTTTTTAGCTCGATAAAATGGTGCAAGACGACCTAAAACAACAGGCGGCCAAGGCCGCGTTGGACTACGTGACCCATGGCGCTGTCGTCGGCGTGGGTACCGGCTCGACGGCGAATTTTTTCATCGCCGAATTGGCCACGATCAAACACAAAATCGACGGCGCCGTCGCGAGTTCGGAGAAAACCGCGGCCCTGCTCAAGCAAGCGGGCATCCATGTGTTCGATTTGAATAGCGTGCATGACATGCCGATCTATGTGGATGGTGCGGACGAAATCACACAACACTTGCACATGATCAAAGGCGGGGGCGGTGCGTTGACGCGGGAGAAAATCGTCGCGGCGGTAGCAACGAAGTTTATTTGCATTGCCGACGAAACCAAACTGGTCGACGCACTGGGCAAATTTCCGCTGCCGGTCGAAGTCATTCCGATGGCGCGCAGCCACGTGGGCCGCGAAATGGTGAAACTCGGCGGATCGCCCGCGCTGCGCGACGATTTCAAAACCGATAACGACAATTTGATTATCGATGTCTACGATTTGAACATGAAAAATCCAGTCGAACTGGAATCGACCATCAATCAAATTCCCGGTGTCGTCACTTGCGGCATTTTCGCGCGGCGCGGGGCGGATGTGCTCCTGCTGGGCACACGTAATGGACTGAAGATATACAATAAATAGCATTTCGTCATGATTCTGTCATGAACGTGGCGTAATTTCGCGCGGTAATACGGAGAAACTGACTTGACTCAAGCCGAACACATTTCTAAACAGTTCGACGCCGATCTGGAACGGCTGCGCGCCAGCGTCTTGCAGATGGGCGGGCTGGTGGAGCAACAGATCGAGCATGCGCTGCATGCCCTCACCACGGGCGACATGCGTCTGGCCGATCAAGTCGTTGAGAAAGACCATCACGTCAATGCGCTGGAAATTTCCATCGACGAAGACTGCACCAATATCATCGCGCGCCGCCAACCTGCGGCGGGTGATTTGCGCATGGTGATGACCGTGGTGAAGCTCATCACCGACATCGAACGCATCGGCGATGAGGCCGATAAAATGGCGCGCATGGCGAAATTGGTCCACACCACGGACCGCCTGCACGCGCCGCGCTTGGCCGACATCAACCACGTGGCGCACCTTGCCCTCGATATGCTGCGCAAAGCGCTGGACGCCTTCGCCCGCCTCGATACAAAAACGGCGATCGAAGTCATGCGCCAAGATGATCTGGTGGATGAAGCCTATCGCGCGATTCTGCGGCAATTGCTGACCTTCATGATGGAAGATCCACGCACCATTTCCGCGTCCCTGGATATTTTATTTATCGCCAAAGCGATCGAGCGCATTGGCGACCACGCGAAAAATATGGCGGAACACATCATTTACCTAGTCAAGGGTAAGGATGTTCGTCACGTCAGCTTGGAACAAATCGAGAAAGACGCGTTGTCGTAGGCCGCTACCTGTAGAACCAATACCAAAGCGCCTCGCGCGCTATGCCATTTCAGGAGCCAGTATCCAGGGGCTGGCCTCGGGCCATGGGGCTTCTGGCCTAGGTCGCCGCGCAAAGTAATTGATTGGACGGACTGCGCATTTGCCGGATAATGGCGGCGAATCGCGTCTCGCTTCAGTGCT
Organism: Pseudomonadota bacterium; assembly: GCA_031371465.1. GTDB lineage: Bacteria > Pseudomonadota > Gammaproteobacteria > Burkholderiales > JALYOK01 > JALYOK01. Next base: position 15,186 of record JANMJR010000185.1, read on the forward strand.
TTCCCTCATCCATGATCAATTTACGTAACCTAACCCTCGCGCGCGGCAACAAAGTGCTGCTCGACGCGGTTGATGTGACTTTTCAGCAAGGCCAGAACATCGGTCTGGTCGGCGCCAATGGCGCGGGTAAAACCACACTGTTCGCGCTGCTGCGCGGTGAAATCCAACAAGATGGCGGCGATCTCGACATGCCGCCACGGATGAGCATTGCCCACGTCGCGCAAGAAATGCTGGCGCTGGATCGCGCCGCCATCGAATATGCCCTCGACGGCGATGTCGAATTGCGCCGGATTGAACAGGATCTGCTGATCGCCGAGGCCAAGGACGACGGCCACGCCCTGGCGGAATTGCATCATCAACTGGATTTGATCGGCGGCTACAGCGCCCGCAGCCGCGCTGGGGCGTTGCTGCATGGCCTAGGCTTTGCGGTGAGCGAACATGACAAGCCGGTCGCCGCGTTTTCCGGCGGCTGGCGCATGCGCTTGAATTTGGCGCAGGCGCTCATGTGCCGTTCCGATTTGCTGTTGCTCGACGAGCCGACCAATCACTTGGATTTGGAAACCGTGCTGTGGCTGGAGCAATGGCTCGGCAGGTATCAAGGCACGCTCATCCTGATTTCCCACGACCGCGATTTCCTCGATGCCAGCGTCAGCCACATCTGCCACTTTGATCGGCAAACTCTCAAGCTGTACCCAGGAAACTACAGCGCCTTCGAGCGTCAGCGCGCGGCGAATTTGGCGCAACAACAAGCTTCGTTTGAAAAGCAGCAGCGCGAGATCGCCCATCTGCATGCCTTCATCGATCGCTTCCGGGCTAAAGCGACCAAGGCGCGCCAGGCGCAAAGCCGCATGAAGGCGCTGGACCGCATGGAAGAAATCGCGCCGGCCCACGTCGATTCGCCGTTCACTTTTCGCCTGCGCGAGTTTGCCCAAGCGCCGGATCCGCTGTTGACCCTAGACCATGTTGCAGCCGGCTATGGCGACAAACCGGTGCTCACCAAGGTGAATCTGGTGATTCGCGCCGGCGAGCGCATCGGCTTGCTCGGCAAAAACGGCGCGGGCAAATCGACGCTGATCAAGTTGCTTGCAGGGGAGCTTAAAGCCATGGCAGGCGAGCGCCACGAGGGCAAGGGACTCGCCGTCGGCTATTTCGCCCAACATCAGTTGGAACATCTGCGCCTGGACGAATCGCCGCTGCAACACCTGGTTCGCCTTGATGGCAAAACACGCGAGCAGGAATTGCGCAACTTCCTCGGCGGTTTCAATTTTCATGGCGAACAGGCGCTCAGCGCGGTCGCACCATTTTCCGGCGGGGAAAAAGCGCGTTTGGCCTTGGCGCTGCTCATTTGGCAGCGACCGAATTTACTCCTGCTCGACGAGCCGACCAACCATCTGGATTTGGAAATGCGCCATGCGCTGAACCTGGCGCTGCAAGAATACGAAGGCGCGATCGTCGTGGTTTCCCATGATCGGCATTTGCTTAAGACCACGACCGAGACGTTGCTGCTGGTCGCTAACGGCGTCGTGACTGAGTTCGACGGCGACCTCGACGACTATCGCACGTGGCTAAACCAAGCCGACTCCGCCTCCGACGCCGAACCCACACTGTCGATCAGCGTCAGCGCCACCGACCGCCGCGAGCAGAAGCGCCAAGAGGCGGAGGTGCGCAATGCCCTCTCCGCCAAACGCCGACCGCTGGAAAACGCCGTGCGCGCTATCGAAAAGGAAATGGCGCGCCACCAAGTTGAAAAAAACCGCTTGGATGGACTGATCGCGACCGATGCGCTGTATGGCGAAGGTCGAAAAGAAGACCTCAAGCGCGCGCTGCGACAACAAGCCGAAATCAACGCCAGACTAAGCGAATTGGAGGAAAGCTGGCTATTGCGGCATTCGGAACTGGAGCTGCTGTAGCGTTGAGCGAACGATCGTGCGATGCGCTTTCGTTTGCTTTATAATCGCGGCAGAATAAAAAGCAGCAATGTAGTCACAATTAACCCGGCAGGTATCGGGAAAACAAATGGATAATGCTGTCAACCTACCCAGTGGCGCAATCCTCTGGGGCAAGGCTCAAGCGCTGAACGAGAAGACGGTTGCAGGTTTAGGATTCTTGGTGTTTCTTCTCGTCGTCTGCGCCTCGATTGCGGTGCGAATCAGCCTTGAGACAAATGCGCGTCAACAGGTCGACGCGCTGCGGCCTGTCGTGGCCGCCGAGCGCTCGTTGGTTAAAGGGGATGTTTTGATTCCCGTCACCTTGAGCATCAAGTTTGAGAACAGTAAAGCGACATTGCGCGGAACGCTCCCGGACGAGAAATTCCACGACACCGTGGTCAATCGCGCCAAGGCGATGTACGGGTCAAGTAACGTGCAAGACAATCTTGGCGTCGAACCGGGGATTGTCCTAACCCCGTGGTTCGATTCGGTGCTGAAGTGGTTTCCGCCCAGAATCGAGCAAATCCAGTCCGGCGAGATCAGTGTGAACGGGATGAGCGTGCTGATATTCGGCCATGCGCCGGATATTTCCGCAAAGCTTGGCGTCGGCAGCGCCGTCACCCAATTAGTCGGGCCGGAAGGCCGGGTGCTTAATGACCTACAGGTCGTAACTGTTGATTCCGCGGCGCCCGTGACGAAGGAGGGAAGGCGATGATCGCGATCGCGCTGCAAACCACTATCAGCTTGATTCTGAGTTTCGCGGTCGGCTTCGTAACGGCATGGATCATGCGCGGCGGACGCGAGCAACGGGGCTTCGAAGAATTTTTCGCCAGTTGGCGCAGTCGCTATGACCAACTCGAGCGAGATCGCGATGATCGTCTGGCTCAAGTCAGTCGCTTACAAAAGGAGTTAGACGCGGCAAACGAGCGCTTCGCGATCTCGCGCAATCCGCCGGAACGCGAAACGGCAACGACAGAAACTTCACCCGATCGGTAGCGCTTTAAGACGTCACATTATTTTGCCGGCGGCACGTAGCCCGAAACCTGCTCGGCGCCGTCACCGAAAAAGTGCTGTTCCATCTGCTGCTCCAAATACTTGCGCGCTTTAATGTCGGCTAGGTTGAGTCGATTCTCATTGATTAGCATTTTTTGATAATCGACCCAGCCCTTCCATGCCTCCTTACACACCTGTTCGTAAATTCGTTTACCCAGCGCGCCGGGATAAGGCGGAAAATCCAGCCCCTCCGCTTCTCGTTTCAGTTTCACACATTGGATCATTCGGGTCATATTGAGTCCTATTATCCTAGAAACGGTAGTTGACCGCCGCGTCTGGGGTGCAACAGCATGATTTTAAATATTTTCTTTATATACTTTACGCTCACCCATTGGGTGAGACCTCGCTACGGGGCGGATTGCGCAGTTCTGGCGGCGCCGGGCGGCGTTGCAACTCGTTGGAATGGAACAACCATTCCGCCTCGCCGCGCCTTGCCCCGCACCCCCATAACCGCACACTCCACCCCGTCCAACTACCGTTTCTAGGATTATTTCTTGCCAATTAAGCGCTTCACCAGCACCTTGGAACGGCGCTCATAGCTATAGCTTTTCTGTTTCTGGTCCGGCAATAGCTCTACGCTCGTCTCCTCGAAGCCACGCTCGATGAACCAGTGAAAGCTGCGCGCCGAGAGTACGAACAGGTTGCGAATGCCGGATTTTTTTGCGCGGGTTTCGACGTGCGTGAGCAGCGTGTCGCCACGACCGAGGTTGCGGTATGAGGGATTCACGGCCATACACGCCAGTTCCGCAGCCTTGTCGCCCTGGAACGGGAAAAACGCGACGCAGCCAATGATGGCGCCGTCGTAATCGAGCACGGAAAAATTATTGATTTCCACTTCGATTTGTTCGCGCGAGCGCTTCACCAAAATCCCCTCCGCTTCCAGCGGCTCGATCAAGCGAATAATTCCGCCAACATCTTGGATGGTCGCCGTGCGTAATTTTTCCAGTGGGTCGCGGGTGACCATGGTGCCGATACCCGCGCGGGTGAACAACTCCGACAGCAATCCTCCATCGATATTGCGGTCAATAATGTGGCAACGGCCGACGCTTTCTTTGCAGGCGCGAACCGCGCACGGGACGTAGAGACGAATATCTTCCGGCTGCTTATGATTTTTTGCCAGTTCAGTTTCCGCATCTTGGGCGGTGATTTCGCTTAGCAGTTTGCCGCGCTTATCCAGCATGCCGGGGCCGTCCATCAAAAAAATGAGCTTGTCGGCCTTGAGCGCAATGGCGGCGCTGGTGGCGACATCTTCCAGCGCCAGGTTAAATACTTCGCCGGTTGGTGAATACCCTAGTGGCGAGAGCAACACGATCTCCTCGTCCTCAAGACGGCGTCGTATGCCATCGGCGTCAATCTTGCGAACCGTGCCGGTATGCAGCAGATCGATGCCGTCGATCACGCCAATGGGTCGCGCCGTGACGGAATTGCCGCTCGCAACGCGGATGTCGGAGCCGGCCATGGGCGAATTGGGTAAGCCCATGGACAGTAGCGCCTCGATCTCGACGCGAACCGTGCCGGTGGCCTCTTTCACGACCGCCAATGTTTCCGCATCGGTCACCCGCAAGCCACGCACGAATTCCGATTGATGGTTAGTTTTATTCAGCCTCGCCTCAATCTGTGGCCGCGTGCCATGAACCAACACCAAGCGCACGCCCAGGCTTTCAAGCAAGTTTAAGTCATGCACCAACGCGACGAACTTGCCACCCTCCACGACTTCTCCGCCAAACGCGATAACGAAAATCTTGTCGCGGAAAGCGTGGATGTACGGCGCCGCCAAGCGAAACGAGGTGACGAATGAATCAGATTTGGCCATGGGTGAGCGGGTTGCCGATTAAGTTTAGTATTCTAAACACATTGTTAGAAATCGCCCCAGAGAACCTGCATCGCCGCCAACGCCGCCAGTGGCGCGGTTTCCGTGCGTAATACCCGTTGGCCCATGCGCACGGAGGTGAAGCCTTTGACTCGCGCAAAGGCCACTTCCTCTTGATTCAGCCCACCTTCCGGACCGACAACCAGGCTCACTTCCCCCGTTGGCGTCGGGCAATCGCGTAATGATTGTTCGACGTGGGGCGAGAGCATCAAGCGCGTGGTCGCCGGATCCGTCGCCGCAACCCATTCTTCAAACGCTAGAATGACCTCGATTTTCGGCACCGTATTGCGGCCACATTGCTCGCAAGCGGAGACGACGACGTTCTGCCAATGCTGCAAGCGTTTTTCGGCGCGCTCTTGCTTCAGGCGCACCACCGCGCGATTCGTTTGCAGCGGCTGGATGCGCGTGACACCCAACTCCACCGCCTTCTGCAAGGTGTAGTCCATTTTGTCGCCAGTGGTTATCGCTTGCGCGAGGCAGACGCGCACGTTGGATTCGCGTTCGATGTCGTGACGTCGGCCAATAGCAACCGTGACGCTGTCTTTATCGATGCGATGGATACTCGCTTCATATTCACCGCCCTCGCCATTGAACAGCCGCACCTCGTCGCCGCGCTTCAAACGCAGCACGCGAATCGCGTGATGCGCCGCGCCCCTGGGAAGGTCTGCCTGGGCGCGATGGGTGAGATTAATAGAGCAAAACAAGCGCGTGATGGCCATGCTGCAGGTCGGTTCGGGTGATGACCCATGTTATCATAGGCACATCAACTCACCTCAGCCGTACAAACGCGTGGCCACCCCACCAGTAGCTGTCTCAAACATCCTCCGGCGAGCGCCGGTCAATGAACCGCTTTCGAGCGATGGCAAGCTTGCGACGCGACTAGTCTGACAAGTGGGAACAGTCGGCGCTCACAACGTTTCCCCCATGCTTGCCGCCACCATCGCTGCGGTAAAAAAAGTTGCGCGCGAAGAAGTGATGCCGCGCTATCTGAAAGTCGCCCACGAACGCAAAACCGACGGCAGCCTGTTCACCCAAGCCGACATCGCCGCACAAAACGCGTTGCGCAAAGAACTGACCGCCATTCGCGATTGCCCGTTGTTGGGTGAAGAAATGAAGGACGATGAGCATCTGGAGCTATGGAAGCGCGGCAACGAGGGCATCTGGTGCGTCGATCCGATTGACGGCACCTCGAATTTTGTCAACGGCATCCCTTACTTCGCCGTATCTGTTGCACTTTTGCAGAATCAGTGGCCGGTGCTGGGCGTAGTCTATGATCCCGTCGCGGAAGAAGCGTTCTACGCCGAACGCGGCTGCGGGGCGTACTTGAATGGCGTCGAATTGCCGATCCACGAAAGCAGCATGAGGTTGCGCGAAGCCATCGCAGAAGTAGATTTCAAGCGCCTTCCCGGCCCATTGCGCTTAGCGCTCGCGGAAAAACCGCCGTTTGCTTCGCAACGAAATTTCGGCGCCGCAACGCTCGAGTGGTGCTACGTCGCCGCTGGGCGCTTCAATCTTTACCTGCACGGCGGCCAAAAACTCTGGGACTACGCCGCGGGAAGTTTGATTTTGAGTGAGGCGGGCGGGCAAATGGCCACCTTCGACAGCGACGATTTTTGGAATGGCGACACATGGAAGCGCTCAGTGATCGCGGGCTTACAACCGTCGCTGTTCGCGGAATGGAAGAGTTGGGTGCGGGCTAGACTTTAGGGACGCTCTGAATAAGTCCGATTTCGTCATGATACTGCGTTGCGATCGCGCCTACTTTAACGCGAGGTAAGACTTGCTAATCGCGGCGCCAACGGTGTATTTAGGATCGACAAAATTACCCAGCCTTACTTTCCCGCATTGGCTCAACATCATGTACGCGTCCCATTGATTGAAGCCATAATCGGCGGCCATCCAGCGCACTAACTCGCGATAGGCGATACGCGTCGCGTCTTCCAATGGACGCGTGCTGCCGATGGCCATGATGAAGTCCTCCTTTTCCAGCCGAGGCCATTCAATTTGCCATTTTTTGATTAGCTCGACGTGGATCGTCGTGGTGGTGGGATACTCAACGGCAACGCCGCAGACTTCGCCATCGCCTTGGCACGCATGGGCGTCGCCGATGAACAGCCGCGCACCCGGGGACCTCACCGGCAAATAGGTAATGCTGCCGGGTCCCATGTCCGGCAAATCCATGTTGCCACCGTGATTGTCGGGCGTGAGCGAGTTGATGGAATCGATTTCCGGTGACAAACTTAATGTGCCGATATGCGGGCTGTAGGGCAGCGTGACGCGGTCGCTCCAGTAAACATATTTTTCGTCGAGGTTAATTTTGCGAACGATTTCCGGCAGCGGATCGTTTAGCGTTGCTGTGTAATAGGTTCCGGTGAGCGCGCCGAATTCCGGGATCATGCAGCACGTTCCCAAGGGATTGTGGCCGCGCGGAACCATGCTTTCGATATAAACCGCAATCACATCGCCTTTTTCCGCGCCTTCGATCATGATGGGGCCATTCTGCGGATTGAGAAACGGCATCACCAGTTTTTCCGTCGGCTTATCTTGTTCGGTCTTGATCGCGCCTTCGAACGCATCGCGAGTTTCGACGACGACCCGATCGCCGGGCTTGATAAACAGCACGGGTTCGGAATAAGGCCCCATCGTGTAGTGATACTTGCCTTGTTTGGCTTCGGTGAGTTTATGGGTCGCGCCAATTTTTCCTTTGGCAATGCCTTGGGTGTGCATGATCGAAGATTTAAGCCAATCCATAATGATTCCTCCTGAGAAATGTGTTCTTACACCGCTAAGTATCGGCGCACCACGGCTGGGTCCGCCAATTTCTGCGGCGCAACTTCGTCGACGATTCGGCCTTTATCCATCACGTAACAACGTTGCGCCATGTGCATGATCATGTCGACGTTCTGTTCGACAAACAGCACGGTCAATCCGATTTCCTTATTCAGCTCTCGGATATTTTCGGCAATTTGTTGCACGATCGAAGGCTGTATACCTTCGGAAGGCTCATCCAGCAACATCAAATCCGGATTGCCGATCAACGCCCGTCCGATCGCAAGTTGCTGTTGTTCGCCGCCGCTCATGGTCCCCGCCTTTTGTTCGCGCCGCTCGGCAAGGATGGGAAAATATTTGTACACCAAGTCCGTCAGCTTAGTTACCTTGTGACGGCTGATCAGATTGCCCATGAACAAATTCTCCGCGACAGTCAATTGCGGAAACACTTCGCGGCCTTGCGGGATATAGCCCATACCGAGTCCCGCGCGCCGGTTGGCAGGTTCTGCAGTAACATCGCCACCGTTGAACCAAATACTGCCGGCGTTGCACGGCAACAGTCCGATCAGGCACTTCATCAAGGTCGATTTACCAACGCCATTGCGTCCGATAATCGCGACGATCTCACCTTTATTAACGGTGAATTCCATACCCTGCAAAATCGGCGTGCTGCCGTAGCCGGTACGCGCGCCCTTCACTTGGAGCATCTCGATGCCCGCCATCAGACTTTCCCCAAATAGATGCGCGCAACGTCTTCGTTGTTGACGATTTCCTGTAACGATCCTTCGACGAAGATCTTGCCGAAGTGCAGCACCGTCACTTTTTGTGCGATCTGCCGAACGAATGCCATGTCGTGTTCGATCACCAGGACGGTCATGCCCTGTTGATTGAGTTGCATGACCAATTCGCCGGTTTTGAACGTCTCTTCCGGTGACATACCGGCCGTGGGTTCGTCCAACAATAACAATGATGGCGCCAACGCAATGGCCATGCCGATTTCCAGCCACTGCTTTTGCCCGTGGGACAGGTCGCCGGCACGCTTGGTCCGCGCGGACTGCAAATCCAACAGCGTCATCAACCGTTCTAACTCGGTTTGCGAACGCGGTTTGCTCATGCGATGTTGTAGCGCGATGAGAAGATTTTGCGCGACCGGCAGATCCTCGAAAATGCCCGGTACCTGGAACTTGATACTGATCCCCTTTTCAATGCGTCGACAGGGCAACAACTTAGTGATGTTCTCACCGTTGAATAAAATTTCACCTGAGCTCGGCGGATAGCTACCCAGGATCAACTTGAACAACGTGCTCTTACCCGCGCCGTTGGGCCCGATCAGACAACGCAGCTCCCCGGACTCAATGCTTAAATCAATACCGTTGGTGGCATGCAGGCCGCCGAAATGCTTGCTGAGATTTTTCGTTTCCAGGATGGCCGTCATGGTGGAGGCGGAGATTCGGCGAGCTTCGTTTCCGATCGATTGCTGGGCGGCTGCGTGTTTCTGCCCTTAAGCTGCGCGATTTTTTTTGCTAGCGTAACAACGAACCCGTCTGGCGCGAGCATCACCGCAACTAATAAAATCAATCCCATCAGGACTAAGGCGTATTGGCTACCCTTGACCGCCAGTATTTGCGACAACCACACCAGAAACACGGTGGCGACGAGCGTCGCGGTGATATCTTTTCTGCCGCCCGCCGCGGTCCATACAATCGGCAGTGCCGCTGCCGTAAGGCCCATCGCGGAGGGCGTGATGTACGTGCCCCAAGTTGTGTACAGCACACCGCTCAGGCCCGCTAGAGCACCGCCGATAACGAACACGATCAGTTGATAGCGGCGTATATCGTAACCGAGCATTTCCACTCTGCTGGGATTTTCGCGGATCGCGACCATCACATTGCCAAAGCGGGAATTCACCAGCATGCGCAACGCCAGATACAGCAGCACGACGAGCGCGACCAGGAACCAGAATAGGTAACGCCCTTCCAGGAAAATCTCGTCTTCGCCCGGCCACGGAATCGTCAACGGCGGCATGCCCGACATGCCGTTAAAGCCATTCAACCGAGCTGTGCCGATGACCCATTCCGGTCCCGCCGTCTGTGCCATGAATGTTTCCAATACTAGGGTGATGGACAGTGTGACGATGCCGACGAACACGTCGCGAATACCGCCGTAAAACATGAAGTAACCGATGATCCACGCGACTAACGCCGCCAGCGCAACAGCCAATAGCAGCGCAGCGAATGTCAAGCCGTAAGCGGCGCCATAGTTGAGGGTGATGACACCGTAGGTATAGCCTGCAATTCCAAAAAATGCAGTTTGCCCAAAACTCAAAATACCGGTGTAACCCCACAACAACGACAGGCCCATGGCCATGAATACCCAGATGAAAAAGTAACCGATGTTGTTGACCAGATACTCATCTGCGAAAAACGGCAACACTACAAGCAGCAGCAAGACCGCGACGAAACCAAGCCAAAATCCGCGGCCGTTACCGAGGGTTTGCGGTCCGTTGAGTCGAGCGAACCAGCTAGCCATTTCGGGCTCGCGATAGTACGCCGCTCAAGCCTGCGGGGAGGAGTCGAACGACCAGGATCACTGTAATGAGCAATCCGATTTGGCCGGTGGTTTGCCCGAATCCCGACGCGAGAAGACTTTGAATAACGCCTAAGATGCCCGCGGCTGGCGCCGTTCCGACCAGCGCATTTGCGCCGCCGACCACCACCGTGACAAAAGACTGAACGATAAACGCACTTCCCATCGTCGGTACTGTGGTCGTTGTCGGCGCATAGAGCGCACCGGCCATTCCCGCCAGCGCGGCGCCCAGCCCGAAGGTGAGGCTGTAGACCCGGCCCGTATCGACGCCGAGCGCTTTTGCCATGTGGGGATTTTGTATGGTGGCTCGGGCACGCACACCGAACCTGGTTTTCATGAATAGCAAATACAACGCGATGAGCATCACCACGGCGATGGCCATCAACACTACACGGTAACTGGAAAACGAATAGCCCCCCATGTTGAAACTGCCGAAGGGTGTCTTGATTCCTTCGATCGAGGGCCCTGCGACGATCAGCGTACCTTGCGTGGCGATTAGACTAATTGCCCATGTCGCCACAATGGAATCGAATAAGCGTTGATACAGATGGCGGATGATCAACCGCTCCAAAATGATACCGATGATGCCAGCCGCCAGAGCACCGCACAGCATGCAAATGGGCAACGGCAAATTCAAGCGGCTAGTCAGTACCGTCACGTAGGCGCCGCACATGATGAATTCGCCATGGGCCAAATTGATTACGCCCATCATGCCGAAAATGATGGCAAGCCCCATGGCGGAGAGCACCAGAAATGTGAATGCATCTCCCCACTGGTACAGAAATGCGAAAAGCTCAGTCAAGATATCAAGCCGCGAGTAAGTTGAAGCTGCAGTCCATCGAAAGAAGCGTTCAATTCGAACGCTTCCCCGATGTCTTTCTTTTAAAGCTTACTTTTTCGGAAGATTGCTAGGTGTGTATTGCGAGTAGTCCGCCTTCTTGGACAGATCGCAACCAACATCGCCCAGCCAGTAGGGTTTAATATCGTTCCAGACTTTTGGAATTTTCACTGAGTGGTCAGCCTGGACGTGCACCAAGTAAATCGTGTGGCTTTGATGATGGCTCTTCGGATCGATGCAAACTTTTCCAGAGGGACCATCGTGGCAGATGTCGCCACCTTCCAACGCTTTAGCTACGGCTTTTTTCTCTGTGGTTTTCGCTTTTTCGACCGCTTTGGCATAGAGATAAACCGCGGTATAGGAGTTGGCGGCCTCTTGGTTGATATAGGGCTCTTTAGGAAACTTGGCGCGGAAACGTTTGACGAAATCGGCGCTCGCCGGTGATTCGACTTCCTCAACATAATTCGCCGTCACAAACATGTCTTTGAGTGCCGGTGGTTTGAAACGCTTGTGCTCATAGGCTTGCCCGACGTTCACCGAACTGCCCATGGGAATATTGAGATTCGCCGCGACTTGTTGCTCGTAAAACGACGCCTGATTAGCGCCGACCAGCAAGGTCATCAACACATCAGGCTTCGCCTTCTGAATCTTTTGTATGGTTTGGCTGAATTGAGAAACCGATAGCGGAATAAATTCTTCGCCCACCATCGTTCCGCCGTTTTGTTTAACGATGTTTCGCACCCACTCCGCCGATATTTGGCCAAAGTTATAGTCGGCTGCGATGGTGTAAACCTTCTTGCCATATTTCTCCATCATCCACGGCACCAGCGTGGAAAATTGCTGCTCCGGCACCGCGCCGGTGACGAATACATTCGAATCGCAGACCCCCCCTTCATATTGGTTGTTGTAGAAGTACAGCATCTTGGCGCGATCCATGATGGGTCGTATCGCTTCGCGCGACGCGCTCGAGAACGCACCGAACACGACATCGACTTTATCTTGCTGCGTGATACGCCGCGCCATTTCCTGGAATCGCGTGTTGTCCGATTGCGTATCGTAGTGGATCACTTGCAGTGGGCGACCCATGACGCCGCCCTTGGCATTGATCTCCTCCACCGCAAGCTGCACGGCGTGAATTTTGGGAATGACGGCGATGGCGAAGTTCCCCGACTCGTCTTCGAGTAATCCAAGTTTAATCGGATCAGCAGCGTAGGCAGTGCGGCTATGGATTCCGCCTATCAGCGCGGCGCTTGCGATCAATGTGAATAAGGCGGTTTTTTTGTTTACCAGCAGACGTTTCATCAGACACCCTCCAAAGAGTTAAGACGAATTACAGTTGCCAAACAAACGGGAATTGTCGGTAGGCCATTCCGCCCTCCGACAGTCGTGTCCTGTGAGCACAAGACACTAAGCAGATTTTATGCCAGGGGCCTCGACGCAGCAAGCGGTCGATTTTTATTGGAACGTAGCTTGGGTATTCTGAGACTTAGCGTAGCGAATGATTTTGCAGTGCTGCGCAACAAGGTACAGCACGCACGAAAATGACCCGCGATAGATAAGTGGGGCGCCACCATCGACCAAAAAGAGAATCGTGGCCTGGAGGTGCTCAAACCGTCGCAGCCCGCAGCCGTGACGATGTTGTTCGCATGGTCGGCGGTGCACCGCCGCTGATCCCCTAGACCGCGACGGTAAGCGCGCCGTCGATCACCAGATTGGTACCCGAAATGCGACTCGCCACTGGGCTCGAGAGAAACACGACGCCACTCGCAACCTCGGCCGAGGTTCCGAACTTGCCGGTCGGATTGACTTTGAGCGTTGAACTGAACAGATCGGGCATATTTTTTTCAATCGTCTGCCAGATTCCGCCATCGAAATAGGTATTGCCGGGTGAAACACAGTTCACGCGAATGCCCTTGCTGACGAGCTGCCGGCTTAACCCTTTTGCATAATGGATCAATGCAGCTTTAAGTGCGCCGTAGGATCCAGCGGCAAAATCAACCTCGAAACCGGAAACGCTGGAAATCAATACAATCGAGCCGCAATTCGATTTCTCAAGAAAGGGTACTGCGGCGGCTACGGCGTTGACGGTATGCATCATATCGATACGAAATGATTTTTCCCAGGACTCGGCGGTATCGCCAACCGCAAGCGCACTGACGTTGCACACTAGCGCATCGATACCGCCCAGTTCACCCGCGCTAGCCGAGATCCATCCCGCCAACGCTGCCCCGTCGGCCACATCCAGCGCGCGCCCGAACGCGTTGACGCCTTGTGCTTTCAAGGCAGAGACTGCGGTGTTTACTTCATCGACGTTGCGCGCGCAGATCGAAACATGTGCGCCTTCGGCTGCGAAACCTTGCGCGATCGCGCGACCGATTCCTTTGCTTCCGCCGGTGACAATTGCCCGTTTGCCTTTAAGTCCGAGGTCCATGGCGCTTTTCCTTGTGAATGAGTAGGTTTAAATTCGGCAAAGCGCAAGGTCATACACCTACCGTTTCACCGCTCATCAATCTAGCGATATGCCGGTCAATCGTCAATCGCCATCCACGACAACCATCGCGCCGCAATACCAAAACCAGAGCGCAAATGTCGCCGCTACCGGTCGAAGTATCGTCCGATAGCGGCAGCACCGAAGACTACGCCGTGCCATGGCCCTTACAAAATGCAGAACTACAAACGGGCTCAGCGGGAGGGTAACGGGCGCAGCGTTACATTGCTCGCTACGGTCGAATAATTCAGACCGATTTTCGCCACCAGGCGGCAGATGCGGCCGAACGCGACGATCTCCACGGTCCTGTTTCGGCAGTCTCGAGTGTGTTGATCGCTAAACGCTGAGTTGGCCGGCGATGCGCGCGTGCGCACCGAGTTCGTTCGCGTCGCCACGATCGACGATTTCACCGAGTTTCAGCACCGCGTAACGATCGGCGACGGCGAGCGCGAATTTAACGTGCTGTTCGATAAGGAGCATCGCGGTGTGCGACTGGTCCCGCTCTGATTTGAACACGCCAGCCAGCCGCTCAATGACCGATGGTTGCAAACCCTCGCTGATTTCATCCACCAGCATCAACTTCGGTTTGGTCATTAGCGCCCGCGCCACCAGCAGCATTTTTTGCTCGCCGCCGGATAGTGTACCCGCGCGCTGCTTCAAGCGTTGCGGCACGAAAGGGAAATACGCGCCGATGCGCTTCAGGCCGGGCTGCATTAACGCATCATTCGGCAATGCCAGGCGCAAGTTTTCTTCGACGGTCAGATCTTGAAACAGCGTTTGTTCCTGCGGCGTGTAGGCGATGGATTTGCGCGCGATGCGATGCGGCTGTGCACCGGTGATATTCTCGCCGAAGCATGTCACGCTTCCGGCGAGTGCCGGCAAAAATCCCATCACGGTTTTTAACAACGTGCTTTTGCCCATGCCATTCTTGCCGAGCAACGCAAAGATTTCGCCGGGCCGAATCGTCAGTTCCACATCACGTATCACCACCGCTTCGCCATAGCCGCTGCTCAGGCCGCTGAGCTCCAGCGCGTTTATACTCATGTATGGGCGCCGTCACCGGAATAAATGGTGCGCACCAACTCCGACTCGACGACGTCCGCCACGGTGCCGTCAAGCACGATCTTGCCTTGATGCAGCACGATCACCCGCGAGCTGATTTCGCGCACGAAATCTAGATCGTGTTCCACCAGCAAAATGCATAGGCGGTCTTTGCTCGTCAACTCGACCAAGATTTGGCCGATCAGCGTGCGTTCCGATTTAGTGAGGCCTGCCGTCGGCTCGTCGAGCAGCACGACGCTGGGTTCGAGCGCCAGCACCATGGCCAATTCCAGCGCTTGCTTTTGTCCGTGGGAAAGATGGCGCACTTCTACGCCGACTTGCTGATCCAGGCCGGTGGCGCGCATGATCTTCAGCACGCCCTCGGGCAAATCGAGCGTCGCGGCGCGCGACCACAGCGACGGTTTTTCCAGGCGCGTGCGCGCGATGCGCAGCGATTCCGCAACGCTAAGCGCATCGAACGTATTCGCGTTCTGGAATTTGCGCCCAACGCCGAACGCCACGCACTCATGGGGTGGTCGCCGCGCGATGTCGTGATCGTTAATCAATATCTTGCCGCCAGAACGCTCGCCGCCGTCGCCGATGCAACGCATCAGCGTGGTTTTGCCCGCGCCGTTCGGACCGACCAGGCTCAGCAACTCGCCGTGTCGCGCTTTGAAGTCGATTCCCTCCAGTACCTGCAAGCTGCCGAAATTCTTTCGTACTTGTTCAATCGCGATCGCGCTAGACCCCGCGCTGGCGAGCCCCGCCAACGGCTCGGCGATTGCGGCTTGCAGTGTCGCGGTTTGCCCTGATTCGGTTTTGCCCGCTTTGTCTCGCCGGATTATCGCGGTGACCAAGGGAGCGATGCCGCGCGGCAACGCGACGATCACCAAGACGAAAGCCAGGCCGATGACGAGTTTCCAGATATAGGGAAGATTGCCGCTGAGGTACGCGGTGCTGGTGTCGATTAATAGCGTGCCGATGACCGGACCGATTAGGGTGCCGCGCCCGCCCAGCGCGACCCAAATGACCAGTTCGGTCCCGAATACGAACCCCGTGTATTCCGGCGCCACCACCATTTGCACGCAGGCGAAAGCGTACCCCGCGATAGCGGCGATGACCGCACAAACGACCAGCAACAGAATCTTGATGCGTGATACGTTGATGCCTAGATATTCGCAGCGCGCTTCGTTTTCGCGGATCGCCACCAGCACGCGGCCGGCGTCGCTGCGCACGAACATCCACGCCCCGGCGGTGACCGCTACGAGAAACAGGCCCGCGATCCAAAACCAAGCTTGTAGCGAAACATCGAAACTTTCAAAACCGGACAGGCCGCTGCTCGAACCGGTGAACGCGCCGCCCGAATAGAGTATCTGCGACACGACGATGGGTAGCGCCAGCGACACCACGGAGGCGTACAACGGCGAGGCGCCGTGATAAAACGACAGCCAACCGACCAGCATGGCGACCAGCACGGCCACACCGAGGCCCGCACCGAGCGCCAGCGCCGCGTGGCTCGGGCTGAAACCCATGTGGGTGAAAATCAGCCCGGCTGCGTAGGCGCCGATGCCGAAGAAAGCCGATTGACCGAAGGTGAGTATGCCGGTGTATCCCCAGAGGATATCGACCGTGAGGGCGACCGCTGCATACAAAAAACCGCGAATCAAATTGTTAACGAGAAAATCGGATAAAAGATAAGGGCCGATCGCGATCAGCAGAAGCGCCGCGGCAACGCAAATCAGAACCCACCGCCCGTCGGAGTGCGGACGCATCCTCGCTCGAGAGGGCGCCGGGAGCGGTATGCTAGTCACGGGCGAATCCCTGGGGACGCAGGCGCAAAATCAATGCCGCGAGGACGACGATGGTCAGCCCGCCCAACACCGGATTGCCGTAACTGCTGACCAGCACTTGCGCGCCGCCGAGCACCAGGCAGGCGACCGCAAGGCTCGCCAGCGACATGCCCGACACCAGCACCAGCATGAACGCGCTGACCAACCAGGGCACGCCGAGATTGGGATCAACGCTGGTGAGTGGCGTGATCAACGCGCCGGCGAGGCTGGCCAACGCCGCCCCTAAAGAAAAGGTGATGAATCGAACTAAGCCACTGTTGATGCCTAAGCCCCGAGCGAGATTTTCGTTCATAATCACTGCGCGCGTTTGCAAGCCGAGCCGCGTGCCGTTCAACACGGCGGCGAGCGCTAAGGCGAGGGCGATAGACGCAATCACCAGCAGCAATCGGTAATGGGAGTAGGACGCGCCCAAAAAATTTACCGCGCCGGAAATCGGGCTTTTGACGAATTGCACTTCACGCCCGAAGACGAGGGTGATGAGTTGGCCGATGATAATGCCTAAGCCCCAGGTGGCAAGAATCGCGTCCAGCGGACGCGAGTAAAGCGGGCGCATCACGAGCCGCTCGACTATCATGCCGCAAAAAAATCCAATCACCAATGCGAAGGGGATCGACCACCAGGGGTTCAGCCCCAATGTGGTGACGAGTAAAGCGGAATAGCCGCCGATGGTGAGGAAACCGCCGTGGGCGAAGTTGATAATCTTCATGACGCCGAAGATGATCAACAAGCCCGCCGACACCGCGAACAGGATCGCGGCGGTGGTGATCACATCTAAAAACTGCGCGGTCATCGTGCCAGCGCGTCAGTATCGCGGCGAGCGATCGCGCTTACGATGCACCCGCCGCGCAGGCTGCGACCCTACTTCAGGTTCGGGCACTGCTCGCCCGGATCGACGTCTTTGAACGTCTCAAGCAATTTCACGTTACCGTCGGCCTGCACTTGGCCAAGATAAATGGTCAGCGGCGCATGGCGTTGTTTGTTCATCTGGATCTTGCCGCGCGGGCCGTCGACCGCCACTTCCGCCAGCGCCTTGATGACGGCATCGGTTCCTGTCGAGCCGGCTTTTTCCACGGCCGCTTTGTAGGCGTACACGCCTTCATATTGCGGCACGGAAAGATCGTTCGGCGTTTTTAGGTTTGCGCCGAATTTTTTCTGCATCGCCGCCATGAATGTTTTATTCGCCGGGGTGTCGATGTTGGTGAGATACGAGCCGGAAATATAGATGCCGTTCGCATCGGCGCCCATGCTCTTGGCCGTGCCTTCGTCCACGGCGAGATTGCCGTAGGGAATCTTAATGCCCGCCGCGCGCAATTGCTTGGTCAGCGTCACGTTCGGTGCGCCACCCGCGGTCGAGGTAATCACCGCGTCGGGATTGGCGGCCTTTAGCTTGGAGATGATCGGCGTCCAATCGGCGCCGTCCATCGGTAGATATTCTTCACCGAGGATTTTGCCGCCTTTGCTTTCGGCGTATTTACGCGTGAATCCGAGCATGCCGCGGCCGTAGGCATAGTCGCTGCCGATCAAGAAATAGGTTTTCGACTTGTAGGTCTTCATGAAGTAGTCGACTACCGGCGCCACTTGCTGGTCAGGTACCCAGGCGTTGACGTAGAGATATTTATTGCACGAACGGCCTTCGTAAAAGGATGTGTAGATGAACGGTTTCTTCGCGCGCGTAACGATGGGCAAGCCGGCGTTGCGCGCCGCGCTGGTTTCCATGGTGATCAGCACGTCGACCTTCTTTTGGAATAACAATGAGTCGAATGCTTTTTGCGCGCCGGCCGCGCCGCTGCCATCGTCAGCGACTTCCAACAAAACTTTTTTACCGAGTATGCCGCCTTTGGCATTGATCTCTTCGACCGCCAGCTCCGCCGATTGAACCACGGAGGGCGCCACCACGCTATTCGCGCCGCTTAGGCCAACGGGAATACCGATCTTGATGACGTCCGCAGCGTGTACACCGGTCGCGCAAAACAGCGCGGTTGCGCACAGCGTACGAAACAGTGCGACCAGATGACCCAGTTTAATTGCATTCATTGATATTTCCCCTCTTCGCGTTAGAGTTAATGACATACCGCGCCTGCACTACAAAAGACCAGTACGACGCAGACCTTTGGCCTGACACAATTATCATACCACCTGTGCCGACCACGAAGGCCTTAAGCTAACTTCGCCTTTCTCGAGGATATTTTTCGATTTCAGCGCATTGAATGCCCGTCAATTGCCAGGGTTAAACGCCCGGCCGTAGTGCGATTTCGCGCCAAAGCAGTGCGCAGCCTGGGTTCCGCAATCGGTTCATCGCTCACTCATCGGGTGATTGGCGCAATACCAGAGGATACTCATCGCACTACATCGCGGCTGGTCGAGGGTGAAATGAAATAGGTACACAAACTCGCCCTCTTCATGTCGCAATTGAAGCGTACTACTCAAGTGCGAAACTTTTCTTCACGAAACTGCTATAAGGTGAATCATGAATACGATCCACAATGAAAGCCTGGTCAAGATCGCTTGCATTCAAATGGAGCCCCACGTGGGCTTGAAAGAACAAAATGTCGAGAAGACATTGAAGCTGATCGACCAAGCGGCTAGCAATAACGCGCGACTGATCGTCCTACCAGAACTATGTAACTCCGGTTACGTTTTCGAAACACGCGATGAGGCGTTCGCGCTGGCGGAAGAAATCCCAAATGGCGCGACCGCCCAAGCGTGGTGCGAGGCTGCGGCGCGTCATGGCGCCTACTTGGTCGCGGGTATTTGCAATAGCCTGTATAACGCCGCCGTGATTGTTGGCCCTACCGGTTATATTGGAACCTTTCGCAAGGTGCATTTGTGGAACGAAGAAAACAATTTCTTTGAGCCCGGCAATTTGGGTTTTCCAGTGTTCCACACGCCGATTGGTCGCATCGCCAGTTTCATTTGTTACGATGGTTGGTTTCCAGAAAGCTATCGCCTGTGTGCGCTAGGCGGTGCGGACGTTATTTGCATCCCAACCAACTGGGTGCCGATTCCCGGCCAAGATCCAAAGCGCGAGGCCATGGCCAATATCCTTTGCATGGCCGCGGCCCATAGTAACTCTGTGTTCGTCGCTGCGGCCGACCGTGTGGGCGTCGAACGAGGCCAACCGTTCAACGGCCAAAGTATCATCGTTAGTTATACCGGCTGGCCGATCGGTGGACCCGCCAGCGCAGACAAAGAA
>JANMJR010000204.1:0-8407 GCA_031371465.1 Pseudomonadota bacterium
GCTGCGCGCAACGGCTCACGGTGATTGTCCGAATCGGTCGCAATTTGCTCCAACGTCATGCCAAAACGTTTTTCCCGGGATTCACGAAAGTAGGCGCGATCGTTTTCGTGAATGGCGGCGTAAATGTCCATGATTAAAATGCGCAGCAACAGCGGATGCAGCGTTCGCTCGGTCCAAAATTTGATCATCAATGCTGCGCCGCGAGCCGCTGCGTTACCGAATAGCGGGCGCTGCGGATATTCGTCTTCGAGGTAATTGGCGATGACCCACGAATCGTGGATCATCGTTTCACCATCGACGATCACCGGCACGGCGCCTTGGCCGGTCGCGATGATTTTGGCTTTGTCGCTATAACGCCAGGGGATGGTTTCGTAAGCCAGGCCTTTATGCGCCAGGGCCATGCGCACGCGCCAACAAAACGGGCTGAAGCGCAAATTTTCGTCGGCGCCAGCGAGGTCGTAGAGTTGGATGGTCATGGTATTACCAGGATTATAGTCCTGCGCAGTCGAGCAAGAAAAAGCCCCGCTCGAAGCGGGGCGAAGGAGGAGGCAGTGGACACTAGCGAGAATTTGCCGGTGTCGTCCGCAGTGCCATTGTTCGCTTATTGGTCGAACATGAAAATACCTCTAAAGGCGTAGATGGCATCGGCCAAAAGTCGTAGACCGAAAGTAGTAGGGAAGTGAAATGCTTCCCTAGGTTTTCGACGCTTTTGCCTTACCCGGCTTAGCCGGCGGTTCGGGCGCGGCTTGTGCTTCGGGCTTGATGAAATTCCATGGCCAATTTTTCGGATCGAGAAAAGGATTTTCCGCCGTCGGCGCATCAGCGGGCGCGGCGCTATTCGGGGTCAGCAGCACTTTCTGATATTCCAGCGCTTTGATACTGACTTCAAGCATGCCGAGATTGGTTTGCAGCCACGTATGCACGGACTTAAGCTCGGAAATTTTGCGTTCGACTTCTTCCAGCGACAAGCTCGGCATGAGGAAATTTTGCAGCGGGAAGGCGAACGGATTCGCCATTTTTTGAAACATTTCAATCATCGCTTGCGGCGAGCTGGAATCGGTCATTTCAATGTCCTTCCTTTTAACCCTCAGGAAAATTTCCGGATGAATTCCGTCATCTTCGGATAGATATTCTCGCGGAAGCGGCGGCCGCTAAATATACCGTAGTGCCCGACCTTCGGCGACAATAAATGCTGATGGCGCGCTGCGGGAATACCGCTACACAACGCATGGGCCGCTTCGGTCTGGCCGTTGCCGGAAATATCGTCGAGCTCGCCCTCGATGGAAAACAGCGCCGTGGTTTTAATCGCTGCGGGATTCACCGTCTCACCGGCAACGACCATCTTGCCGAGAGGTAAATGGTGTTCCTGAAATACCGCTTGGATAGTGTCTAGATAATATTCCGCGGGCAAATCCATGACCGCGTTGTATTCGTCGTAGAAGGCGCGATGGGCGTCGGCGCCGTCGCCGTCGCCTTTGACTAAATGATAAAAGTAATCTTTATGGGAATCGATATGGCGATCCGGGTTCATCGCCACAAACCCGGCGAGCTGCAAAAATCCCGGATAGACATTTCGGGTAAAGCCGGGATATTTCGCCGGCACACGGCTGATCAGCCGGTTTTCGAACCACTCGATCGGGTGTTTCAGCGCGAAATTATTCACCACTGTCGGACTGCGGCGTGTATCGATCGGGCCGCCCATCATGAGCATGGTTTTCGGTGTTTTTTCGCCGTGTTGCGCCATCAGCGAAATGGCGGCAAGCACCGGTACAGTCGGCTGGCACACGGAAACCACATGCACATCGGGGCCTAGGAAGCGAATGAATTCCTGCACGTAGGCGACGTAATCGGCAAAACCAAACGCGCCTTCGCTCACCGGCACCATGCGGGCATCGCGCCAATCGGTAATATAGACATCGTGATCGGGCAAAAACGTTTTCACCGTGTCGCGCAGCAAGGTTGCGTAGTGGCCGGACATGGGCGCGACCATTAATACCTTGGGATCCTTGCGCGTGGTGTCGCGTTTGAAGTGAAGCAATTCGCAGAACGGCTTTTCCAGGAGAATTTCTTCGCTGACTGCAACAGTTTTTCCTTGGATTGTCGTTTCCCATAAGCCGAATGCCGGCTTGCCGTAGCGGTGGGTCATGCGCAGAATAACGTCGGCGCCGGCCGTCACGACACGCGCCATTGGATTGTGGCTTAACACGCCGAACGGGTTTCCGTAGAATTCGGCGGTGACCCGCGCCCACAGACGTAAGGGCGCGAGAGAGGCATGCTGAGCTTCGTGCAATTGGTATAGCATGGTGTCTTAACCTATCGTAAGTATTTCGTTGCCCCGACTTTAAGATCGTTGTCATAACTATGTCAATAGATAAAACAAAAGTTCACAATGCGGTGTGCTTATGAATGATCCGATATCGAATGCGCAATTGACCGATTTTTATCCTGAATCGGAGGTCAATTTTTCCGGTTATTTCACGCTCGACGAACGTCATACCATGTATTGGGAGGAATCGGGCAATCCCGACGGCGTGCCGGTGGTGTTCCTACACGGTGGCCCCGGTGCGGGTGCAACACGGCAACACCGACGCTTCTTTGATCCGAAGTTTTATCGCATCATCATTTTCGATCAGCGCGGCGCAGGGCGCTCGAAGCCCCTCGGCGAAATCATCGACAATACGACGCCGCTGCTGGTACAAGACATGGAACGCTTGCGCGAGATGCTGCAAATCGAGCGCTGGTTGGTGTTCGGCGGCTCCTGGGGCTCGACCCTGGCGCTGGCGTACGCCGAAACCCATCCGCAACGCTGTACCGGCTTAATTTTGCGCGGCATATTCCTGTGCCGAAAGAGCGAAATCGATTGGTTTTTGTATGGCTTGAAAACCTTTTTCCCCGAGGCATGGTATGACCTGGTCGCGCCGATTCCCGAGCGCGAACGCAGCGATCTGTTGCTCGCCTACTACTGGCGCCTATGTGATCCCGATCCGGCGATTCACATGCCCGTGGCGCGCACCTGGAGCTTGTATGAAGGCCGCTGTTCGACGCTGTTGCCCAATCCGCATTTTCGGGATCAATTCGGCAACGACGTGACCGCACTGGGGTTGGCGCGCATCGAGGCGCACTATTTCGTGCACAACATATTTCTGCCGGCCAATTCGCTGCTCAACAATATCGACAAGATCCGACCTATTCCCGCCGTCATTGTGCAGGGTCGCTATGACGCCGTGTGCCCAATCATTTCCGCCGATGATCTGCACCGAGCCTGGCCGGAAGCCGAATACATTGTCGTGCCCGGCGCGGGCCATGCTGCGTTCGAGCCCGAAATTCGCGCCCAGTTGATTTTGGCGACGAATAAATTTAGAGAAAAATTAAAACGCTAGCTACGCCAGGCGCCGCACCCAGCTTGGCTCGGGGCGTGGGCACGTTGGAGAGCCGCGCGGCTATTGCCCCGTGGCGAACTATTGAGAATAGTGCACGACACCAGAAGCCGAGTGTGGTATTGGTGCGCGCTGCCGCCACGCTGTCAAAATACGCTGTGTGTCACGTCGGATTGTTTCGTATTAGGAGGAAAACACGATGGATCTGCAATTAACAAATCGCAAAGCCTTGGTAACCGGTTCCACTGGGGGCATCGGATTCGCCATCGCCCAGGGTCTGGCGGCGGAGGGCGCCCGCGTCGTCCTCACCGGGCGCACGCAGGCCAACGTCGATGCGGCATCGGCTCGCTTGCGCGCGGCGCAGCCCAATGCGCAGGTCGATGGCGTCGCGGCGGACTGCGCGACCCTCGTCGGCGCCGAAACGGTGTTTGCTCATGTGACAGACGTGGATATTCTGGTGAACAACCTTGGCATCTACGAGCGTAAAGCGTTTTTTGAGATCCCGGACACCGACTGGCAGCGACTGTTCGAAGCGAACGTCATGAGCGGGATTCGCTTTTCGCGCCACTATGCGCCGCCCATGGCCAGCCGTGGTTGGGGGCGCGTCCTATTCGTTTCCAGCGAATCGGGGCTGAATATTCCGCGCGAGATGATTCACTATGGCATGACTAAGACCGCGCAGCTCAGCATTACGCGCGGCTTGGCAATCGAGCTGGCCGGCAGCGGCGTGACCGTGAACGCCGTTTTGCCTGGTCCTACTCGCACCGAGAACTCCGATCGTATTCGCAGCGATATGGCGCAGGCGAGCGGAAAAAGCATTGCGCAAATCGAGGCGGACATGTTCATCACGCGGCGTCCATCCTCACTGCTTAAACGCTTTACCAGTCCCGAAGAGGTGGCTAATATGGCGGTGTATTTGTGCGGAGCAGGCTCGTCCGCCACCACGGGTGCGGCGCTGCGTGTGGACGGCGGCATCGTGAACCAGATCATGTAACCGTTAAGAAGCCGCACACTATCCGCGTCACGATGCGCGCTGGAAATCCGCGAGTGATGGCGCGCGCGGAACACCTCACATTTACTGTGGATAAAGGTGTGGATGGTTTGCGTATTGCCTGACTACGGCGCTGATTTGTTGCGGAGTTTTCTAACTTGCTCAATTAATAGACACGCTTACCCGACGGGCGTTCGGGGCTTGTGAAAAAAACAACTGCGCGCTAAAGTGTCGCACTTTTTGTCATCTTCGGGATTACCTTGCTCAATATCGTTCAGGCCGCGGGTTGGCCGATCTGGTTGTTGATCACCTGTTCCATTATCGCGTTGGCCATCATCGGTGAGCGGCTATGGACGCTGCGCCCGATCCTGGTGGCGCCGCGCGAGCTGTTGCAGAACGTGGTCAACGAATACCGCGAACACGGTGTCAATAACGACATGCTGTTGAAAATCGCAACGACCTCACCCTTGGGCCGTATTTTTGCCGCCGGCCTGTACAACGTGCGCAGCTCGCGCGAGATTATGAAAGAAGCCATTGAAGAGGCCGGCCGTGCTGTCGCCGTGGAGCTGGAGCGCTTCCTTACCTCACTCGGCACCATCGCCGCCATCGCGCCGTTGCTCGGCTTGTTCGGTACGGTGATCGGCATGATCGAAATTTTCGGTGCGAATAATCCGACCAGCGGCGGCAATCCCGAGCAACTTGCGCACGGCATTTCCGTTGCGCTTTACAACACCGCGTTCGGTCTCATTGTTGCGATTCCCAGCATGATTTTTTACCGATACTTTCGTTCGAAAGTGGATCGACTCATCGTTGAAATGGAGCAGCAGGCGATCAAGCTGGTGGAAATTGTTCACGGCGATCGGACCGCCTGACCGGCTATGAATTTCCAACGCGGTAAGTTTCGCGAAGAGCCGGAAATCAACTTGATTCCGATGATCGATGTCTTGCTGGTCATTCTTATTTTTGTGATGGTCACAACGACTTACTCGAAATTCGCCGACCTCAAAATCAATCTTCCCGAAGCCGAGGCCGAGCAATCGAAGTCGCAGCCGAATACGCTGGATGTCGCAGTCGACGCCGACGGTAATTACGTAGTGAATCGCAAAGTGGTTCCGTTCGCTGATATTCCGTCATTTTCCCGTGTACTGAAGGCCGCCGCGGGTGATCGCGAGGAACCCCTGGTTGTCATCAGCGCCGATGCCCGCGCGACCCATCAATCGGTCATCAATATTTTGTCCGCGGCGCAGCTCGCGGGCTTATCGCACATTTCTTTCAGCGCCGAAGCGAAGCCAAAATAGCGCACCGGCGATGCCGATTCTTCAATCATGAATCGTGTCGCAACGAGGTTTGAACGGGAGTGGGCGCGTTCGTCGGCGTGGCAATGTTTACTGCGGCCCCTGTCTTGGCTGTTCCGGGCATTAAGCGCGGCGCGGCGCTTGGCGTACCAGCGCGGCTGGCTGAGTTCCGCGCGATTGCCCGTGCCGGTCATTATCGTCGGCAACATCAGCGTCGGCGGTAGCGGAAAAACACCCCTCGTCATTGCCTTGGTTGAACAACTGCGTGTTGCGGGCTACGCGCCCGGCGTGATCAGTCGTGGCTACGGCGGGAGCGAGCGTGGTCCGTTCGAGGTCGGGCCGCTGAGTGATCCGGTTGAAGTGGGCGATGAACCGGTGCTGATTGCGGCGCGCACCGAAGCGCCACTGTTCATTGGCCGTGATCGCGTCGCCACCGGTAATGCATTGCTTGCCGCTCATCCGAACTGCGACTTGATCGTAAGCGACGATGGCTTGCAGCATTACCGTTTGCGGCGCGACATCGAGATCGTCGTGGTCGATGGTCAAGCGGGTTTCGGCAACGGCTGCCTGTTGCCGGCCGGCCCGCTGCGCGAACCCGCGAGCCGATTGCGCAGCGCGGATTTTGTGGTGATCAATCATGGCGGCGATGATCACGCCACGCCGTCCAGCGCGCTTGCCGCTCCCATGGGCTTGTCTGGGCAGCCAACATCCATGCACCTCTCGGGGCAGGTGTTTTACAATGCGAAAGATCCAATGCAACATGCGTTAGCGGCCGATTTGCGCCATCAAACGGTCCATGCCATTGCCGGAATCGGCCGGCCGCGGCGCTTCTTCGATCATTTGCGGCAGCTTGGGTTAAACATCGTCGCGCATTCGTTTCCAGACCACTATGTCTATCGCCGCGAAGATTTGCTGTTCGGACAAGACGCAATTATCGTGATGACGGAGAAGGATGCAGTAAAATGTCGAGCATTCGCGCAGGACTCGTGGTGGGTGCTGGCGGTGAGCGCGCAGCTCGACGATCGATTCATTGCCAATCTTCTGAAAAAATTAAGACCGACCTATGGACCCCAAACTGCTTGAAATCCTCGTCTGTCCCGTTTGCAAAGGCCCGCTCGTGCATAACAAGACGGCACAGGAATTGATCTGCAAACCGTGTCGACTCGCCTATCAAATCAAAGACGATATTCCGATCATGCTTGAGGATGAGGCACGGAAGTTGTTGGCGGAAGAAGAAGTTTAAGAGCAAGGATGAAGGCGGAAGGATGAAGGACTAGAGGACAAGGATGAAGGATGAAAGCGGAAGGATGAAAGGGCGCGTTGAATTGCCGCGAGCGGGGGGTCTTTCATCCTTCATCCTTCATCCTTCATCCTTCATCCTTCATCCTTCATCCTTTAAGACGCCGTGTCCATAGTAGTCATCCCCGCCCGTCACGCATCGACCCGCTTGCCCGGCAAGCCGCTGCTCGACATCGCGGGAAAGCCTATGGTGGTGCGTGTGGCGGAGCAAGCAAGGCTCAGCGGCATCGCCCGGGTGGTGATTGCAACGGATCACGATGGCATCGCGCAAGCGAGCCGCGCCCACGGTATTGAGGTGATTACCACGCGCGCGGATCACGCGACGGGCACCGACCGCTTGGCGGAAGTGGCGACAATACTCGAATTGCCGGACGACGAGATCGTCGTCAATGTCCAAGGCGATGAACCGCTCATTGAACCGAATCTGGTTCGCGCCGTCGCCGATTTGCTGCGAGCCAAGCCCAGCGCGGCGATTGCGACAGCGTGCCACTTTATTACCGAGAACGATGAAGCGTTCAACAGTAATATCGTGAAAGTGGTGTTGGATCGCGACGGCATGGCGCTTTATTTCAGCCGCGCCACTATTCCCCACGCCCGCGATGCCTTTGCGCAGACCACGAAAGTCATTCCCGCGAGCTTGCCGCTTTATCGTCACATCGGGCTTTACGCTTATCGTGCCGGTTTTTTACGTCGCTTTCCGACATTGGAAGCGCCCGCCATCGAGCGTTTTGAAGCCTTGGAGCAATTACGCGCCCTGTGGCACGGTTACAAAATCGCCGTCCTCGTTAGCGATGGCGTGCCGGCCCCGGGCGTGGACACGACCGAAGACCTGGCACGTGTCCGTGCGCTGTTTGACCGCAGCGCTAAGCCACTGTAACATCGCGAAGTTTAGCCGATTCTGGGGTGCAATTTCAGCCCGGTTCGGTCGCCACTCAATACGATAAAACTATGCGACTCATATTGTTGGGCGGACCCGGCGCAGGCAAGGGTACGCAAGCGAATTACGTCAAAGAAAAGTTCGGCATTCCGCAGATTTCCACGGGCGATATGCTGCGCGCCGCGGTAAAGGCGGGCACGCCGCTCGGTGTGGCCGCGAAAAAGGTCATGGATTCCGGCGGCTTGGTTTCTGACGATATTATTGTCGGCTTGGTGCAAGAACGCATTAAAGAGCCGGATTGCAAGAGCGGATTTTTGTTCGATGGATTTCCGCGCACCATTCCGCAAGCCGATGCGATGAAAAACGCCGGAGTGAAAATTGACTACGTGGTCGAAATCGAAGTGGACGACGCGGAAATTATCAAACGCATGTCGGGGCGTCGTTCCCATCCGGCATCGGGCCGGACCTATCACCTCATTTTTAATCCGCCGAAAGTTGCGGGAAAAGATGATGTGACCGGCGAAGATTTAGTACAACGCGACGACGACAAAGAAGAAACCGTCGCCAA
>JANMJR010000279.1:0-4056 GCA_031371465.1 Pseudomonadota bacterium
GGAACGCTTGCGCGAACGCATCGCGGCGATTGACGTGGTGGCGCCGAAAGTACCGGTTATTCAAAATGTCGATGTGGCGAGTTTTAACGATCCGGCGGCGATAAAGGATGCGCTAGTGCGCCAGCTTTATGGCCCGGTACGCTGGATAGAGACGATCAAGGCGCTCGCGGACTCGGGCATTAAACATGTGATCGAATGCGGGCCGGGTCGGGTATTGGTCGGTTTGAATAAGCGAATCGATGAGCGCATTCAGTCGGCGTCGATTCACGATCAAGCATCGCTAGATACGGTTAAGGCTAGTTTCAATGCATAGCATAGAAGGACAAATCGCACTGGTGACTGGCGCTAGTCGCGGCATCGGTCAGGCGATTGCCACGCAGCTGGCAACGCAAGGTGCGACCGTTATCGGAACCGCAACGTCAGCGAGCGGTGCGGCGGCGATCAGCGAGTATCTGAGCGTGGTGGGAAACAAAGGGAAAGGCCTAGTACTCGACGTTAATGACGTGGCCGGCGTCAATGCACTGATCGACAGTATTCAAAAGGAATTTGGCGCCGTCATGATTCTGGTGAATAACGCCGGCATCACCCGTGACAACTTATTAATGCGCATGGGTGACGCGGAGTGGGACGATATCATCGATACCAATTTGCGCTCGGTGTTTCGCTTGTCGCGCGGCGTAATGCGCGGCATGATGAAGGCCAAAGGCGGGCGCATAATTAACATCTCGTCAGTTGTCGGCGTGGCGGGTAATGGCGGCCAGACCAACTACGCGGCGGCAAAAGCCGGCATGATTGGATTTACCAAGGCGCTTGCAAGAGAGATCGGTAGCCGCAATATCACGGTGAACTGCGTCGCGCCGGGATTTATCGATACCGATATGACGCGCGCATTAACTGAAGACCAGCAAAAGGTATTATTGAATAGTATTCCCCTGGCGCGGCTAGGCGCGGTAGCAGACATTGCGGCGGCAGTGGGTTATCTCGCGTCGCCAGCAGCGGGTTATGTGACCGGAATCACGCTACATGTGAACGGTGGAATGTACATGAGCTAGTCGTAATGAAGCGATTGTTACTTGCGGTAAATTAACGGATTGATTCTGATAAAATGAGAAAGTTTTTTCTCTACACTAGGGAAGGTTAAACAGATGGAAAATATCGAACAACGGGTGAAAAAAATCGTCGCTGAGCAACTGGGCGTCAACGAGAGTGAGATCAAGATCGAATCTTCATTTGTGAATGATTTGGGCGCGGACTCGCTCGACACGGTGGAACTGGTGATGGCGTTGGAAGAGGAATTCGAAACAGAGATCCCCGACGAAGAAGCGGAAAAGATCACGACCGTGCAACAGGCGATCAATTACGTTCAGTCCCGCATTAAGGCTTGAGGCGGATCCGCGCGAGTAATCCCGTCTTATCAATTACCCGAATCTAAGAGAGTATCAATTTTGTCTCGACGGCGCGTCGTTGTCACCGGGCTGGGAATCGTTTGCCCGGTCGGGAATACCGTTCCTGAAGCTTGGTCGAATTTAATCGCGGGGCGTTCCGGTATCGGCACGATCACCCGTTTTGACGCCTCGCCCTACGCATCCCAGATTGCCGGCGAGGTAAAGGGTTTCGCGATTGAACCCTATCTCTCGGTGAAGGAGGCGCGCCGGATGGATACGTTTATCCACTACGGCATCGCCGCCGGCACCCAGGCGCTAAGGGATTCCGGCCTGGAAGTCACCCCTGCCAACGCTGAGCGCATCGGGGTTAATATCGGCTCGGGCATCGGCGGGATTGTGATGATTCAAGAGACACATAACGCGTTGCTGCAGGGTGGGCCACGTAAGATTTCGCCGTTCTTTGTTCCCGGTTCCATTATCAATATGACCGCCGGTTACTTGTCCATCATGTATGGCCTTAAGGGCCCGAATCTTGCCAGCGTATCGGCCTGCACCACGGCCAATCATAGTATTGGCGAATCGGCGCGTTCCATTGTCTACGGCGACGCCGATGTCATGATCGCCGGTGGCTCGGAAGCGGCCGTGGCGACCTTAACCATCGGAGGATTCTGCGCGGCGCGCGCCCTATCGACCCGCAATGACGATCCCCAAGGCGCGAGTCGGCCGTGGGATAGTGGTCGCGATGGCTTCGTATTGGGTGAAGGAGCGGGTGTGGTTATGCTTGAAGAATACGAGCACGCGAAGGCGCGCGGTGCGCGGATTTATGCCGAGCTCGCCGGTTTTGGTATGAGCGCCGATGCCTATCACATGACTTCGCCGGTTGAAGATGGCGAAGGCGCCGCGCGCTGTATGAACAATGCATTGAAAGACGCCGGACTTGCCCACGCCGATGTCGATTACATTAATGCCCACGGCACCTCGACACCGCTTGGCGACGTTGCCGAAACCGTGGCGATCAAACGTTGCTTTGGCGCCCATGCGGGCAAGCTCGCGGTGAGTTCCACCAAGTCGAGCACGGGGCATTTGTTGGGCGCAGCCGGCGGTGTCGAAGCCGTATTCACGTTGCTCGGCATGCAACACCAAATTGCGCCACCCACGATAAATCTACAAAACCAAGACCCGGCCTGTGACTTGGACTATGTGCCGAACGTGGCGCGGCCGATGAAGATCGATGTTGCGATTTCAAACTCGTTCGGATTCGGCGGCACCAACGGCACGCTCGTTTTCAAACGGCTCTAATTTTTTCGCCCGCTGCGCGGCGAAAAAACAAAACTTCAACTGGGTTGCGCCGATGCAAAGTTTTTTGGCGTGCGGCGGCTTCTTGAGCGAACATTGTGGCGCGGCGGCAGCGCAGGGCGATAGAATATCGAACTGGCAGCGCGATCGTTGCGTCGAGCCGCCTTGGAGGAATTGAAGAATTGTTCGCATGCAATAGCCTGATCGGAATTTGGCTGGCTGCAAGCTTGGGCTTTGCGCAACGACGATGATTGCTAAGCTACGTTCGTTGGTGTTGTTGTTGTTATTGCTGGCAATGGGTGGGGCAGGGTGGCTATACCATTTTGCGCACAAAGAATTGAGCTTGCCCGAAGTCCCATTGCGCTTGGTCCTGAAGTCTGGGAGCACCCTAAAAACCGTAGCCAAACAGCTTACTCAGGCGCAATTGTTGACGGAGCCGTGGAGCTTCATTGCGCTTGCGCGCGCACTGGGAAAGACGGCGCAAATCAAAGCGGGGGAATACCAACTGACGCGCAATCCCACTCCGTTGTCCCTTTTGGCGTTGTTTGCCAAAGGCCAACAAGCCGAACAGGTTGCCGTTCAGTTTATCGAAGGGCAAACGTTTGCCGACATGCGTAAAGTACTGGATCAGCATCCTGCGTTAAAACACGATAGCAAAGCCCTGTCCGAGGTCGAGATTTTGCGCGAAGTCGGCGGAATCGGGGCCGTCGCGGAAGGGCTATTTTTTCCTGATACATACTTAATCATACCCGGAACCAGCGATCTGAAACTACTCCAGCGCGCTTACAAAGCGATGCAAGAGCGCCTTGCAAGCGCCTGGGAAACCCGTGATCAGTCCTTGCCCTACAACGAACCGTATCAGGCGTTGATCATGGCATCGATTGTCGAGAAGGAAACCGGGCAGCCGAGCGAACGGCCGCTCATCGCGGCGGTGTTCATCAATCGCCTGAAAAAACGGATGTTGCTGCAAACCGATCCGACCGTGATTTACGGTATGGGTGATCGCTACACCGGCAATATTCGCAAAACTGACCTGCAGCGCGACACACCGTATAACACCTACACACGCGCCGGCATGCCGCCGACGCCGATCGCCATGCCGGGACTAGCCGCCATCAAAGCGGCGCTGAATCCGGCGCCGTCGAACGCGCTTTACTTCGTGGCCAAGGGAGATGGCAGTCACGAATTTTCCGCGAACTTGGTCGATCACAATCGTGCCGTGAATAAGTATCAACGCTAAATGGCGCGCGGAAAATTCATCACGCTGGAAGGCATTGACGGCGCTGGCAAGAGCACCCATATCCAGTATTTGGCCGAGCTAGTTCGCGGGTTGGGCCATAGCGCGGTGTTGACGCGGGAGCCGGGCGGAACGCTG
>JANMJR010000306.1:0-2410 GCA_031371465.1 Pseudomonadota bacterium
TTGAGCGGCGAGGAGTGGGGTGCGGGCGCTTCGTCGGAGCATTACACGTTGTGCCGCTGCGGCGGTTCCAAAAACAAACCATTCTGCGATGGCGCACATTGGAGCATCGGCTTCAAGGATGAGAAGAACTAGCAACGCTCAGATCACTGCGCAGTACTCAATCGACCGGACGGGCGAGGATGGCCGCACGACCATATGAGAATCAGGACAAGTCCGATGACCATCCATCTCGATCACACCATTGTGCCCTCTCGCAACAAGATCGCTGCGGCAAAATGTCTGGCTGAGCTTCTTGGCGTTCCGTGGGAGGAAACCGGCGTCGGGCCATTTTCCCCGGTGTATGTCGATGATGGATTAACGCTCGACTTCATCGATACGGATGAAGATTTTCCTATCTACCATTTTTGTTTTCGCGTCGAACAGAACGAGTTCGATTCCATTCTCGCACGCATCAAGGCGGCCGGCATCAAGTATCGCAGCACAGTGCGCGGGCCCGACGATATGCAAATCGACCCGCGGTTCGGCAATATCTACTGGAACGAGCCCGATGGGCATCAGTGGGAGATACTTACCGTGAGCTACGCGCGGCCGCAGGTGTAAGGAGCGAACGGCGCACGCGGGCTCAATCTCGCTGCGAAATTGATGCTCCGGCGCGTTTCACTGTCCCGATCATGTTGACCCCGACGATCAGCGTGCGCGGTGCGCACCCTACAAAAATATGCGAAGCCTATGGTTTCGATTTCAATCGTCGTATGATTTAATCTTTCGTAAATTGAACGCGCTACTGCGTTCAACACAATCGCGGAGGAATTCATGAAGGTCACGAATATCGAGACGCTTTCCTGCGACGCGGGCTGGCGCAACTATCACTACGTTAAGCTCAGCACCGATAGCGGCATCATAGGCTGGAGCGAGTTCGATGAAGGCTTCGGCGCGCCGGGCGTGAGCATGGTCATTCAGCGGCTTGCCTCGCGCGTCGTCGGGCAACATGTCGGCGAGCACGAACGAATTTATGCCGAGCTGTACTGCGCGACTCGTCCGGCGGCCGGTGGCATAGTCGCATTGGCCATGGGCGCGATCGAGAATGCGTTGCTCGATGCCAAGGCGAAGGGACTGGGTGTGCCGGTGTACGAGCTACTCGGTGGCAAAATTCGCGATCGCATCCGCGTCTATTGGTCCCACTGCGCGACATGGCGGATCAATCATCCGACCCATTACCCGCCCGCAATTACCGATCTGGATGGCGTGAAAGCCATTGGGCGCGAAGTCCGCGAAAAAGGCTTCGGCGCGCTGAAAACCAATATCTTCACCTACGATGCGGACAAGAAAAATGTACGCGGCTGGCGGCCGGGCTTTGGCGTGCCGTTCGCGCCCGCGATCAATGTCGACCGTGACGTCATTTCCAATTTGGTGATGCATTTGGACGCGCTACGTGATGGCGCCGGGCCCAATGTGGATATTTTGCTCGACCTCAACTTCAACGCGAAGACGGAAGGGTATCTGAAAATCTTGCGCGCGATCGCGCATCTCGATTTGTTCTGGGTTGAAATCGACAGCTACAATCCGCAGGCGTTGCGTTACATCCGCGACCACAGCCCTCATCCGATTAGCTCCTGTGAGACGCTGCTCACCTTGCGCGAATTCTTGCCGTATTTTCGTGAGCAGGCGATGGATGTTGCAATCATCGACATTCCTTGGAATGGCGTATGGCAGTCGATGAAAATCGCGGCGAGCGCCGAGGCGCACGAGGTAAATGTCGCGCCACATAATTTCTATGGCCATTTGTGCACGATGATGAACGCGCATTTTTCCGCGGCGGTACCGAACCTGCGCATCATGGAAACGGATATCGATCGCATTGCTTGGGATCATGAATTGATCAGCCACGTTCCAGATATCGTCGATGGGCACCTAATTCTCTCGGATCGTCCGGGCTGGGGCACGGAACCGAACGAAGAAGCGATCCGTGCGCATCCGCCCAAGGGCCCGACGGGTTTGCTCAGTTATGGCCGTAAAGACTAAAAACCGAGGCGGTCAGTCGTTAAAAAAGCGCTGGTTTCACGCCCCCCTGTTTTAACTCGCTGGGCGCCAGCGCTCCCCCTCCCTCACTCACTCTTGCATTCCCTCCAAATATGCAATATTATGCATAGTATATTGGATCAATGCTTTATTTTTCATATTCTTTATATGCCCGATACCCTCTACCCACCCGCGCAGACCGATCTGGAAAAAGAACTGAGCGGTAACGGCTTTCTGCACGGGCTCGGGCAGCGCGTGCGCGCCTGGCGTGCGCGGCGCGGCATGACGCGCAAGATGCTGGCGCTGCATTCTCAAGTATCGGAACGGCACCTGGCGCAACTCGAATCGGGTAAAGGCAACATCTCGATTCTGTTGCTGCAACAAATTGCCG
>JANMJR010000310.1:0-3010 GCA_031371465.1 Pseudomonadota bacterium
CGCATTGACCGCCATCACGCCCATGCGCGCGCGCAGCGCCGGGTTGACCGCAGGCGATGGCGCTTCCTCGATCAACTTTTGATGGCGACGTTGCACCGAACAATCCCGTTCGCCAAGATGAATGACATTGCCGAATCGGTCGGCGAATATTTGCACTTCGATGTGGCGTGCATCGACCATGGCCCGTTCGAGAATCACCGTGGCATCACCGAACGCACTCGCGGCTTCCGAGCGCGCGCTACGCAGCAGATCGATGAATTCTCCCGCCGACGTAACACAGCGCATGCCGCGCCCGCCCCCGCCGGCCGTGGCTTTGATCATCAGCGGAAACCCGATGCGCGTGGCTTCCGCGAGCAAGCGCGCACCGCTCTGATCATCACCTTGGTAACCGGGGATGCACGGTATGCCCGCCGCCAACATCAAGCGCTTCGCACCGGCCTTGTCGCCCATCGTCTCGATCGCTTCCGCCGACGGGCCGACAAAAACCAATCCCGCATCACGACAAGCACGAGCAAAGGCGGCGTTCTCAGCGAGAAAGCCGTAGCCGGGATGGACGGCGTCCGCGTCGGTTTTTTTCGCCGCGGCAATGATGTCAGCAATGCGCAGGTAGGATTCCGCTGCTAGCGCGCCGCCAATGCACACTGCTTGATCCGATGCGCGAACGTGCGGCGCATCGGCATCGGCATTGGAATACACCGCGACGGTGCGATAGCCCATGGCGCGCGCCGTGCGCATCACCCGTAAAGCGATTTCGCCACGATTGGCGATCAGGATTTTGTTGAACGGCGTTAATCGAATCATTTTGCGTTTACTTCTACCACCATGTCATCCTTCGCGTTGCTCAGGATGACATGGTCGGGGCGGAGTGACAAAGCTACGGCCGCGCCACGGAAAACTGCATCGCCTGCGGTTCCCGCGCCGCTGCCTCGCGGCAAATCGACATCACCGTCGCCAGCACCGCGCGCGTATCGCGCGGATCGATCACGCCGTCATCGAGCAATCGCGCACTCGTCGCGAACACGCTCATCTGGCTGTCAAAGCGATTGGTGATGTCGCGCTGCAGTTCATCGAGCTTAGCCTGATCGACTGCCCCGCCTTTGCGTTTCATCGCCGCCTCGGTGACGATGGCCATGGTGCGCGCCGCTTGTTCGGCGCCCATTACGGCGGTTTTCGCATTCGGCCAAGAAAAACAAAAGCGCGGATGAAAGCCGCGCCCGCACATGCCGTAGTTCCCCGCGCCAAACGATGCGCCGCAATAAATGGTGATCTGCGGCACGGTCGCGTTCGTCACCGCTTGAATCATTTTCGAGCCGTGTTTGATCATGCCTGCTTCTTCATGCGCGCGACCGACCATGTAGCCGGTGGTGTTGTTGAGATAAAGAATCGGCGTGCGCGATTGGCAGCAGGCTTGAATGAAGTGCGTCGCCTTGGCTGCGCCGTCGCAATCGATCGGGCCGTTGTTGGAGATAATGCCCAACGGCCAGCCTTCAATCGTGACGTGGCCGCACACCGTCGCGCCGCCGTAGTTCGCGCCAAACTCGAGAAAATCCGAATCGTCGGCGATGCGCGCGACGACTTCTTTCATGTCCACGGGGCGTTTGTGGTCCATCGGCATAATGCCGAGTAACTCTTCGACGTCATAACGCGGTGCTTTGAAATCACGCGGCGCGGCGGTCGTGGAACGCCAACCGATCTTGGCAAGAATATCGCGCGCGATTCCCAGCGCGTGGCGATCGTCCTCGGCGAGATAATCGCCCAGCCCAGAGATCGAGGTATGCATTTCTGCCCCGCCCAATTCTTCTTCCGTCGCCACTTCGCCGGTTGCCGCCAGCAACAACGGCGGCCCCGCGAGAAAGGCGCGCGAGCGCCCGCGCACCATGACGATGTAGTCCGACAAGCCGGTTTGGTAGGCGCCGCCCGCCGTCGACGAACCGTGTGTCACCGTCACCACCGGCAACCCGGCCGCCGACATACGCGCGAGATTGCGAAATAAATTGCCGCCGCGCACAAAATCTTCGACACGATAGGTCAGCAAATTAGCGCCGGCACTTTCGACCAATTGCACAAACGGCAATTTGTTTTCCAGCGCCAGTTCCTGAATACGCAATTGCTTGTCGATGCCCATCGGCTGCAGCGCCCCCGCATCGATGCCCGAATCCGACGCGCTGATCATGCAGCGAATTCCAGACACAAATCCGATGCCGCAAATCACCCCGCCACCGGGCACGCTCTTTTCCAAATCGGGATTGTCCAACCCGAGTCCCGCCAAGCTGCAAAGCTCTAAAAACGGCGCACCCGGATCGAGCAACAACGCCACCCGCTCGCGCGGCAACAACTGCCCACGCTTCTCGAAGCGCGCACGCGAAGCCTCCGAAGCAGCGATCGCACGCCGCTCGCATGCTCGCACACGATCGAGCAAGTTGAGCATGCCCGCGCGATTGCCTTGGAACGTTTCGTGCCGAATGGAAATTGCGGACTCTAGGTGGGCCATGTTTCGTAGCGTATCAAATCGTTGCGATTATTGCGAAGCTCAATAAATCTTGTATGAATTCCCCATGCTTTTGCGTTGAATTGTAATCAGCGTTATGCCAGTACCCTAACGAATACTGGGTGACAGGGCCATAACCGCTCGGGCCAATTATATATTTCAACAATTGGCGCAAACTACCCCACGTTCACCGGCGCCAAAGTCATCGTATTCGTTCTCAAACATATAGCCACCGGTCCAACGTTCTTCGAATTGGATTTCCCCTGCAATTCCAACGGTAGCCGGGTTGTCAAATTCACTGCCGACAACGCCCGACCCACGGGCAACCTTGATGATCTCCCCGTCGGTTTGATTCTAACAGGTTGCATTTGTTTGCAATATCGCACCAACCACCAAGCCAATGGAGCAAATGCTGTGGGATGCAGCGTGCTCAATCCGGGGCGAGAAAGACGCGGCCAAGTTCAAAGACTACCTGTTGCCGCTGCTGTTTGTGAAGCGGTTGTCTGACGTGTTTGACGATGA
>JANMJR010000283.1:0-1583 GCA_031371465.1 Pseudomonadota bacterium
AGCCGACGACGATGTTGTATCGCAACTTGCTGGCGATGGAAACCGAAGAGTTGTTGCGTTCCAATCCCGTCGACGGCGCCGTGCTGCTCGGCGGTTGCGACAAGACCGTGCCCGCGATGATCATGGGCGCGGCGAGTATGAATTTGCCGGCGATCTTCGTGCCCGCAGGCCCTATGCTCCGTGGTAATTGGCGCGGCAATAATTTGGGCAGCGGCACCGACGTGTGGAAATATTGGACGGAAAAACGCGCCGGCAATATCGACGACAAACAATGGGAAGAAATCGAGCAAGGTATTGCCCGATCCTACGGCACCTGCATGACCATGGGCACCGCATCGAGCATGGCCTCGGCCGCGGAAGCCCTCGGCATGACCTTGCCCGGCGCCGCGTCGATCCCGGCGCCGGACGCCAATCACAGCCGCCTCGCCAGCGCGAGTGGGCGGCGTATTGTCGAGATGGTTTGGGACGATTTAAAACCGACCGACATCATGACCACCAAGGCGTTTGAAAACGCAGTCACGACAGCGATGGCGCTCGGCGGCTCGACTAATTCCATCATTCACCTGATCGCGATGGCGGGCAGAGTCGGACCGTTCAACGGCGCGAAACTCGATATGGATCACTTCGACGAATTGTCACGGCGCACGCCCTTCCTCGCGAATATTCGGCCATCGGGAAAATACTTGATGGAAGATTTTTATTACGCCGGCGGAATTTTGGGACTGATGAATCGGCTGAAGGATCTGCTCAATCTCGATTGCATGACCGTCAACGGCAAAACCATCGGCGAAAATTTAGTGGGCGCCAATGTTTACAACGACGACGTTATCAGCACGCGCGAAAAACCGCTGAACCCCGAGGGCGGCGTCGCGGTATTACGCGGTAATCTCGCGCCAAACGGCGCCGTGATCAAACACACCGCCGCCGATCCGAAACTGCTCAAACACCAAGGCCCCGCCGTCGTGTTCAAAGACTACAACGACATGAACGCGCGCCTCGACGATCCCAACCTCGACGTCACGCCCGACTCGGTGTTGGTGCTGCAAAAGTGCGGGCCGCTGGGCGGTCCAGGCATGCCGGAATGGGGCATGCTGCCGATCCCGAAAAAAATTCTTGCGCTAGGCGTACGCGACATGGTGCGCATCTCCGACGGCCGCATGAGCGGGACTTCGTACGGCACCTGCGTGCTGCACGTGTCGCCGGAATCCTTCGTCGGCGGCCCGCTGGCCTTCGTACAAGACGGCGACATGATCGAACTCGACGTGCCCGCACGTAAACTACAATTGCATGTTAGCGACGAAGCGTTAGCGCGCCGTAAAGCGAATTGGGTGCAGCCGGAAATCATCTACCCGCGTGGCTATGGTTTATTACATTCACGCCACGTCACGCAAGCGGATCAAGGTTGCGATTATGATTTTCTTGCCGGTGGCGGCCGGACACCGGAACCTGAAATTCACTAGGAAATCGTTAGAACGTTCCTTCCCCTTCAAGGGGAAGGACAGGTTAGGGATGGGTCTAATATGCTGGGCCAAACAAACAAAATAATTCAAACAAAAAAACTACAAAGAACTTTGCGTAAAAAT
>JANMJR010000320.1:0-5597 GCA_031371465.1 Pseudomonadota bacterium
CGATAAATCGAGCACCTTTGCGACATTCAAGTAGTCCTGCGGAATGCGCGTGACGCCGACGGCAGTATTGATAATCATGGGCCAAACACAGGAAATAAAAATCACCCATATCGCCGCCGGATTCGCCGCTTTAAACACCAGTAAGCCAATGGGAAGCCAAGCCAGCGGCGATACCGGTCGCAGCAAAGATATAATCGGCGCCAACATGTCACTGAGGAAGCGAAATCGCCCGATCAAAAAACCAAGCGGAATACCGACCACTGCCGCCAAGCCAAAACCAACGCCGACGCGCTGCAAGGAAGCAAGCACATTCCAACCGATGCCCTGGTCGTTTGGCCCATTGCGATAGAACGGGTCGCTGAACACCTCGACCGCGGACTGCCACGTTTTCGCAGGCCCAGGCAAACTCTGGCCAACTTGCGCCACCGCCCCCCAAAGCAATATGAATATCAGCAACCCCAGAATAGGCGCGACGATGCGACGCGCCAATTCTGTATTCAGTTTCGCTGTACGCGACGTCGAGTTGGCGCTTCCTGATTCGACCGTGGTCGCGATGGGACCGATCGCGGCGATTTCAGCAGGCTTAACCTTAACGTTCACATTCGCCTCAATTACCGCTAAAGATCGAATCGCGGTTGCTGCAGCGGTCATGGTTTTCTCCCGATTGTTGTGACATTGATTTGCGCTGTTACGCTTTTACTGAAAAACTACCTGCATATTTTTTTGGATCTTTAGGATCCCAGACAACGCCGTCGATTAGTTTTGAAGTACGGAATGGTTCTTTTGGAACCGGCACCTTCAACTGGCTGGCAGCCTCGTTGTAAAGCGCGATTTGGTTGACTTTCCTTGCGACCGCGAGGTAGTCTGGATCTTCCTTCAACAGACCCCAGCGACGGTGTTGCGTCATGAACCACATGCCGTCCGACAACCAGGGGAAAGACGCCAGGCCGTCGTTATAAAACTTCATGTAGTTTTCATCCTTCCATTTCTTGCCTAGACCGTTTTCGTAGTTGCCAAGGAAACGCTGCTCGATTACATCTTCCGTCGTGTTGACATAGGCCTTTGCCGAAATGATTTGCGCCACTTTGGAACGGTTCGCTTGCGCGTCGATGAAACGCGCCGCGTCCAGCAAAGCCATGATGATGGCTCGCGTCGTGTGCGGATTTTTGCTGGTGAAATCAGCCGTTGTGCCGATGACCTTTTCCGGATGATCTATCCAAATATCCTGAGTCGTCGCCACGCTGAATCCGATCTTGTCGAAAATCGCCCGGGCGTTCCACGGCTCGCCGACGCAGTAGCCGTCCATATTGCCCACGCGCATGTTCGCGACCATTTGCGGTGGCGGCACGGTGATGGTTTTGACATCGGAAATCGGGTTGATACCGTACGCGCCCAGCCAGTAATAAAGCCACATGGCATGGGTTCCGGTCGGGAAAGTCTGCGCGAAAGTGTAATCACGCTTCTCGGTATCAACAAGCTTTTTCAGCCCCTCACCGGTTGTGACGCCTTTATCTTTGAGCTGATTGGAAAGGGTGATGCCCTGACCGTTGTTATTAATAGTCATCAACACCGACATGTCTTTCTTCGGCCCGCCGATACCCATTTGCACACCGTATATCAAGCCGTACAACACGTGTGCAGCGTCGATCTCACCGTTCACCAGCTTATCGCGCACAGCGGCCCAAGAGGCTTCTTTGCTCGGGATGATCTTGATGCCATATTTCTCGTCGAACTTCATCACCGAGGCGATCACCACGGACGCGCAGTCTGTCAATGGAATGAATCCGATTTTGACTTCGGTTTTCTCGGGCGCGTCGGAACCCGCAGCCCATGCGCCTTGTCGAATCGCCGGCGGCACCAAGCCCATTATCGCGGCCCCGGTCAACAGGGACGACTGCGTAAGAAATTTTCGCCGCGACGGCGCGGCGGCGATGGCATCCGTTAATTTCGTAACTTTACTTTTCATATTGCGATCCTTGTGTCAGAAATAAAAAAAGCGCCCGAGTCGAAGCAATAAATTACTTCGAGTTGGACGCCGTTATCCAGCGCGGGCCTTCTGTAGTCCGCGTTACTAAATTTGGGGGCAGCCCACCGTTGGGCCGCCGCTGTTAAATCCGTTGCTTATTCCATGAATTATCCTTGCATTCAGTTAAGTAACTTAGTTACCGCAATCACCTGTTCGGCCGCATCCGCCAGACGGATATTTCGATCCATCGCCATTTTTCGCAACGCGCGAAACGCCGTATCTTCATCCCAGCGCCGCTGTTTCATTAACAGCCCCTTCGCGCGCTCGATTTGCTTGCGCTCGCCAATCTCAGCCTTGGTCTGGGCTAATTCCAATTGCAACGCCTGATACTGGTTAAAGCGGGCGACCGCCACATTCAAAATCGAATGCACTCGAGCGCTATCCAAGCCATCGACCACATAGGCCGTCACCCCGGCGCGCACCGCCGCCTCGATGGTGTTTGAATCTTGCGCTTGGGTGAACAGCACGATGGGCTTGGGCTGATTTTGGCTGACAACACAAATGTGCTCCAAACTATCGCGGTCTGGCGAATCCATGCTGATCACAATCACATCCGGTTTGTGGCGCTCGACTTGCGCAAGGATATCGATGGTGCCACCCAGCGTTGCCACCACGATATGGCCAGCAGCCTGCAAACCCTGACGAAGGAGTTCGGCGCACTCTGTTGACTCATCGACGACCATTACCCGAAGCATGCATTTATTTTGCGACTAAATGGCTATGCAACCCTACGAGCAACATTTATGCCATCGCGCTAAACCAAACAAAATACCCGTCACACCCGTGGAAGCCGTCAGCGCTGGACGGTCATTACTCGGCTGGAACGCACTAATTTGACGCAAACGCACGACAATTGCACAGACTTAATGCCGGAGGTGTAGCAATGCACCCAAGCATGGAAGAAGAAATGGTCGCTGCCGAAGTTACAGCAGAAATTTTCATCGGCCTGGATTCCGTGCGCCGCATTGCTAACTTCAGATCGGCGGCAGCAGTAGGTTACGAATAGTCAAAAGCACATCAACCAGGAGGCGCATGGGTGTTTGTTCTCAAGCTATGCATTGCTACGACGCAAGCTGGGCGCGGCGTCTGGCCACTATACACGTAACCCATCATTCTTCTCCACGACTTGCATCAATGCCAACGACCATGACGCCAGCGCCAACGTTGGCCATGGCGCAACCATGCGCCGGGCGCCCAATGTGCGCCGTGGTGCGGCCGCGGTGCCCAATAACCCGGCGCCCAGGCGTAGGCGCCATGGCGCCGGCCCCCAATGACCGCCAATCCACAGATGTACCGGACTTGGCGCGATAGTGATGCGCGCTTCAATCACCGGCGGCGGTTCTTGCGTAGCGATTTTATCCGACGAATTCGGCACTCGATTACGATAAATCACGCATTCATGAACACAACCGGCTAGGCTAGTCACCGCCACACTCAATATCATCAGAAAGTTTTTCATCGCGAACCTCACAGCATGTTCCTAAAAACGATAGTTATATTTTTTGAGCGCGCCTGAAATCGCGAAGGTAACAGAGTTGTCGAAAAATGTTTCAAAATGTAACGGGAAAGATGGTGGTGTGCATTGTGCGTCCCACGCCCATCCTGTTTTTGATCTGCGCTGCAAAGTCAACTCGAGTGGAATCCACTCGTTGAACACAAACCAAGCTGCCTAGCGCCAGCCCGGGCCCAGGCGTATGATTCCTCCCACCCACATAACAAAAGGTTCTTGCAATGTATTTAAACGCTCAATCCAAATTGATCGCGATGGTAGCGCTTTGTGTTGCGCTGTTATTCGCGTTTGCCCTGTTTTCGACCCCAGCCGTCGCTGCGGACGACGAAGCCACGATCGAACTCGGCAAAACTCGCTTCGGTGAAAAGTGCGGCGGCTTCTGTCACGGCGCAGGCGGCAAAGGCGCACGCGCACCGTGCCTGATATGCGGAAAATTTAAGCACGGCGAAACCGATGACGCCATCGCCCGCAATATTTCCGAAGGCATCCCGAATACGGCGATGGGTGCGTTTGGCGACAAGTTAAACGCAGAAGAAGTTAAAGCGGTCGTCGTGTTTTTGCGCGCGCAACAAAAGAAAAAGACCGAGGCCGAGCAATAATCTGTTGAAGTTTGGATCTTGTCTGACGTACGGCGTCGGACTCCTAGCGGGAAACTTAGATATTTCAAACGACCCCATAGCGCAAATTGCATTGCGCAATGCAACAATACGGTAACCGTTTAGCTTTGTTCGATGCCTGCCCTACCGCGCGGGCGTAAAAAATTTCGATGCTGCCTGTTGGGCAGCCGTTAGACAAAGCTAAACGTAAGCGGACTAATACGCTGCACAACGCCTTACGCCCTTCGAGGCGTTACTTGATTTGTACGGATATTTGACGTACATTATCATTTGAATGAAAATGAGGTTCCAAATGCCAACAGCCACAACTCGTAACGCTCGCCTTGAGGCGCGTATCGCACCAAAGGCGCTTGCTATTGTTCGCCGAGCAGCTGAATTACAAGGGCGAAGCGTCAGCGATTTCGTCGTCGCGGCGGCACAAGACGCGGCGCAACGTGCGATCGAGGACGCGCAGCTGATCCGAATATCGGTTGACGAGCAGCGCCGTTTTGTTGACCTCTTGCTCAATCCACCTGCGCCCGCAGCCGCCTTGCGGCGTGCTCTTAAGGCACACGCCAAGCTGATTGTTGGTTAGCGGTGGCGGTGGCGTTTCGCCTAGAAGTTCTTCGCGCCGAACATGATCGTAAAGCTTTTTCCTGTGGCGTTGAGCCGCTTGATCGATATTTTTGTGAACAGGCGACTCAG
Source organism: Pseudomonadota bacterium (assembly GCA_031371465.1). Classification (GTDB taxonomy): domain Bacteria; phylum Pseudomonadota; class Gammaproteobacteria; order Burkholderiales; family JALYOK01; genus JALYOK01. Next base: position 4,838 of record JANMJR010000320.1, read on the forward strand.
GATATTCGCCGCCGCGTAAGCGCTTGCTATGTGGCGATCGACGAAGCAACATCGGCGATCGCAGGCTACTACACGTTGGCGGCGGGTGGGGTACCGTTGGACGAAATGCCCTCGCAACTGGCAAAGCGGCTTCCCCGGTACGCTTCAGTTCCCGTAGTGCGAATGGGCCGTCTCGCTGTCGATCAACATTACCGTGGCAAGAAACTCGGGGCGGCCTTACTTTGGGACGCGGTGTTGCGTGCGACGCGATCCGAAATCGTCGCATTTGCCCTTGTTGTCGACGCCAAGGATACTACCGCAGCAGATTTCTATCGGCATCACGGATTCGTCGCGCTTGACGACGAGCAGCGGAGGTGGCTACTTCCGCTTTCAAATGTGACTGAAAAGAAGCCGTGATCTAGTCTGACGAAGCCGGACAATTTCACTGATCAAAGGCTGCTGGATGTTGTACATGGGTTGTTTGCGGGCACCGTCTGCTTTCCAATGGGCGACATTCAAAAGCGGTCGGGCGCCAATATTCTAACTGCGCTGGATCACGACAATATGCCGTACTCAGCGAGTCAACGACCAAAATTTTCTTGTAAAGCTTGGCTCGTGCACGAAAACACGCTAATTTTCGAGTGCCATCCAAAGCTCACGAAAAATTGTGCGATGCACGAGGCTTAATTCCGCACATTGCCGACATTGGCAAAATTTAGAAGTCGTTATTCGAAAATGCCAGCTTCGCGGCGTTACGAAAATTTATTCGGTTTCGTGGATC
>JANMJR010000389.1:0-21621 GCA_031371465.1 Pseudomonadota bacterium
TGTCGCTTTTCTTCGAGCTTGCGATCGTCACGGCGCTGAGTTTGTTTTGCGTACTCACGTTCAATCAAGTCGTCGGCTCCCTGGCGGCAGTCGCCGGTTGTTATGCCTTGTCGCGTTCCATGGCGGCATTGCAACTCATCGGCGCGAGCCGTGCTGACGACGGCGATGTATTGCTGGATCGGATCGCCAATTACACGCTTGATGGCATCGCATTCTTTCTGCCACGTTTGGATTTGTTTACCCAGACCGGTTGGTTGTTGGGCCGCAGTCAATCGACCATCGATCTGCCATGGCTTATCGCGCAGAGCGCGATCTACGTTGCGCTATTGAGCTTGGCGGCATTGTTTGATTTGAAGCGGAGGAATTTTTAGCGTGACTTCGCGATCCATCGCCGCGGTTTCGTGGCCGTTAATCGCGGCATTGTTGGTTGTCTTGGCGTTACAATTTTTTGTTCACTGGCGCATTCCGCGCGCCCAGGCGCAGGCAACGGATCTACCGGACTTGCCCAGCGTGCCGCTACTGCGCGCGGCGAGTTTGGACGAACCGATCGCGCTGTCGAAAATGCTGATGTTGTATTTGCAAGCCTTCGATAATCAACCCGGCGTGAGTATTCCGTTTCGCGATCTGGACTACCACCGCGTGGAGCATTGGCTGGCGCAGATATTGGCGCTGGATCCGGCAAGCCAATACCCGCTCTTAAGCGCCAGTCGCCTGTACGCCGAAGTTGCCGACGCGGCAAAACAGCGGCAGATGTTGGATTTCGTTTACCGCGCGTTTCTGCGCGATCCGAACGCACGTTGGCCCTGGCTCGCCCATTGCGTGGTGATTGCGAAACATCGGTTGAAAGATTTGCAGCTTGCCGCCACTTACGCCCAAGCCTTGCGCGAGCACGCCACGGGAAAAGCCGTGCCACACTGGGCGCAGCAAATGGATATTTTTATTCGGGAAGACATGAATGAATTCGAGAGCGCGAAAATATTGCTCGGCGGCTTGCTGCAAAGCGGCCAAATCACCGATCCAAAGGAATGGCATTTTTTGAACGAAAAACTGAATCAATTGGAACAAAAGCGCTCGCCATGAAAATCACCGACGTAAAGACCTATGCTTTGCACACGCCACTCACCCAACCGTTTGCGTTCTCCCAGGGCTGGGTAGATAAACGTTCGGCGACGATCGTCGAAATCAGCACCGATGCCGGCATTACGGGATGGGGTGAAGCTTTTAACCAGGGACTTGAGCCCCCACAGATTTCGGCGGCGGCAATCGACCATGCGCTGAAACCGTTGATCCTTGGCGCCGATCCGCTGGAAACGGAAGTGTTGTGGCATCGTATGTATCACCAAACCCGCGACTTTGGCCGTAAGGGATCGGTCGTTGCGGCGATCAGTGCGGTAGACATCGCGCTGTGGGACATCGCCGGAAAACATTTCAAAGTGCCCATCGCGACCTTGCTCGGCGGATTTTTCCGCAAGACCGTCGCCGCCTACGCCACAGGGTTTTATCGCATCAAAGGTCAGGGCGAAGCCACGCGTCTTGGCGATGAAGCGATCGCTCACTACGAGGTAGGTTTTCGTTCCATGAAGGTGAAGCTGGGTTACGGGCTGGAAGATGATTTCAAAGTCATGGCCGAGATCAAGCGCGCCCTGGGTTCGCGCGACGTGACATTGATGGTCGATACCAACCACGGTTACGGTCTGAGTGACGCATTGCGCCTGGGGAACGAACTGGAGCAATACAACTTGCGTTGGTACGAAGAACCCGTCGCGCCGGAGGATTACGAGGGCTATCGTACGCTACGGGAAAAACTCAACATGCCGATCGCCGGCGGCGAGAACGAGCACACGCTGTTCGGCTTTCGCGAATTGATCGGCCGCGGCTGTGTCGATGTCGCCCAGCCGGACATGGGCTCAGCCGGCGGCTTCAGTGCGTGCCGCCACATTACGGCGTTGGCGCAAAGCCACGGCGTGCAGGTCAATCCCCACGTGTGGGGATCGGGTGTCGCCCAGGTGGCATCGCTGCAACTCATTGCCGCGCTGCCGGTCAGCCACCACGCGGTATTCCCGACCGAGCCGATCCTGGAATACGATACCTCGTCCCATCCCTTCCGTCGTGACTTGATATCGCCCGCCGTCATTCAACGCAATGGCATGGTGGACATTCCGCTGGGATCCGGGCTGGGCATCGAAATTAATCGCGACGTACTGCAACGCTACAGTGTCAAGGATGTAACTAAACAATTGTGAAGATTTGTTGCGGATTCGTCAGCGTTGTCGGGGGTTCGACAGATGATCGGTAGACTATCGAAATGTAATGACCGTCGTCAGTCATCCGTCGTGCGTAAGCGCTTAAATTAAACCCCCTTTCTGATTTGAACGCGTTGGCACAAACTTTGCTTACACTAAGGGAGTCTAGGTGCTTTATACAGGCTGAGGAATCATGAAACGCAATCAATCCGGTTTTACACTCGTCGAAATTGCCATTGTATTAGTCATCATCGGTCTTCTTCTTGGCGGCATATTGAAAGGCCAAGAGTTGGTGCAAAACGCTCGCGTACGTAATCTTGCCGATCAACAAAATGCCGTTGCCGCGGCCTATTTTGCATTTCAGGATCGTTATCGTGCCTTGCCTGGCGACTATGCGGCGGCGCAGACTAATATTCCTAATGTTGTTGCTGCTCCCGCCGCACCTGCTGTCCAAGGAAATTCGCAGATTACCGGCGAGGAACGCGTTTTCGCTTGGCATCACTTAACCAACGCGGGTTTTATCGCTTGTCCCGTTTGCGCAGCCAATCCTGCTGCGACCGCTGCAGTACCCGGCTCTAACAATAGTCCGGTGAATGCCTACAACGGTTTCATGATTCTCGAATATGCCAGCGACTATGTCGCGGCGCCCCCCGCCCTTCCGGCCTTAGTTAACCACCTTAAGTCGGGGGATCAGATTCCTTCCAACATTATGGCCGAAGTTGACCGGAAACTAGATGATGGCAGTCCGGTGACAGGGCATTTTCGCAATACAACTGCCAGTGCGACTTGTACTACTGCGGGTCCGCCAGTCATTTGGAACTCGCTCACCCCCGCTCCAAGTTGCACAGCGGTCAATCTGTTTTAGTTAGTTTGTAACAGCGTCTAATCCGCCTTGCGGATTAGACGGTCTTCGGCAACGGCCAGGGCGTCCGGCCTTCCCAGCAATACTACGACATCCCCCAGTTCAAGTACCGTGTCAGCCTTCGGCGACGCTATGCGATTTTTTTGTCGATATATCGTACTGATTTCTATTTCCACTTCGTCGAGTTTCAGCGCCGCCAACGAGCGGCCGATTGCCGCGGAACCGTGATGCAGCATCACCGATTTCAAACGCGGCTGGTCGGGCTCTTCCACCTCCGTGCCGACATCACTCACGCCGTGAAAAAACCCACGCATTAAGTGATAGCGATCGCGCCGAACTTCGCGGATTCGCGCCAGCACTCGCGCTAGCGGAATACCAAGCAGCAACATCGCGTGAGAGGCCAGCATGAGCGAACCTTCGAGTATTTCCGGCACCACTTCCGTGGCGCCGGCGTTTTGCAGCTTTTCCAGTTCGCTGTCGTCGGTGGTGCGCACGATGATCGGCAGCCCCGGATTGACCTCGCGCGCGTGCTCAAGAATGCGCAGCGAGATCGCCACGTCGGCGAAACTGACCACCAGCGCCGCCGCGCGATTCGCGCCCGCCGCCAACAACACATCGCGCCGGCCGGCGTCGCCGAACACCACGGAATCTCCCGCCGCCGCCGCTTGCCGCACGCGCTCCGGATCGGCGTCGAGCGCGATGAAGGAAATGTCTTCCCGTGCTAGAAAGCGCGCAAGATTTTGTCCGCTGCGGCCATAACCGCAGATGATGACGTGACGATCGCGCCCCATGCTTTTGATTGCGAGTTCGTGCAAACGCAACGCCCGTTCGGTCCACTCGCTGGCGCAAAAATACATCACGATACGATCCATCTGGGCGATCGCGATCGGCGCGATCAACATGGAAATGAGCATCGCTGCGAGAACGATTTGTTGGCTTTGCCCCTGCAACAATCCCAACATGCCGGCGTTTGCCAGTAACACGAAGCCGAATTCGCCGGCATTGCCCAAAACCAAGCCGGCGCGAGTCGACACTGACGTGCTGTGACGGAATGCGCGCGCTAGTGTCCACACGATGACGAACTTGATCACGACGATCGCGATCAAGGCCAACATCACCCAACCGATATTGCTGATCAACGCGGCGAGATCTAAGCGCATGCCGATGGTGACGAAAAACAAGCCCAATAGCACATCGCGGAAGGGTTTGATGTAGTCCTCGACTTGGTAGCGATACTCCGTTTCGGAAATCAACATCCCCGCGACGAAGGCGCCGAGCGCCATGGACAGCCCGGCGACTTCCGTTACCCAGGCAAGACCGAGAGTGACCAGCAATACGTTCAAAACAAAAATCTCGGAGGATTTTTGCTTCGCGACGAGATGGAAAAAACCGCGCATTAAACGTCGGCCAAACCAGAGCAACAGACTCAGAATCAATACCGCCTTGAGCATCGCCACGGCGAAGGTGGACAAGAAGCGCTCCGGCCCTTGCGCCAGGGCAGGGAGCAATACCAACAGCGGCACGACCGCCAAGTCTTGAAACAGCAGCACACCCATCACCAAGCGGCCGTGGGCGGATTGTAGTTCGACCCGCTCCATCAACAGTTTCGCGACAATCGCGGTCGAGGACATGGCGATGATGCCACCGAGCGTGAGGCCGCCGCGCCAATCGGCGCCTAAGGCCATGGCGATCCCCATCACGACCAGAATGGTGAGCACGACTTGGGCGCCGCCGAGCCCGAATACCGTATGACGCATGGCGCTGAGTTGCGCCAGACTAAATTCGAGGCCGATGCTAAACATCAAAAACACGATGCCGAATTCGGCCAAGTGCTGCGTGGTCTCGTTGTCCGGCATCCAACCCATGGCAAGGGGTCCGATCGTCATGCCGACCAGCAGATAGGCCAGCATCGGCGGCAAATGGAAGCGCCGAAACGCCATCACCGTTATGACCACGGCGAGCAGCAAAACGACGATGAAAAATAGTGCGCTGGACATGAGCAAGACTGTATCATTAATAGGCTCGATATGGCCTGCCCTGTAAGGCAGTAGCGGTGCGCCTCTTGACGCATGCATTGCCACGAGGGAATCTGCATGCGGCTTCCGGCGGAGTATGCCTCGCATACACGCGCCACAGGATCGAACTTATACTCTCAACTGTGGAAAATACTTAAACCGCCCATGACTTTGTTATCCGAACCCGCAGCGATTCTCAATATTGCGCGCAATGTTCTTACTATTGAAGCGGCCGCCGTGTCCGCCCTGGCGGCGCGACTCGATGCCACTTTCAATGCGGCCCACGAGTTGCTGCTGAATTGCCGCGCCCGGGTGGTGGTAAGCGGCATGGGCAAATCCGGCCATATCGCCAACAAAATCGCCGCCACGCTCGCCAGCACGGGGACTCCGGCTTTTTTCTTGCATCCCGCCGAAGCAAGCCACGGCGATCTGGGCATGATCACCGACGATGATGTCATCGTCGCGCTGTCCAATTCGGGGGAAAGTCCGGAAATCTTGGCGATCGTGCCATTCCTCAAGCGCCGCGGAATAAAATTCGTCGCCCTGACCGGCAATCCGCGATCGACTCTAGCGCGCGAAGCGACGGTGCATTTGGATACCTCGGTGGAAAAAGAGGCCTGCCCGTTGAATCTCGCACCGACCGCGAGCACGACCGCCGCGCTGGCCCTGGGTGATGCCCTCGCTATTTCTTTGCTCGAAGCGCGCGGTTTTTCCGAACAGGATTTCGCCCTCACCCACCCTGGCGGCGCGCTCGGCAAACGCCTGTTGATTCGCATCGCCGATTTGATGCATAGCGGCGAGCGCTTGCCGCGAGTGACCGAACACGCGTCGCTGCACGAGGCGTTGTTGGAAATGACGCGCAAGGGCCTTGGCGCGACGGCGGTGGTCGATGACGCAAACAAACTCATCGGCATTTTTACCGATGGCGATTTACGCCGTACCTTGGAAACGAATGCCGATCTGCGCGGCGTCAAGATTGCCGCGGTCATGACGCGCACCCCACGCACCCTACACGCCGATAAACTTGCGGCGGAGGCCGCGCAACTGATGCAGCAGCGGCAGATTACCTGCGTGTTAATCGTCGACGCCGAGAATCGCTTGGTCGGTGCGTTGCACACCCATGACTTGATGCGCGCAGGCGTGATCTGAAATACAGAGAATAGGTGAGGATTTTAGGCGTAAAATTACACCATGCAAAACGTCACCTCTCGCGCCCAAGGTATCAAAATCGCGGTTTTTGATGTCGACGGGGTTTTGACCGACGGCAGTTTATTTCTCAGTGACGCGGGCGAAGAAATCAAAGCCTACAACGTCCTTGACGGTCACGGTCTGAAGATGTTGAAACAAAGCGGCGTGGAACTCGCCATTATCACCAGCCGCGCCAGCCGTGGCGTGGAGCGGCGCGCGGAAAATCTGGGTATCGCGCACTTGTATCAAGGCAGTCAAGACAAACTGACGACGTTTAATTCGTTGCTCGATGCATTGCAGTTGAGCGCCGCAGAGGCTTGTTACATGGGCGACGATCTGCTCGATGTCGCGGTATTGCGGCGCGCCGGTCTCGCAGTGACGGTGCCCGATGCGCCGGCATTCGTCAAACAACAGGTTCACTACGTGACGCAGGCCCGCGGTGGCCACGGCGCGGTGCGCGAATGCTGTGAGTTGATCATGGCTCGCCAGGGCACGTTGCAAGCCCTGCAAGAAGGTTATTTGAATTGAAGCCGGTTACGACTATTTGGTTGCCCATCGGGCTGATGTTGCTGTTAGCCGGCCTCACGTTTTGGCTGATGCGCGCCGTGCAAGTGAAGCAGGCGGAGCCGGACATCACACGGCACGATCCGGACATGATCGTTGAAAATTTTACCGCTCGACAATTAGGCGCCGATGGCGCCGAGCGCTATACTATCGCAGCGACGAAAATGATTCATTATCCCGATAACGATTCGACCGACGTTGAAGACGTGCAATTTTCGTCGAAAGAAAAAAATGAAGCGCCATTGTTTGTGACGTCGACGAAGGCGAAATTGACTGGAAAAGCCGACGAAATTTTCTTTTTGGAAAAGGTTCGATTGGTGCGCGAACCCGTTCAGACGTTTCAGCGTTTGGTTGGTGATACGACCTATTTTCACGTCATTCCCGATCTTGGCATCGGCAAAACCGATCAGCCCATCAGGTTGCAAGAAGGCGACAATGTCATGACCGCCGCCGCGATGGAAATTAATAACAAAACACGGGTTGCGACCCTGTCACGAGTGAAAGCCAGTTACCATGTGCCTAAACCCTAACACCTATCCGGTAGGATATTTAGCCGTTCTCGTCGCCATTCTGATGACCAGCCAATCGATCACCGTCCAAGCGGAGAAAGCCGACCGCGAAAAACCGATCAATCTGGAAGCCGATAAAGTCTCCCTGGACGATAACCAGAAGGTGAGTGTATTCGAAGGCGGCGTAATTCTCACTCAAGGCACGACCAAGATAACCGCGGCGAAAATCACCGTGCGTCAGGAAAAAGACGGCAACCAAAAAGCCACGGCGATCGGCAAGCCGGCGACATTTCGCACCAAGCGCGACGGCGTGGAGGAGTATGTTGACGGTAGTGCTGACCGTATTGAATACGATTCCAAAACCGATAAAGTCGAGCTGTTTACCAACGCCTGGCTGCGCCGCGACAAAGATGAAGTGCGCGGCAACTATGTTTCATACGAGGGTTCGACCGAGTTCTACCAAGCGTTGGGTGGCGGCGCTAGCACGAACAACACTACTGCGCCGGGACGCGTAACGGTGGTCATGCAGCCGAAACCCAAAGTTCAGGTCCCCGCGCCAAAATAGTGAGTAGCAGACTCGAACGCCACGCTTAGATGGATCCCGCCAACCCAAAGACCTTGTTGCCAGAAGCCAGCGAATTTTCGCGCAACCATGCACCCGACATGCCAGATACGTTTCTGGAAGCCAAACACCTTGCTAAACGCTACAAGTCGCGCACGGTCGTTAAAGACGTTTCGCTTCGGGTGAAAAATGGCGAGGTGGTCGGCTTATTAGGCCCGAACGGCGCCGGAAAGACCACGTGTTTTTACATGATGGTCGGATTGGTGCCTCTAGATGGCGGTTCAATTTTTCTCGACGGCAAGGACATCACCCGATTACCCATTCATCGCCGTGCCCAGTTGGGTTTGTCGTACTTGCCGCAGGAAGCGTCGATCTTTCGCAAGTTGACGGTGGCGGAAAACATCCGCGCGGTGCTGGAATTGCAGAACTTGAGCAAACCGGCGCTAACGCAGCGGCTGGAGACCTTGCTGGAAGAATTACACATCACCAATATTCGTAACAACTCCGCCATCAGTCTGTCGGGGGGTGAGCGGCGGCGCGTGGAAATCGCCCGCGCGTTGGCCAGCGAACCGCGTTTTATTTTGCTGGACGAGCCCTTTGCCGGCGTCGATCCGATTGCGGTGCTGGACATTCAACACATCATTCGATTTCTCAAGCAGCGTGGCATCGGCGTCCTGATTACCGATCACAATGTTCGGGAGACCCTGGGAATTTGCGACCATGCTTACATCGTTAATGAGGGATCGGTATTGGCCTTCGGCAAGCCCAATGAAATCATTTATAATGAGAACGTGCGCCGAGTGTATTTGGGAGAGCATTTCCGCCTCTAATAATCATGGCGCATTCGGAGAATAAGTTGTCGCTGCGCAGTTCGCATGAAGCATAGTCTACAGCTCAAGCTTTCACAGCATTTAACACTCACCCCGCAACTGCAGCAGTCGATCCGATTGCTGCAGTTATCGACGCTGGACCTCAATCAAGAAATAGAAAATTTTCTGGTTGAAAATCCATTGCTTGAGCGAGTGGATCCCAGCTACGAGGCGCCGCTTGCGATGCCGCTTTCCGGCCCTAACCAAGAGACGCCCAGCAGCGCCAAGGAAAGCGAAGCGACGAGCGATGAGGCGGACTTCAGTGAGGCCAGTCAGGCGGAAACCACCGATTGGGACGTTACCGGCGATTGGGGTTCTGAAGGCGCAGGAAATGGAAGTAAGCGCGAGGACGACGATGACTTCGGCGGCTCCGATCTGCAAGCTATCCCGGAAAGCCTGCTGCAACACCTCTTGAACCAAATCAACGTGACCCAGTTGTCCGAGCGCGATAAGCACGTAGTCGAAGTGCTCATTGGAAATTTGGATGAAGACGGCTATTTACCGCAGTCGCTGGAGGAGCTTTTTTCACAGCTACCGCCGGAATTGGAATTGGAACTGGAAGATCTGCAAATCGCCTTGCAACATTTGCAGCATCTTGATCCGGTCGGCATCGGCGCGCGTTCGCTCAGCGAGTGTTTGTTGCTTCAGCTGCGCGCCTTGCCGCACACGACGGATTTTCGCGAACCGGCGCTGCGTATCGTCGCGGACCATCTCGGCCTGCTCGGCGCGCGCGACTTTGTCAGGCTCAAGCGCATGCTGGATATTAACGATGAAGCCCTAAAAGGCGCACAACACTTGATTGTGAGTCTGAATCCCAAGCCGGGCCGTGCGTTCGGTTCGTCCGACACGCGCTATGTCGTGCCCGATGTCGTGGTGCGTAAGGAACGCGGCAAATGGGTCGCGGTCTTAAATAATGATGCGATTCCAAAACTGCGTGTGAATAAGATGTATGCAGATATTTTGAGCCGTTCGCGCGACGGCGCGGGTGCACAACTTGCCAGCCAACTCCAAGAAGCCCGTTGGTTGATCAAGAATGTCCAACAGCGCTTCGAAACGATTTTGAAAGTGTCGCAGGCAATCCTCGATCGGCAAAAGCATTTCTTCGACCATGGCGAAGTCGCGATGCGTCCGCTGATCCTCCGCGAGATCGCCGACGCCATTGGCGTACACGAATCCACCGTTTCACGCGTTACCACGCAAAAATTCATGTTTACCCCGCGCGGCATATACGAGCTGAAGTATTTCTTTGGCAGTCATGTTTCCACCGAGACCGGCGGTTCGGCATCGAGTACCGCGATCCGCGCGTTAATCAAGCAGTTAGTCAGTGCTGAGGACAGCAAAAAGCCGCTATCGGATAGCCGCATTTCAGACATTTTGAGTCAGCAAGGGTTTGTTGTTGCACGTCGAACGATCGCAAAGTATCGCGAATCTCTGCAAATTTCGTCGGCTAATTTGCGGAAATCGTTCTAAGCCGGCGTTTAAGTCGAAATACGATTCACACATCAACCAGAAGTATGATTAAGAATCGACATAATAGGAGACCGTTATGAATCTGACTTTAGCAGGACACCATCTCCAGATTACTCCCGCCATACGCGAGTACGTGAATACGAAATTAGAAAGAGTCGCGCGGCATTTTGATGATTTGATGGGCGTCAATATTGTATTGTCCGTCGAAAAATTACAACAGAAAATTGAAGCGAATATTCATGTGCGCGGCAGGGAAATGTTTGTCGAAGCGGCGCACGAAAATCTCTATGCCGCCATCGACTTGTTCGCGGACAAATTGGATCGCCAGATCATTAAACATAAAGAAAAAGTGGCGCAGCCGCGCCATGACGGTGGGTTGAAGCACCAGATGGACGAGCCTAACATAGACGCATAAATTGGAGGATGCGGATCGGCCGGCTGTTAAGAAGTCGGCCGACGTCGCTTTCCTGAGATTCGGAACAGTGAAAATTTAATCAATCGAGAATGAGTCTGATCGCTAAGGTATTGCGCCCGAGTCACGTGGCACTCGATCTGGACGTCGCTAACAAGAAGCGCTTGTTCGAGCAGATCGGCTTGATTTTCGAGAATGCGCAACAGATTTCCCATAGCGTTGTTTTTGACAGTCTGTTTAGCCGCGAGCGTTTTGGTTCCACCGGACTGGGTTATGGCGTCGCCATCCCCCATGGTCGCTTAAAGGGGTTGCGTGAAGCGACTGCTGCATTCGTGCGCACACTCAATCCGATCCCGTTCGAGTCCCCCGACGGACATCCGGTTAATCTGATTTTCGTCGTACTGGTTCCGGAACATGCCAATGAGCAACATTTGCAAATACTAAGCGAGCTTGCGCAAATATTCAGTGACAAAGCGGTGCGCGATGCCCTCACAAGCTGTCACGATGTTGCCGAGATCCATCGAATTTTGACCCAATGGCCCGGCCATGCCCCGCGTCAGCGTACTGCAGCTTTATAACGACAATCGCGATAAGCTGCACCTCGACTGGAGCGCCGGATCCCAGGGTGGCCAGCGTAGCGCGCCCGTGGGTAGCTTGTATCACCCCACCGTCGGCGTCATTGCTCACCTGAATCTAGTGCATCCGCAGCGCTTTCAAGTTATAGGCGATGCGGAGTATGGTTATCTGCAGGGACTTAATCCGCAAGAACTCGACACCGCTATCCGTAAACTTTTCGGTGGCCATCTGTGTGCCGTCATTGTCGGCAATGGTATTCCTGCGCCGCAGCCGCTGATCGATGCCGCCAACGGCCACCAGGTACCGCTGTTCTCATCGCCGGAGCCGACGCCGCACCTTATTAATCTGCTGCGGTATTATTTGAGCCAAGCGCTGGCCGAGAAAATCACCATGCACGGCGTGTTCATGGCGGTACTCGAAGTCGGCGTGCTGATCACCGGCGATTCCGCCGTCGGCAAGAGTGAATTGGCGTTGGAATTGATCAGCCGCGGCCATGGTCTGGTTGCCGATGACGTGGTTGAATTTTTTCGCATTGCCCCCGAAACCTTGCAGGGCCGCTGCCCACCATTGCTCAAAGATTTTCTCGAAGTGCGCGGTCTTGGCGTGTTAAATATCCGTTCGATATTTGGCGAAACCGTGGTTCGTGCGCGCAAGAATCTCAAGCTGATCGTGCATCTGGAAAAACCCGCCGGTGGCGATTTGGCCTCGCTCGAACGCTTGCCCATGAACGCAACGATACAGGAGATCATGGGGATTGGTTTCCCCAAGGTGGTGGTGCCGGTCGCCGTCGGACGCAACTTGGCGGTGTTGGTCGAGGCGGCGACGCGCAACTACATTTTGCAGCAGCGCGGCATCGATTCAACGCGCGAGTTTATCGAACGCCACGAACGGGAAATGGCCGATCAAAGCAGCCAAGCCGAGTCCGAAGAAGAATAGCGATGCGTACTATCGTGGTCACCGGTCTGGCCGGATCGGGCAAAAGCGTAGTCCTCAAAGTGTTGGAGGATGCCGGCTACTACTGCGTCGACAACTTGCCGGTTCTATTCGTGCTTGAGGTGATACTTTTTCTGCGCAAGGCAGGGCATGACAAAGTCGCGCTAAGTATCGATGTGCGCGGTGGCTCCAGCCTCGGAGATTTGCCGAAAGTCATTGACCAACTCAAGGCGCAGCAGGTTGATCCGCGTATTTTGTTTCTCGAGGCGAATACCGAGACGATCGTAAAACGTTTTTCCGAAGCGCGCCGTCCGCACCCTCTCGCCAATGACCAGCGCACCTTGCACGAATGCATCGCCTGGGAACGCAATATTCTTTCTGCCGTCGCCGAGGGCGCCCATCACATCGACACCAGCGATTTAGGGCCGAATGCGTTGCGCGCTTGGGTGCGTGAATTCATCAATCTCGACGAAAGCAAGCTTACGCTGTTTTTCCAGTCATTCGGCTTCAAAAATGGTATTCCGCGCGATGCCGATTTTGTGTTCGACGTGCGGCCGTTACCCAACCCCTACTACGATCCCAAATTACGTCCGCTGACGGGAAAAGATCAACCCGTCATCGATTTTCTTGAATCCTTGCCTGCGGTGCAAAATATGCTCGCCGACATCGAGCAATTCCTAGCGCGTTGGCTGCCGGATTTCGTTCGCGACAATCGGCGTTCGCTCACCGTTGCCATTGGCTGCACCGGCGGGCAGCATCGCTCCGTCTACTTCGCCGAACAGTTGGCGGCACGCTTTGGGAAATCTCAGCAAGTGCAGGTACGGCATCGCGGACTCTATCGTGACGGCGAACAAACTCTTTAAGCCCGGCGATTTCCTAACGCTGGGCTTGGTTGCGTTTTCCATCGCCTGGCTCTGTGTGGCGCTGTGGCGCCACGGCGCGGGCGACACTTTGGTGGTGCGCAGCAAAGGTAATGTCGTGTCGGAATTGAGCCTGTTGCGCAATCGAATCCTTACGATCGATGGTCCACTCGGGGCCACTGTCGTGGAAGTGCAAAATCAACGCGCTCGCATCGCGCGTGATCCGAGCCCAAAACAATATTGCGTGCGCCAAGGCTGGCTGCAACACGCGGGCGAGATCGCCCTGTGCTTACCGAATCAAGTCAGCATTGAAATTGCCGCGAGCCAAAATCGTGTTGACTCCCTCAATTACTGATCACGCCAGCGCGGAAGACCACCGTATTGCCTGGATGGCGGCGCTGGCGATCGCATTGTCGATGGCCGAATCGGTTTTCCCGTCGCCTATTCCCGGCGTGAAGCCGGGGCTGGCGAACATTGTAGTGTTGCTGGTGTTGTATCAGCAAGGATTGCGCGCAGCGATTTGGGTATCCGCATTGCGCGTTGTCGCCGGTAGTTTATTTTTTGGGTCGTTTCTCACGCCGACGTTTTTCTTAAGTTTAAGCGGCGCGACATGTAGCCTGTTGATGTTGATGCTCACCTCAAGCTTGCCACGCAGCCTGTTCGGTCCGGTGACCCACAGCCTGCTGTCCGCTATTGCCCATATCGCGGGGCAATTGTTGGTCGTCTATCTGTGGCTCATTCCACACAGGGGAATAATTTACTTGATTCCTATGCTCGCCATCGCAGCCGTTGTCTTCGGGTTGGTGAATGGCATCATCGCCGCGCGAATATTGAATTTGCCCGACACGGCGGCTCTGCCAGAGCCCGCTCCCGCTGCGGCGCTCTGAGGTATATGCCTGAAACGCCCGTATCGGTGCGCCTCCCAGGCCAATATAGTTTCGTGAACACACAGGCCATACCGCTCTTTCCCCTCGGAACAATAATGTTTCCGGGTGGGTTGTTGCGGTTGAAATTGTTTGAACAACGCTATTTAGAAATGGGCAAAGCCTGTCTGCGCGACGAATTGCCGTTCGGCGTCTGCGGCATCAAACAAGGGGCCGAAGTCGGTGCGCCCGCGACGCCGTTCAAGGTCGGCTGCTTCGCAAAAATTATTCATTGGGATATGCCACAGCTCGGTATCTTGCAGATCGTCGCCGAAGGCGGCGAACGCTTTCGTGTACTCGGTCATCGCAGCCAAGCCGATGGCTTGCTCATCGGCGAAGTGGCAACAATCGAAAGCGACCGAGCACACACCATCGCGCCGGAGTTCGCTGCCTGTATCGATGTATTAAAAGCGATCGTCGCCGGTGTCGGCGAACAACACTTCCTGTCGCCTTGTCGATTCGACGACGCGGTCTGGGTAGGGAACCGCCTCGCGGAAGTATTGCCGTTGCCGCTGCCGACTAAGCAGCGTTTGTTGGAACTGACCGATGCAAGTTCGCGGCTTGCGGAACTCAAACACATTCTCCGTACCCAAGGCCTGATTTCCTAAGTTCCGGTTGACAGTCAGTGGCGTGGCCAGCATCATTGATTCCGTATTGGCGTTGGAGCAGCAGCCATCAATATATTGCCGGTCGATGATCACGGAATTTTTCGCGAAGGCGCCGCGCTTTTGTTGAAGTCGCTTGACCCGACTATTGCGGTTGCGCACGCTCGGTCAGCCCGCGAATGCTTAGACAAAGCTGCAACGGAGACCTTTGACTTGGTGCTACTGGACTTGGGTTTGCCAGACAAGCCCGGCCTGGAGGCGCTGTCCGATCTCAAACATGCTCATCCTTATCTGCCGGTCGTGGTCTTGTCCGGCCAGGAAGACCACGACACCGTGCTTGAGGCGATCAAACGCGGCGCCATGGGATTTATACCCAAATCGTCTGATGATCCAAAGCTGTTGTGGCACGCCTTGAAAATGGCTGTCTCCGGAGCGGTGACGGTGCCGACGTCCATGACCGCCGATGCGGCGGGGTGCCGCGTTCAGATGTAGATCGCAGCGAACCCACACGCGCCGAAGATTTGGGATTGACCCCACGGCAATTGGAAGTGTTGCGGCTGTTGGTGCAAGGCTTGCCAAACAAGAGCATCGCACGTCGTCTAGACATTGCCGAAACCACCGCTCGCGGCTACGTCAGCGAATTACTCGCCGCATTCCGAGTCACCAATCGAACGCAGCTTGTGCTAGATGTGGCGAAGCGCGGGCTGGTGCTGGGCGCGCCGAGTTCGTCGCGATTAGGGATGGTGACGCGATTGGCAAAATTGCCAATCGCAATTTCACTCATGCGCGATTCCATTTGCTTGATCGGACTGGCTAATGACCAGGAAATCATGTACCCCAAACCCAACGCAAGGATGATGCTCACGATGGCGCAAGCGATCACTGTCTGGCGCGAGCGCAAATAGGCGTTGTTGGCGAGTTCGACGCCGCCGGCCAAGTCCGCTTCGGCTTTATTCAGGAGTTCGTTAGTCAGCCGCTCCAGCCGGTCCGCTAGCGGCGATGCCACGCCGAGCTGCAGTTTCCGGCCGTCGTCGGATTTGCCTTCACGGATGAGTTCGACCGCGCGCGTGACTATTTTGATGAATTCCTCAAAGTCGATCCGCACTCGGCCCATGACTGCGATCTCATCCTGGGCTAGGAACTGCAAGCGATCAAGGTCGTAGCCGAACTGTTTGAGTTGTCGCAGCATTGCATCTAAACGCCGTTCTTCGGGTTGCAACAACGCCGTCGCGACGCCATAGAGTTGGGTAATTGAATCGTGACTAAGCTGGCGATAAGCGGCGATCTTACGCTGTAACTGGGCCGTTTCTTGCGCGCGCCGATTCATTTCGGTCAGCGTATTTAACCCCACGGCCGCGGCACTCAATAGCAACAGCGCAATCAGGAGGAAGGCCGCCAGCAGCTTGGTGTGGATCGTGGCCCGCAGCCGAGTGACCCAGCGCGGCAGCCATTGCATCACGGTGCGGCGGCTTCCTTAACCAAGCCCTGCAAATCCGCCAACAACTCATTCGGCTCGAAACGCACACCCATGTATTGAACGCGAATGCCGCCGGCGCGATCGATAATCGAGGTGAGGAAACCGTGATCGACATCGCCCGCAGTTTTCTTAGCTTTGACGAACACGCCATATTGCTTTGCCAGCGCGTGAATTTGTTTCGCGTCGCCCGTCAAAAAAGACCAATGGGACAAATCCGCGCCGTGTGCGTTGGCGTGGGCTTTCAGCACGTCCGGTGTGTCATGTTTCGGTGTGAAACTAATCGCGACAAATGCAACGTTCGGACTGATCTCCGTCGATAGTTTTTTCCGTACGCCAACCAGCTTTGCCCTCAGCGCCGGACAGGTGTCCTTGCAGGTCGTGAAGATGAATGTCACTGCGACGACCTTGCCGCGTAAATCGGTCAGCTTAAGTTGGGCGTTGTCTTGGGTCGTGAGCGAGAACGGTGGCGCCTCGCCGATTCGAGGTAACAAGCTTATGGAATCCGCAAACGCAATCGCGTTAGTCAATAACATCGCCGCAAACACAGCTGCGAGGTTCTTCCAATTCCGCATGACATCCCCTCCTAACTGAACTTGTCTTCGTTGTAGTGATTGTATATACTATGCGTATCTATTTTAGTTTGCACGATATGAAAACCGCAAAAATATTTCAACACGGCAACAGCCAAGCCGTTCGCCTGCCGAAGGAATTCCGCTTCGAGGACGACGAGGTCGTCGTCAAGCGCCACGCTGGCGGGGTACTGTTGTTGCCGCGACGATACGGGTTCGACGACCTGATGAGCGTATTGCAAGACTTCCAGGGTATTATTGAGCGCGGCAAGGACGCGCCACCGCAAACCCGGAAATTCTGATGCTTGTCCTGCTCGATACGGATATCTGTATCCATTTGATTAATCGCCGACCCGGCTTCGAGCGCGTGTTGCGTCGGCTCTCCGGCCGATCCATCGGTGAAATCTGCATCTCGGCGATCACCGTATCGGAACTTCGTTTCGGCGTCGCCAAAAGTGCGCACGGCAGCGCCAACGCCGCAGCGCTGGACGAGTTCCTGTCGCGTTTTGAGTTGCTCGATTATCCGGTGGCTGCCAGCGCCGGTTACGGCAAGATTCGTACCGAACTGGAACGCGCCGGCACGCCCGTTGGCAACAATGACCTGCTGACCGCCGCGCATGCGATGGCGATAAAGGCGAATGTGGCGACAGCTAACATCGGCGAGTTTCAGCGGGTTAAGGGTTTGAGGGTTTTGGACTGGCTCGCATAATTTGCAGATGCGCGATCTCTCGACGGTGAACGACGCAACCGAACGCGTAGATATTGCCCCGCTGCAGAGGCCCCCCATGAATGCTTGCTCGTGGCGAGGCATGCCTTGAGAGGCAGTGTACACGAGCCTCTTCAAGCACCATACGTATCGTTTCACGCCTTCAATTCCTTCTTGACCTGATTCAAAAACCGCCAGTCTGTGCCTTGCGCAATGAGTTTGTTCGGCGAGCTCTTGATCATGCCAACCTCACGCAGGCGCAAGGCGTGAAAGCGAATCGAGTCTTCCGGATCATCGTGGCGCCAGCGGTTATACGGCAAGCTCTTCAATACCTCTAACGCAACATCGTAGCGCGGCTCATAGCCCTTCTCGCGGAGGAATCGCGCGACGCGCTCGGGCTCGTCGGCGCAGATATCCGTGGCTTTGAGTAGTGTGCGCAACGCGCGTTTTGCGGCGATCGGCTTTTCGCGCAAAAACTGCTGATTCGCACCGGGGATACAGCAGAAATATTTTGACGAGGGGCGATCCAGCGTCGTATTGACAATGACTTGCCCGACGCCCGTGGTTCGTAAATCGTGCGGCTGAGGCGGGAATGCTAAGTTTGCGATTCTGCAATCTTGCCGGTCGGCGCCCAATTAATGTCCGTGCGCGGGTCCATGCCCACGTAGGCCAAGATGCTCGAGAGCCGGACGTGTTCGACGCCGCGGACGCCGGATATCGCAACCTTTTTCCATTTCAGGTCGGTAACGCCTTTCACACGTTCGTGACCAAACAATTCCCAACATCCCACGTGCAGGCCCGCGATCGCCACCAACGGCATGCCTATGTCGATGGCCGGGAGGATACTTGGTCCGCCGAATATCGAGATGTCTGCCCACTTCACGAGAGTTGCAGGTTTGCCGGTTCCGGCAGCTTCAATCGCACCAGTGTCGCGGTCGAGATGGGCGCGCACACCACTCTCCGGCATGATTGCCGCAGGGGCGGTGGTGTTAATCGCCTGGGTGCTGGGGCCGTTTCTGACCGGGCTACCGATGCCGGCCATCGCGGGCGTCTTAGTTCTTGTGGGGATCGGCATGATTCAAGGCCATCCGCTGCGGCCGTTCCGGATCGAAGGCGCGGTCTTGGCCTCGGTTGCATTCTTCGTCGCCAGTGTGTCTAAAGTGGAATTGACTATTTCGCAAGACGGTGACCAAGAACGCATTGAGGTCGGCGGGAATCTTTTCTACGCGTCGCTTGATCGGCTGGCGAAGCATCTGCGCGGCGATCCTAGCGCCCACACGATACTCGATCTAAGGTGCGTTCCCTACTGCGATGCCGCGGCTCGCGACATGATTCAGAATCTTCAAAAAGAACGCCTGCGGCATGGGGGAAAACTAGACATCGCTTAAGCGTTCAACTTGCGAGTCAAGCCGTCGCCCCACCACACGACGACCCCGCGCCCGCGGTACACCCAAGGCAATGATCGTCGAAGCGTATACGTCGCGCCATGAGTTGCGCGAAATCAAAATCGAAAATGCTGGGCGCTTTTCCTGACTTACCTTCCGCTTCGATTTCGAGCATTTGATTGAAGTCGCAGTCGTAAAGTTTGCCCTCCCAACTGACGCTGATGAGGTTACGGCACATGACGCCTGCGGCGGCGACGGGGTTGAACGCGGTAAGCAATTTATCCATATAGGCTTGGTACTGCCCGGATTTGTCGAGATGCAGTTTGAAGCGATTGATGGGCATGTTGGTGATGGTGTAGAGCTGGTTGAAGACGATGTCGAATTTGGCTTTCAGTTCCCGTTTGTAATCGGCTTCCAGGGCGGCTTGAGCGGGGGGCAAGTAGGGGCCGACCGGGTTGTAGACCAAATTGAGTTCGAGCCCCGAGCCTTCTACGCCGTAGCCGAGCGAGTTGAGCTTGGTCAGCCCACGAATGCTTTTTTGAAACACGCCGCTGCCACGTTGGGCATCGGTGAAATATTCCTGGTAGTAAGGTAAAGACGACACGACTTCGCAGCGCTGCGCGGCGAAAAAGTCGTGTAAATATTCTTTGCTCGCGCCGGTGATGGGATGACCGTCGTAGGCGACCGTAAGGTTATGGCGAACTATCACGTGTTTGCCCAGCTTGACGGCCTCGGTGACGAACCAATCAAAGTCCGGATGCAGTTCCGGCGCGCCGCCGGTGATGTCGAGCGTTTTGATTTGCGGATGATCGCGCAGAATCTCTAAGCAGCGTTCAATGCCGGCGCGGGACAGCATTTCTTTGCGCGCGGGGGAGGCATCGACATGGCAATGACGGCACGCTTGGTTGCATAACTTCGTGATGTTGACTTGCAGTGTGTCGACGCTGAGGGGCGTTAGGTCAAGTTCATGCTGGTCTAGCAATCGATTAAAATCATACTTCGATTGGCGCGCTTCGTTTTTCTTCAGTACCGCGATTGCTGCCATGAAATCTCCGATCGTTTTTTACAACGCCATTTTTTTTAGATGATTTTGCATTTGGATCCCGTGGGCAAGTGTAATGCCGGCCTTCATCGCCGCTGCGACGTGAACGGCCTCCATCATTTGATCCGGGCTCGCCCCGGATTCCAAACACGCAGTAGTATAAGCGTCGATGCAGTAGGGACATTTTTCCGAGTGCGAAACAGCGAGGGCGATCAGCGCTTTTTCGCGCTTCGTCAGCGCGCCGTCCGCACTGGTGACCATGCCATAGTATTTGAAAAATTCATCGGCCAAGAGCTTGGCGTGTTCGCCGATGTTGCCGAATTTTTTCAGGTCTTCCGATTCGTAGTAACTACTCATGGTCGTCGCTTTCGTTGGAAATGGAATCACAGGGCTATCGCGGCAGTATACACACACCGCCAGTGTTCGCGGCGTCAATGGCCCGCGAACAATGGAGTCGGATGGCCGAAAGGATTACTTACACAATAGGGGTGCAACGCCATGGCGAGCCTAGGGCTACGCAGGCAGGGAAGTACTCCGCGTGAGTTGGCCGCGACGGGGGAGAGCAAAATGAAATGAGCCGCGCGAGGCGGCTCATCTAAATACGGAATAGCGAAGAACTAGGCGGCGAGCGCTTTTATAGCACTTGCCAGCCGACTCTTGTGACGCGCGGCTTTGTTTTTATGCACGATCTTTTTATCGGCAATGCTGTCGATGATGCCGGTCGACTCCTGAAATACTTTCAGCGCGACTGCTTGGTCGCCACCTTCAATTGCTTTACGGACTTTTTTAACCGCAGTGCGTAACGTGGAGCGCAGACCGACGTTGTGAGCGCGACGCTTCTCACCTTGTTTCGCGCGTTTAGCTGCTTGTTTTGTGTTTGCCATGATTACCAGAGTGCGAATTAAAGACAGTCAATCATTATAAATGAATTTGGAGTGCGTGGGAATCACAAAAAACAACCCCGCGGTTAGGCGGGGTTGTTTTAGTGGAGACGTCAATTAACAAAACTTCCCTCTCCTTGACGGGGAAGGAGTTTTTTTACATATCCATACCGCCCATGCCGCCCATTCCACCCATGCCGCCGCCACCGCCGTGGCCATGGCCTTCTTCTTTCGGCAGTTCAGCCACCATTGCATCGGTGGTGAGCATCAGACCGGCGATCGACGCGGCGTTTTGCAACGCGCAACGGCTCACTTTGGTCGGATCCAACACGCCCATTTCCACCATATCGCCGTACTGGCCGGTACCGGCGTTGTAACCGAAGTTGCCTTTGCCTTCCTTAACTTTGTTAAGGACGACCGAAGCTTCGTCGCCCGCGTTGGCAACGATCATGCGCAACGGCTCTTCCAAGGCACGCAGAACGATTTTCACGCCCGCGTCTTGGTCAGGGTTGTCGCCTTTTACTTTCGAGGCAGCGCCGAGGGCGCGGATGAATGCGACACCGCCGCCAGGCACGATGCCTTCTTCAACCGCAGCGCGCGTGGCGTGCAATGCATCTTCCACCCGGGCTTTTTTCTCTTTCATTTCGACTTCGGTTGCGGCGCCGACTTTGACCAGTGCAACACCGCCGGCCAACTTGGCCACGCGCTCTTGCAACTTTTCTTTGTCGTAGTCGCTGGTGGCTTCTTCGATCTGCGCGCGAACTTGCGCGACGCGGCCTTTGATACCTTTTTCGTCGCCGCCACCATCGATAATCGTGGTGTTCTCTTTACCGATTTCGATGCGCTTGGCTTTGCCGAGATCTTTCAGCGTGGCGTTTTCCAGCTTCAGGCCCACTTCGTCTGAAATCACCGTGCCACCGGTCAGGATGGCGATGTCTTCCAACATGGCTTTGCGGCGATCGCCGAAACC
>JANMJR010000216.1:0-5115 GCA_031371465.1 Pseudomonadota bacterium
GCAAAAGAAATATTTCATGGAGTTCTGCAAAATCGACCTGAACAGCGACGGCATGGTCTCCATGGAAGAGTATCTCAACAAAGGCAATCCGCTAGCCCCCGGCTACGACAAGAATCCCAAGCTGACCGCCAAATTGGAATCCTGGAAAGCGATGGCGGGCGAAGGCAAAGAAATTGACGCCGCCAAGTTTGTCGCCTACATGGACACCAACAATCCGTTGAGCCCGTCCTACAAGAAAAAATAACGATACGAACGTCGCCGTATAGTAGGACTGCGGTACATACCGACCGCACCTTGCCCCTAGGTTCGCCATTCGGTACGGCCTAGGGTCAAAGTTTTTGTAGTGGCGCAACGTCAATTCGCCGGCGAAAAGTGGCGTGACGGAAACGTTAGGGAAGCTCTGATTTATTTCGAGTTCTAAGCGAGACGAGGCGCGAGCAAAAAATATCGACGCAGCATATGCATGATATGTAAGGAGGTATTTTTTGCGAGCAACGACGTATCGCGACGAAATCGGAATTAATCAGAGCTTCCTTAGTTTTTCGTGACGCAGCAGATAATCTTCCCCCTCATAGTGTCAACACGGATGAGCACTCACGCCCTTCCGCCTCTCCGACTCACCACTGAAAAGGATGACACATGAATAGTAAAGACACGTTAATTCGGGGCGCATTCGCCAGCCTTATCGCACTGGGCCTCTCCGGCGGCCCGACCGGCGCGTTGGCCGAAGACAAGCCGATGCTGGAAAAGTGCGCCGGTGTGATCAAGGCCGGCAAGAACGATTGCGGCGCCAGCCACAGTTCATGCCATGGCTCGATCAACATCGATGGCGACAAAGAAGCCTGGGTCGAATTGCCCAAGGGCGCGTGCGAGAAAATTATCGGCGCCTATGTGACAACCTCACCGCACGCCAAACCGGGCGGCAAGGGAAACTGATCGCGCGTGACTTTGCGAGTCCGGCCAGGAATGGCCGGACCGTCCTCACCTCATTCATGGACTCGACAATATGATTATTCTTAAAGCAACTGTGTTGTTTGCATTGATCGCGA
The DNA here is from genome assembly GCA_031371465.1 of Pseudomonadota bacterium. Classification (GTDB taxonomy): domain Bacteria; phylum Pseudomonadota; class Gammaproteobacteria; order Burkholderiales; family JALYOK01; genus JALYOK01. Next base: position 1,050 of record JANMJR010000216.1, read on the forward strand.
TTGGCGTCGGCGCACAAGCCGGAGACGTGACGCAAGGCAAACGAATCCTCACGCTGGACGGCGCGAAACAGGTATTGGCGGCAGCGGTCACCGAGGCAAAACGACTCAATGCACCCGGCGGCGCCATCGCCATCGTCGACGACGGTGGCCACTTGGTCGTGGCCGAGCGGCTCGACAACACGTTCGCCGCCAGCGCGACGATTTCTGTCGGAAAGGCGCGCACCTCGGCGATGTTTCGCAAGCCCTCCGGATTTTTCGAAGACATTGTGAATAAGGGCCGCACCGCCATGACTGCCCTCCCCGACAGCCTTTTCACGCCTCTGCGCGGCGGCGTGCCGATCGAGCTGGATGGCCAGGTGGTGGGCGCTATCGGCATATCCGGCGCCGCTTCGGCGCAGCAGGACGAAGATATCGCACTCATCGCCGCTAAATCTATTAAACCTTAAGCGGGGGGGCTCTCATGAAATCAGCATTTCAATTATTTTTCGGTTTAGTCATCGCGGCCAGCGCGTTCGTTTCCGCTGCCGCGTTGCCGGATAAGAAAGTATTGACCCTGAGCGCGGCCAAGAAAATCGCGGCCGCAGCGGAGGCCGAAGCGCTAAAACGCAAAGCGACCGTCGTGATTGCCGTGGTCGATGATGGCGGTCATCTGTTAGTGCTCAATCGGCTGGACGACACTCAGGTTGCAAGCGTTGATGTCGGTATCGGCAAAGCACGCACCGCGGCAATCTTCCGCCGCCCGTCCAAGGTGTTTGAAGACCAGATACGCGATGGCCGCATCGCCGCCCTCGCACTGCCCGGCGCGACACCGCTGCAAGGCGGCGTGCCGATCGAGCACCAGGGCAAAGTCATCGGCGCCATCGGCGTATCGGGCAACACACCGCAGGAGGACGAAGACATCGCCAAGGCAGGCGCCGACGCCGCCGCGACAATTATTGCGTCCGCCGCCAGTCCGATTACCTATCTAGACAAGGACAAAGTCACGGCCGCTTTCGCCAAGGGCATGCCATTGCTTGAAGTCCCGGAATATAAAATCCACGCCAGCCGTCGCTCCAAATCTGGTTTGGCCGAGGTTCACGAACACGAAACCGATGTGGTGTACGTCCTGGAAGGTTCCGCCACATTCGTCACCGGCGGCGCCTTGGTGGGCGCGAATACCGTTGCGCCGGGGGAGATTCGCGGATCCGATGTGCAAGGCGGCGAAACCCGCAAACTTGTGAAAGGCGATGTGGTCGTTGTTCCACCGAATACGCCCCATTGGTTTAAAGAAGTCACCGATCCATTTCTTTACTTCGTTGTAAAGCCCATCGCGCCTTAGGAGGACAGGATGAGTCTATTTGCAAAAATGTTGGGGCTGCTGCTACTGGGCGCTATTCTGGTCAACGCGGTGGCTGCGGACAAGTCCGCGTTTAATGGCAAGCCGCTCGCGAGCATCGATCTGGGCACCATCGACGGGGTCAATCTCGTGCAAGGACAATGGCGCTACAGCGATGCCAACATCGTCGAAACCGAGTTCTTCGCACCGGGGCCGGAAGGCCAACCGACCGGCAGGATGATCAAGGCGAAGGACATCAGCCCGCGCGCTGGCGTCAAGGATTTCGATGATTCCGCCTGGGAAAGTTTTTCCGGCCCGGACATAATGAAACGCCGCACCGCGGGCCGGTTGGCGTTTAACTGGTATCGGTTCAGCTTGACGCTGCCGGACCGTTTCGGCGACGTCGATACGACCGGCAAAACCATCGTGTTGGATACCGCCGTGGATGACTACGCCGAAATTTGGGTCGACGGTGAGCTGGCGCGCGGCTACGGCCAGATGGGTGGCTCAGTGATCAGCGGTTGGAATGCCGCGAATCGCGTCGTGATAGGCCGCGACGTTAAACCGGGGCAAAAGATTCAGTTAGCGATTTTCGGCATCAATGGCCCGCTCTCTAGCCCGCCGACCAACTTCATTTGGCTGCACTACGCCAAGCTCGAACTCTACGAGGGCCCCCGGGGCCCGATGGCGGTCACGCCGCAAGAAGTAAATGTCGAAGTCGTACGTAACGATCCGGCCATCAACGAACTTATCAGCAACAACCCAAAAATTTGGAAACTCGCCGAGGGATTTAAATTTACCGAAGGCCCACTCTGGGTGCCGGTCGGACAGGCGGATGGCCTTATGGCCTTAGGCCACCTCGGGCCAACCCCTGGATACCTGCTCTTCAGCGATCCGAATAGCAACACGATTTACAAGTGGGCGCCCGAGGGGAATGGTGATTTGACGGTGTTTCGTGCGCAGAGCGGCTATGCCGGCGCCGATGTCGCCGACTACGGCCAGCCGGGATCCAATGGCCTGGCGCTCGATAAGCAGGGCCGCCTCACGGTCAACGAACACGGCAACCATCGCGTCAGCCGCATTGAAAAAGATGGCAGCGTCACGGTGCTCGCCGATCGTTACGACGGCAATCGCCTGAACAGCCCCAACGACCTGGTGTACAAATCTGACGGCGCGGTTTACTTCACCGATCCGCCCTTCGGTTTGCCAAAGTTCGGCGACGATCCGCGCAAAGAATTACCCTATAGCGGCGTGTATCGTTGGCAAGACGGCAAGCTCACACTGCTCAACACCGATTTGACCGGGCCGAACGGCATCGCCTTTTCGCCCGATGAAGCCTACCTTTATGTCGGCAACTGGGATGACAAGAAGAAAGTCGTCATGCGCTACGCTGTAAAAGCCGACGGCACGTTGGACAAAGGCGAGGTATTCTTCGACATGACGGCGGCGCAGGGCGAGGACGCCATTGACGGCATCAAGGTCGACATCAAGGGCAATCTCTACGTCTCCGGCCCCGGTGGCCTGTGGATTCTATCAGCGCAAGGCAAGCACCTCGGCACGGTGATCGGCCCCAAGCACCCACACAACATGGCCTGGGGCGATGCCGACGGCAAGACGCTTTATCTCACGGCCCAGAGCGGGTTGTACAAAATGCGCGTGAACGTTCCGGGCATGCGGGCGCAATGAGTATCAGGCCGCTATAGTTGTCCGCTGAGCATCCGTCGCACGCAGCACGCGGCGCAAAATCTTGCCTGAAGGATTTTTCGGAATCGCCTCGCACAACACCACGTCGCCGAGTTGCTTGTACTCGACCACGCGCTCGGCGACCCATGCTTTAATCGCATCACTTTCGACCGCCCCACGTCCCACCACATAGGCCACGGGTAGCTCGCCCGAGCGCTCATCGGGCCGCCCGATCACCGCCGCATCCGCGATCAAAGGATGGGTAAGTAGCAACGCCTCAAGCTCCGCCGGCGGTACTTGGAAACCTTTCACCTTAATCAATTCTTTCAACCGATCGGTGATGGACAAATAGCCATCGGCATCGAACACGCCAATGTCGCCGGTGCGTACCCAGCCATCGGCCGTGATGGTTTCTGACGTTGCGTCGGGCTTGTTTAAATAGCCTTTAAAGTTCTGCGGCCCACGGAACCAAAATTCGCCCGACATACCGCGTGCAACATCGATACCGGTTTCGGGGTCGACAATGCGGCCCTGCGTTCCGGGGAGCAATTGGCCGCTCGAGCCTGGACGAACGCGATCCGGGTGGCATATGGTGACGCAGCCGGACGATTCCGTCATGCCGAAACCTTGCGCCACTTTGCATTTCAGCCGTTCGCTGACTTTCTTTTCCAACGCGGCGCCGAGCGGGGCGGCGCCGCAGCCGATGAGTTCGACGGACGACAGATCATGGGCATCCACCATCGGGTGTCCGGCGAGGAACTGCATCACCGGCGGCACAACGAACAAATGCGTCACACGAAAATCCGCGATCGCCTTTAGGAAGGGTTCCGCTTCAAAACGCGGCACCGTCACCAATTTGGCGCCTGCGGCGAATCCGCACAGCGTGACAATGGTGAAGCCAAAGATGTGAAACATCGGCAAGAAAGCCAGTACAACCGGGCTGGCATCTGGCGATGAAAACGCTTCGCTCCATTGGCAAACATTTGAAACCAGCGTTCGATGGGTCAGCATCACGCCTTTAGCCAAGCCGGTTGTGCCGGACGAGTAGGGCAGCGCCGCGAGCCCATC
>JANMJR010000451.1:0-10403 GCA_031371465.1 Pseudomonadota bacterium
GGCGTGGCAGCTTTGAAATCGTCTTTGAGGTTGCCGGCTTTGTAATCGACGCAGGCATCGAAGCCCAACTCCTTCACGACGTAGTCGCATTTCGCTTTGCCGCCGGCGATGCCGACCACGCGGCAGCCTTTCGCTTTCGCCAACTGTCCGACTACGCTGCCAACAGCGCCCGATGCTGCAGAAACGGCGACGGTTTCACCCGCTTTCGGCTGCATGATGTCGTTGAGGCCAATCCACGCCGTGGCGCCGGGCATGCCCAGGATGCCGACGTAATAGGATAACGGCGCGAGTTTGCCATCAACCTTCATCAAACCTTCGCCGTTGCTGATGGCGTATTGCTGCCAGCCGGACATGGTGACAACAAAATCACCGACGTTGAATTTTGGATGTTTCGATTCGACCACTTCGGCGACCGTGCCGCCGGTCATTACTTCGTTCAATTCCTGATACTTGGTGTAGGACTTCACCGCATTCATGCGGCCGCGCATGTACGGGTCGAGCGAGAGGTAATGATTTTTGACCAATAGCTCGCCGTCTTTCGGGCTGGCGACCGGCGTTTGCACAACTTTGAAATTGCTTTCCGAGGCCCAACCTTCGGGACGGCTTGCCAATAAAATTTGTGTATTTAGTGTCGCCATGATGGTGTTTCCTCCGAGGGTTTTAGTGAGCGGGTTGTGGCATAATCCCACATTCACGAATGGTATCATTCTTATGGTTTACGCTCTCAACGTATTCACGCTCATTCCCGGCAAAGAGGAGCAATACAAAGAATACAGTATCAAAGCTGGCAAGATTATTTACGGCTACGGCGGCAAAGTGGTTGCGTCGGGCCACGATCCGATTCGCCATATGCACGGCGATATTAAACGGCAGATTTTTATCGTCGTCGAATTTCCCAGCGAAGCGATTTTCCAAAAGATGATCGATGATATGGATCGCGACAATATTCATCACCTGCGCGAAACGGCGTGCAAGGATTACATCTGGACGCTTTATCAGCCTTGGGATATGCGGGCTTGGGTTAAAGGCGAAACGGGTCAATAACCAATCATGTCATCCTAAACGAGGTGAAGGATCTGCTTTTTCCCGCGCCCATTAAAGCAGATCCTTCACTTCGTTCAGGATGACATTGTGGAACTAAATGCCGCCCTCGATAGTGGAAAATAACTGAAATCATGCACGAAGAATTCGTCGGCACCATGCCGGTTCAAGACAAGCATCGCTTCGACACTACGGCGCTGGAGCGTTATATGCGCGAGCACGTCGACGGTTTTTTCGGCACGCTGACGGTCGAGCAATTCAAAGGCGGGCAATCCAATCCGACCTATCGATTGAGCGCGAGCGGCAAGCGCTACGTGTTACGCCGCAAGCCACCAGGCAAGTTGCTGCCCTCAGCCCATGCGGTGGATCGCGAATATCGCGTCATCACTGCGTTGTATAAGGCTGGTATTCCCGTCGCAAAAACCTATGCGCTGTGCGAAGACGAAAACGTGATCGGCACGGCGTTCTACATTATGGATTGCGTCGAAGGCCGCGTGTTGTGGGATCAAGCGCTGCCGGGTATGAACCCCGACGAGCGCAAAGCCATTTGGGACGAGATGAACCGCGTCATCGCGGCGCTGCATCAAGTGAATTACGAAAAAATCGGCCTCGCCGATTTCGGCAAACCGGGCAATTATCTGGCACGGCAAATCGGCCGTTGGACCAAGCAATACAAAGCCTCCGAAACAGAAAAAATCGAAGCGATGGATAACCTCATCGCATGGCTGCCGGACAATATTCCGCCGGGTGAGGAGACTAGCATCGTCCACGGCGACTATCGTATGGACAACGTGATTTTCCACTCGATCGAACCACGCATTGCCGCGATTCTCGATTGGGAACTCTCGACGCTCGGCCATCCGCTGGCGGATTTTTCTTATCACTGTATGAGTTGGCGCCTATCGCCCGGCGAGTTTCGCGGCATCGCAGGCTACGATTGGAACGCGCTCGGCATCCCGACGGAAGAAGAATACGTCGCCGCCTATTTCAAGCGCACCGGCCGATCACCGATCGATCCGCGCCAATGGGATTTTTACATGGCGTACAACATGTTTCGCCTCGCCGGTATTTTGCAGGGTATTATGGGTCGCGTCGTCGATGGTACGGCGGCGAGCCAACACGCGATCGAATCCGGCAAGCGCGCACGGCCCATGGCCGAAGCCGGCTGGCGGCAAGTGGAAAACATTCTTAAGCAATAACGTAAGGTGCATTCATGCACCGCTCATTATTATTTTCACCCTACATTGGGAAACAAAATGGACTTCGAATTTTCCGACAAAGTTAAATCGCTACAAGAACGCCTGGTGCATTTCATGAACGAGCATATTTATCCGAACGAGGCGGAGTTTCATCGTCAGGTGAATACCGGTGATCGCTGGCAGCCGGTTCAGTTGATGGAAGACCTCAAAGTCAAAGCACGCGCCGCGGGGCTGTGGAATTTATTCTTGCCGGAATCGAATCACGGCGCAGGCTTGACAAATCTTGAGTACGCGCCGTTATGTGAAATCATGGGCCGCGTGTTGTGGTCACCGGAAGTGTTCAACTGTAACGCACCGGACACCGGCAACATGGAAACCATCGAGCGCTACGGCAACGAGGCGCAAAAACGCGAATGGCTTGCCCCGCTGCTCGAAGGCAAGATTCGCTCGGCGTTTGCGATGACCGAACCGGCTGTCGCTTCGTCGGATGCGACCAACATCCAGACCAGCATGGTGCGCGACGGTAAAGATTGGGTGATCAACGGCACCAAGTGGTGGATCACCGGCGCGTCGCACCCGAACTGCAAAATTTTTATCGTGATGGGCAAGACCGATCCGAATAATTCCAGCCGCCACAATCAGCAATCGATGATCTTAGTGCCGCGCGATACCAAAGGCTTGACCGTAGTACGCCCACTGACGGTGCTGGGCTACGACGACGCGCCCCACGGTCACGCGGAAGTGAAATTCGAAAACGTGCGCGTGCCCTACGAGAATATTCTGCTCGGCGAAGGCCGCGGTTTTGAAATCGCCCAAGGTCGCTTAGGGCCGGGCCGCATTCACCATTGCATGCGCGCCATCGGTGTGGCCGAGCGCGCGCTGGAATACATGTGCAAACGGGCACTGACCCGCGTCGCATTCGGCAAAGCCGTGTCGGAACAAGGCGTGACGCAAGAGCGCGTCGCCGAAGCCCGCATCATGATCGACTCGGCGCGATTGTTAGTGCTCAAAGCGGCAGACATGATGGATCGGGTCGGCAACAAAGTCGCCCGCGCCGAAATCGCCATGATCAAAGTTTATGTGCCCAACATCGCGCAACAAATCATCGAATGGGCGATCCAAGCCCACGGCGCCGGCGGCTTGAGTGAAGATTTTCCGCTCGCCGAGTTTTACGCTCACAATCGGACATTGCGCTTGGCGGATGGTCCGGATGAAGTGCATCGCAATGCAATTGCCAAAGTCGAGTTCGGCAAATACATGGTTGAAAAAAGGGTTGGCGAAAAAGTCATAGCTTAGGTGCGGGACGGAGTATAGGATGCAACCCACGGATAAATAAGGCAATATCGAAAAGGCATTGAATACTTGCAACTTTTACCCCATTTGCCTATTCTAAGCATCTGAATTTCACCTCAACAAGGAGCAACAGAAACATATGGAACCCAACATCCCGTTAGCAACTGGTTCAGCCTCGCTGGGACTTGCGCAGAATAGCGTCCTACGCAATACCTATTTACTGCTGGCCATTTCGCTGGTTCCCACGGTTATCGGCGCATTGGTCGGTGTGAATATGAACTTCGGCTTCATGCGCGCCAGCCCGATGATGATGGCGATTGGCACTATCGCGATTTTCTACGGCTGGATCTGGGCGATTGAAAAAAATCGCGACAGTTCGCTGGGCGTCGGCCTTTTGCTTGGCTTCACGTTCTTTATGGGCTTACTACTAGGTCCGTTGCTGCAGCGCACCCTAGGTATGAGCAACGGCGGCCAGTTGATCGGCCTCGCGGCGGGCGGCACGGCGGCAGTGTTTTTCGCCATGGCGGGCATCGCCACGACAACCAAGCGCGATCTCACCGGCATGGGCAAGTTTCTCGGTATCGGCGTGATTGTGGCGATGGTACTGGTGATTGCAAATATCTTCTTCCAATCATCGGCTGTGCACATGACGATTCTCGCGATCTTCATTCCGCTATCGGCAATGTTGATGCTCTATCAACTGCATGCTGTCGTACGCGGTGGTGAAACTAACTACATCAGCGCGACCCTGAGCATTTTCATCAGCATCTACAATTTGTTCTCGGCTTTGCTGCAAATGCTTGGCATATTCGGTGGCCGCGACGACTGATTGAAGTCGGTAACTCCGACGTAAAACTGGCCCTCAAGTCGTAAGATTTGAGGGCCATTCATTTTTCTAGCGGCAAATCTCCTATTGAGCAGATGGATCTGGAACCAATATCAGAAACGCCTGTTCGATGCTCGTAAATTTTGACAACCGTTCGTGAATCGTGGCGGCGAAATGTTTTGCCGCATGGGGATCGGGGGAAAACTCCACGAAGAATCTCAGCGAGACTTCGCGAAACCACACGGCGACAATTCCGATCAACCCAAGGACCAAGCCGCCGGAAAAAATTGATTGGAAGAAAGTAAGGCTTGCAGCGATTCGAGCATGCCGTGGATTATAGTTGCAACATGCGCCCGTCAAAAAACAAGCGAGGTACGCACTATGCGCACCTCGCAATGGAATCAACTGCCGAGGAGGAGGCGGAAGCTGAGTCGAGGAGATTCTAGAATGCGAAGTCGTCTAAGGAAAATTCTTCGCTGTCGAACAATTCGTCGTTGCCGCGTTTGAGTAACAATTTCACGCGGGCCAATCCTGGGTAACGCAGCGCGACGCTTTCACCAGATTCGTCGGAAAGTTCTAGCATGCCGAGCGGGCTGTCATTCAGATTCATGGTTGCTCCAAAGTTAGTTTGCTTGACAGATACTGAGCAAGTGCTATGCCAGGCGCCGGATCATCGAAAAAATAATTTAATTATTAGATACTTGCGCGATTCTGGGGATTGGCACAGCCACGCGTGAGGTGATTTTTGCACCTCAAGATGACCAATTTAAGTCACAAACGACGAGAAATTGGAATCGGCTAGCGACGATCTGCGCGGATCATGTCACTCGCCTTTTCGGCGATCATGATCGTGGGGGAGTTGGTATTGCCCGAGGTGATGGTCGGCATGACGGAGGCATCGACCACGCGCAAACCCACGAGGCCATGGACACGTAGGCGCGCATCGACCACGGCATGGGTATCCGTGAGCGGACCCATCTTGCATGTGCCGACCGGGTGAAAGATCGTGGTGCCGATGTCGCCAGCCGCCTGCGCGAGTTGCGCGTCGGTCGCTACTTGTGGGCCGGGCAAGAACTCATCCGGTGCGTATTTTTTTAACGCGTTGGCCGTGACGATGCGGCGCGTAAGCTTGAGCGAATCCGCCGCGATTTGCCGGTCGATGTCAGTGGAAAGATAATTCAGCGTAATCTTCGGCGCCCGGCGTGGGTCGCTCGATTGAATGCGCACATGACCACGGCTGGTCGGACGCAAATTGCACACGGACGCGGTGAACGCAGGAAAGGAATGCAGCGGATCGCCGAATTTATCCAACGATAGCGGCTGCACGTGGTACTCCAAATTCGGCGTTACGTATTCCGGCCCCGAACGCGTGAACACGCCAAGCTGACTCGGGGCCATCGTCAGGGGGCCGGTTTTAAGGAACAGATACTCCAGGCCGATGCGCGCTTTGCCGAGCCAACTGTTGGCGATCTGGTTCATGGTCAAAACGTTCTGGATTTTGAATGCCATGCGCAATTGCAAATGGTCTTGCAGATTTTCGCCGACGCCGCGCAATTCGTGGGCAACGGGAATACCCAGCGACTGCAAATGCGCGCCGGAACCGATGCCCGACAACTGTAATATCTGTGTGCTGCCGATCGAGCCGCCCGAAAGCAAGGTCTCGACCTTCGCGTCGGCGAAGCGCGCTTCGCCCGCGAGATCGAATTCGATGCCAGTTACGCGCTTGCCGTCCAGTCGCAGTTTTTTTACCAGCGCGCCGGTCATCACTTTGAGATTCGGGCGCCGCATCACCGGGCGCAGGAACGCCTTGGTGGTATTCCAACGCACGCCGCGCCGTTGGTTCACCTCAAACTTGCCGGTGCCTTCATTTGTGCCGCGATTGAAGTCGTCGGTCTGCGGAATGCCGATTTCGTTCGCGGCGGCGGCAAAGGCGTCAAGGATTTCCCACGACAGACGCTGCTGCTCGACGCGCCACTCGCCGCCCGCGCCGTGTAACTCGTTGCCGCCGCGCCAATTATCTTCGCTGCGCTTAAAAATCGGCAGGACGTTGTTCCACGACCACGACGCATCGCCGGTAACGGTTGCCCATTCGTCGTAATCGCGCGCCTGGCCACGCATGTAAACCATCGCGTTGATCGACGAACAACCGCCCAACACTTTGCCGCGCGCGTAGTGAATTGAGCGGCCGTTCAAGCCTTCGTCCGGCTCGGTGCGATACATCCAATCGGTGCGCGGATTACCAATGCAATAAAGGTAACCGACAGGAATATGAATCCAAATCCAGTTGTCTTCGCCCCCCGCTTCCAGCAATAGCACGTTGACCTCGGGATCGCGCGTGAGCCGATTGGCGAGTACGCAACCGGCCGAACCAGCGCCAACGATAATATAATCGAATGCACCGACACTGCGTGTCATGGCCGAGAAAATCCTAATAGTGGAAAATCAATGCCGCGCCCAAGCGCCAACACCTTAAACAACTCGCCCATCTCCGCCGGACTGAGCAGGCGCTGGGCCTGATTCGCCAGCGGCAGATATTGCGCCGCGTTGGCTGGATCGATTGCGCCCAATTGATCGGTGATCCCGCAGGCGATCAGAAACTTTGCTTGGGTGGTATAGCCTTCAACGTCGACGCCCGCGCTTTGAGCCGCGTTCATCATCGCGCTAAAATTAACGTGCGCGGTGATGTCTTGCGCGCCGGGTAAAAAGAACGGATCCGTATGGGCGCGGTGGCGATAGTGGCACATCAGCGTACCGGTGCTGCGGTCCGAATGGTAGTACTCGTGGTCGAGAAAACCGTAGTCGATCAGCAGCGCCACGCCGTGCTGCAAGGCATCACCCAGGCTGCGAACAAAAGCGGCGCCGGCACGATGAATTTCGCTCACATAGCCGGGGGCAACGTTCACGGTTCGGGCGAGATCGAGTAACCGGCCGGGCCCCAGCGGGCGATCCTTGCAAACGAAACCATCGTCGGAAACCGCGACACCGCGCTGGTAAATTCCATCGGCTTGCCAGGCAATCAAATCGATCGGCATGGCATCGAGCACTTCGTTTGCGATCATGACGCCGCTGAATTTTTCCGGCAGATCGTCGATCCAATGGATACGGAAATAAAATGCGGGCAATTCTTTTTGCAGCAATGCCTGCTGGCGTTCACGCAAGTCTGGGCTCGGCTCCAAGATCAAGTATTGGCGCGGCTCGCAGCCTAGCTTCGCGAGGCCGCGCAAGAGATCGCGGGCGAGCTTGCCGCTGCCGGCGCCTAACTCCAAGATGTCGCCGCCGGTTGCGTCCAACACTTGCGCGACTTGTAGGGCCAACGTCGCGCCGAACAGCATGCTCATCTCCGGCGCGGTGGTAAAGTCTCCCGCTGCGCCGATTTTCGCCGCGCCCGCGCTGTAATAACCTAGACCGGGGGCAAACATCGCCAAGTCCATATATTTGGAAAACGGAATCCATCCGCCGGCGTCGCGAATGTGGTCTTTGATATGCGCAACAACGCCCGCCGAATGCTCAAGGGAAGCGAAATCGGTTTCGGGTAAATTGCGGGTAACGGGCGTAATGCGTAGCCGAGCCTCACTCGCGCCGCCGAGCGCGACACTCATGGCCGCGGCAAATCCTTGCGCCAAAACAATTCGTAACCCACTGCGTCGCAATCGGCGTAGGCCTCGGGCTTCTCGGTTGAAATGCGCGCCGCGAGGACACCCGGCTTCGCTAAACAAATGGCGAGAATTTCTTCGCACAAGGTTTCTTGCAAGTTAAAATGGCGCTCCTGGCTGATGCGCTGGATTTCGGTACGTACGAAATCGTAATCCACCACGCTCTCGATCTGATCGCCTTGGGACGCAACCGCGGCGTCGAAATACAAATCGACGTTAATGATTACGAGTTGCTTCTTCGCCTTTTCGTGCGGATGAATGCCCAGTGACATCTGCGCGCGATAGTTCTTCAAAAAAATCCGCCGCACCGGCTCCGGCATGCCCTTTGTGGACACAAACGAAGACGAAAGTTTTTCGATGTCGCGATAATTCATAGTTGTACTTTATACATGACATCGCGGTCCAGTGGCATTAAGCGTTGACCGCCGTCGATAAAAATCGTTTGGCCGGTAACAGATTTTGTGTACAACAAAAATAATACCGCAGCGACGATATCGTCTAAATTTCCGGCGCGGCCAAGCGGCGTCATGCGGTGCGCTTGAGTAAAATTGTCCGGCCTTTGATCGCCGCTGACCAAGGTCAATCCGGGCGCAACGGCGTTCACGCGGATGCGCGGCGCGAGCGCCATGGCGAGGGTGTGAGTCGCTGCATCCAATCCCGCTTTTGAAATCGTGTACGAGAAAAAATCCGGATTCAGATTAGCGATTTTTTGATCAAGCAGGTTGATAATGTTGCCTTCCGAATCGCTAGGCAAGAAACGCGCAAAATCCCGCGCCAGCAAAATCGGCGCACGCAGATTCGCCGCGTGCATTGCGTCCCAATCGCTCGCCGTGACGCTACCGATTTCATCGAAGCTGAACACCGACGCGTTGTTCACCAAGCAAGTCGGCGCGCCAAGTTGATCGACACAGCACTGCATCAAGCCTTCGACATTCGCCGTTTGCGCAAGATCCGCTTGCAGCAAAATCGCGCGCCGACCCAGCGCGGTGATTTCTTTTTGCAGCGACTCCGCATCGGCATTCGAGCGATGATAGTGAATGGCCACGTCCCATCCCGCATTGGCCAGGCCACGGGCAATGGCGCGGCCGATGCGCTTCGCGGCGCCGGTCACTACCGCAATACCTTGCGATGGTTTGTTTTCCGTCATGAGAGATAAATACTTACGATCAAACGCGTGAATGAGACTGAAATTATCTCATATGGCTATGCCAGGAGCCGCACCCCACTTGCTTGGCCCTGGCCCTAGGCCACCCGGTAGGCCAGTGGCTAGCCTCGGGCTACCCGGTCGTGGCGCAGTCTTCTAAAGGCCAGCATCCTTGCGGATTGCAGGCTAGCGCCTCAATTGCCAGGAACATCTAAGCATTGTCATTCTGAGCGAAGCGAAGAATCTGCTGTTGCTCTCCGGGCGAAAGCACATTAAACAATCTCAAGCGCCGTCTTGCGTTTCGGCGCAGGAAATTCGCGATCGAGCAGCGCGTGATCTTCCACATCGAGCGTGACGTCGCGCGCCCTCGCGATTTCACGCACGTGTTCAACGTGTGACGATTTCGGAATCGCGAGCACACCCGGCTTCGACAACAGGAAAGCAATGGCGATCGCCGCAGGCGCCACCAAGTGTTTACGCGCAAGTTGTACGATGGCTCGATGGCCGACCAATTCGCCTTGCCCCAACGGACAATAGGCCATGATCGGAATCCCGGCGCGCTGACTATCGGGCAAGAGCTGCCACTCAATGCCGCGCGAGCCGAGGTGATATAGAACTTGATTGGCGGCGCAATCATCGCTGACGCGCTTTAGCTCGGCCATATCATCAACGTCGAAATTGCTCACGCCCCAATCGCCGATCTTCCCGTCAGACTTGAGGCGCTCGAAGGCGGCAACCGTGTCGGCCAGCGGATAAGAACCACGCCAATGCAAAAGATAAAGATCGATCCGGTCAGTCTTCAGCCGCCGCAGACTCTGCTCACAGGCTGCGATTGTGCCTTTATGCGACGCGTTATGCGGCAAGACCTTGCTCACGAGATAGACCTTATCACGCACGCCTGCGATCGCGTCCGCAACCACTTCTTCAGCGCCACCGTTGCCATACATCTCGGCGGTATCGATGACCGTCAACCCCAAATCGATTCCCGCTTTCAGCGCCGCGACTTCGCGCGCGCGATCGGCTTTTTTCTCGCCCAGGTGCCAGGTGCCAAGCCCCAAGGCCGGGATGCTGAGACCGCCCGGCATTTGCACGGTGTTTGATTTTGTCATGTCTTCCTCCACGTTCGTAAGATTATGCTAAACCATAACCAGATCGATCGGCGAAGAAAAAATTTAATTGAGTGCATGGCCTGAAAGGCAAGCGGGGTGCTGCGCTTCAGGCATGCGTTGCTAGAAGGTAAGCTTGTA
>JANMJR010000471.1:0-3667 GCA_031371465.1 Pseudomonadota bacterium
ACATTCAAACAGTTACAAATCACCCGGCCGCGCGGTGTGAAGTTTCGCGGCGGCTTGGCGCTCGGCGCCAGCAACACGCGGCTTAAATGCGCGACCGATGCACCCTGGGTGAGCCATTCCTTCAACCAATGTTTCGCTGCCGCATCGCCGGATAAACGCACGGCCGCGAGCTTGCCGTCCTTGATGCGAATCTTGCGGCCGACGTCGCGGCGCTTGTCTTCGTAGTGCAACACCTCAGCGGCATCGTTCAATCCGAGAATGTCGTCGATCTGCGCCACGAAGTGAGCAGACAACGGCAAGCTCGCGGCAGCACGAAAAATCACGTTTTCCTGACTGTGGCCGAACAGTCCCACTGATGCATATTCGAACGCACTGAGGTGCTTGCGTAATTCGGCAAGGCGCGCGAGCGCCGTTCTCGCCCCATCCGGCTCGCCGATGGCCATCGCCACAAACTGCCACGGCAGATCGATCTTTTCCACCTGCACCGCCGCGTGCTTTAACTCGGGTTGCTTTGAATAAGGATCAAAGGTGGGCAAGGTCAAGGCATTGATGCCCAAGCCCGCCATGAAGCGGCTGCCCCAATGCATCGGCAAGAAGACCTGGCCACCGCGCAGTTCCTCGCTGACACATACGGGGAGCACGACATCGCCACGACGGGAACGCAGGCGAACCAAGCTGTCCTCTTGCAAACCGCGCTTCGCCATATCTACTTTTGTCATGGAAAGCGCCGGCGCCGCGACGTGCTCGAACAACCGCGCAACTTTCCCAGTGCGACTCATACCGTGCCACTGGTCGCGTAGACGACCGGTGTTAAGGTGCAGCGGATATTGCGCATTGGCCGGCTCCGCAACGGATTTGTAGGTTGCGTTGAAGAACTTCGCTTTGCCAGTTGGGGTTGGAAATTTTCCATCGACGTAAAGCCTCGCTTTACCCTCGCTCGCGCCACTTGGAAACGGCCATTGCTGCGGGCCGCGGGCTTCCAACATTTCATACGACAGGCCGGTGATGTCGAGATCGCGTCCGCGTGTCGATTCCCGATGCTCATTGAAAATCGCTTCGGCGGTTTCGTACGGAAACAGCGTCGCGAAACCAGGTCGTAGAATTTTCTCTAACGCATGAGCAAAATCAACAACGATGCGCCAATCAGGGCGCGCTTCTCCCGGCGCGGGAATTGCCGCCTTGAAGCGCGTGATGCATCGCTCGGAATTGGTCACCGTGCCCTCTTTTTCGCCCCAGGTTGCAGCCGGCAAAATAACGTCGGCATAGGCCGCCGTCTCGGTATCGACATAGGCTTCTTGCACGATCACCAATTCGGCGTTTTCGAGCGCCTTGCGAATTTTCGCCTGATCGGGCATCGATTGCGCAGGGTTGGTGCAGGCGATCCAAAGCATCTTGATCTCACCACTCGCCACCGCATCAAACATTTCCACCGCGGTCTTGCCCGGTCGACTCGGCACGTCAGGCAACCCCCAAAGCGCGGCGACTTCCGCTCGATGTTCGGCGTTCGCCAAATCGCGATGGGCCGACAGCAAATTCGCCATACCGCCCACTTCGCGCCCCCCCATGGCGTTGGGCTGACCCGTCAGCGAGAACGGTCCGCAACCGGGTTTACCGATTTTTCCCGTGGCCAGATGCAAGTTAATCAGCGCCGCGTTTTTTTCCGTGCCACGGCTCGATTGATTCAAGCCTTGGCAATACAGCGACAGCACCGCCGGCGATTCACCAAACCATTTCGCCGCCAGCGCCAAATCCGCCTCGGCGATACCGCAGGTCTCGGCGACTAGTTTCGGATGATAGTCGCGCACCGTTTGCTTCAGCGCGTCGAATCCTTCGGTGTGAGCGGCGATGTAACCTTGATCGACATGCCCGTCCCACAACAACAAATGCAATAGGCCGTTGAACAACGCCACGTCCGTGCCCGGCAGAATCGGTAGATGCAAATCGGCGAACGCTGCGGTATCGGTGCGGCGTGGATCGACGACGATGATTTTCAGATCAGGGCGTTTTGCTTTCGCCGCTTCAATGCGACGAAACAGAATCGGATGGGCAAATGCGGTATTCGATCCGGCGATGAAGATCAAATCGGCATAATCGATATCTTCGTAGCACGCCGGCGGCGCGTCGGCGCCCAGCGTCAGCTTGTAGCCACTCACCGCCGACGACATACACAGCCGCGAGTTGGTGTCGATATTGTTGGCGCCGATCAAACCCTTTGCGAGTTTGTTGAAGACATAGTAGTCCTCGGTGAGTAACTGGCCCGAAATGTAAAAGCCGACGGAATCGGGGCCGTGAACTTTGATGCACTCGGCAAAGCGCTGCGCGAGAAAAGCAGTCGTCGTGTCCCACGATTCTCGCTGGCGCGGCGCCGCGCGACTACGCCGCAGTTCAGGAAAAAGCGCGCGGCCGTCGGGTTTTGCGCTCAGATGCAACGTCGAACCCTTGCTGCACAGGCGACCGAAGTTCGCGGGATGATCGGGATCGCCCTTCACGCCGGTGATTTGCGACCCTTCGCTTTCGATCAGCACACCGCAGCCCACGCCACAATACGGGCAGGTTGCCTTAGTCGTCTTCATGGATTAGGCCGCTTGTTCCTGAGCGGGTTCCAGCAATGCTCGCGGCGTCGGGTCGAGGTACACCACGCCGTCCTCGACTTTGCAGGGATAACTGTGAGCGCATCCAATGTCGGGCTCGACCACGCTGCCGTCGTCGAGATTAATTGCCCAGTTATGCAGCGGGCATGCTACACGCTTGCCGTAGACGATGCCCTGCGACAACGGCCCACCCTTGTGCGGACACTTATCGCGCAGCGCGAAAACTTCATTTTCGCTATTGCGAAACACGGCGATATCGCCTTCTTTTCGTTGTATCACGCGAGCGCCCAACACCGGAATATCTTCAAGCGCGCAAATTCTTATCCAGATATTTTTCATCATGACACCGCCAAGGATTCGAAGTCACGTTGCGGCGTTACGCCGAAACGCTTTTGCCCGTCGACTTTCCACGGATCAGGCTCGCCGGCTAATGAAAACTGCAAGCGCTGATAAAGGGCTTTGCGATTTTCGGCATCGTCGACTACTTTCGATTTGCAGTAGTCGAGGCCTACTCTCGATACAAAATGTACCGTGCGCTCAAGATAAAAACCTTCTTCGCGATAAAGTTGCAAAAACGCGCTGGCGTATTCCAATACTTCTTCACGGGTTTTGACTTTGACGAAGAACTGCGCGACTTCGGTTTTAATGCCACCGTTACCCGCGACATACAGTTCCCAGCCCGATTCCACGCCGATGACGCCGACATCCTTAATGCCCGATTCGGCGCAGTTGCGTGGGCAGCCTGACACCGCGAGCTTGACCTTATGCGGTGCATACATACGCCACAATTCGCGCTCCAGGTCGATGCCCATGTTGGTGGAATCCTGCACGCCGAAGCGGCACCATTCCGAACCGACGCAAGTCTTGACCGTGCGCAACGCCTTCGCGTAAGCATGGCCCGACGGCATATCCAGATCGCGCCACACCGCCGGCAAATCTTCTTTCTTGATACCCAACAAGTCCAGGCGCTGGCCGCCGGTCACTTTCACCGCAGGAATCTTGTATTTATCCACCACGTCGGCGATGCGGCGCAATTCCGCTGAATTGGTCGTGCCGCCCCACATGCGCGGAATAAC
>JANMJR010000067.1:0-2295 GCA_031371465.1 Pseudomonadota bacterium
CAAGACCACCACGCTTTACGCTGCGCTGTCGCGCCTCGATTCCGCCACGCTGAACATGATGACCGTGGAAGATCCGATCGAGTACGATCTGGACGGTGTCGGCCAAACCCAAGTCAACGCGCGCATCGAGATGACCTTCGCGCGGGCGCTGCGCGCGATTCTGCGGCAAGACCCGGACGTCATCATGATCGGCGAGATTCGCGATCTGGAAACCGCGCAAATCGCCGTGCAAGCGAGTCTGACCGGCCACTTGGTGATGGCGACTTTGCACACCAACGATGCGGCAAGCGCCGTCACGCGGCTCATCGACATGGGCATCGAGCCGTTCCTTTTAGCATCGACGTTACTCGGCGTGTTGGCGCAGCGCTTGGTGCGATTGACTTGTAAAGAATGCCGCAAGCCCCACGCGCCCGAAGAAGAAGTGCGCATTGCGTTCAACGGCGATCCGGTCCCCGAGATGGTTTACCGTGCGGTCGGCTGCGCAACCTGTAACTGGACCGGCTATCAAGGCCGCAGCGGCATCTATGAACTCATCACGGTTGACGATGAAATTCGGCAAATGGTGCACGATGCCGCCGCCGAACAAAACATCCGCGAACATGCCTCGCGCAGCGGCATGACCAGCCTACGTCGCGACGGCATGCGCTGGGTAGCCGAAGGCTTGACGAGCTTCGAGGAAATCGTCCGCGTCACGAGAGAAAATTAAGAGCAAGGATGAAGGCGCGACGTACAAGGATGAAGGCGGAAGGATGAGGGATGAAATTAGCAATCTGAATCTACGCACGAAGCGATACTCTCTTGATGTCATTAAATTGTTTGTTTCTCTGCCGAAAAGTGAAGTCGGAAAAGTTTTGGGTCGGCAAATGCTTCGGTCGGCGACGTCGGTGGGCGCTCAATACCGTGAAGCCAATCGAGGTAAATCAACTGCCGATTTTATTAGCAAGATTGAAGGCGCGCTCCAGGAGCTTGACGAAACTTCTTATTGGCTCGAATTGCTGCAGGAATCCGGAATTAATCAAAGCGAAGCCTTAGTCAAATTGCGTAAAGAAACAGACGAGCTGATTGCAATTTTCGTAACCATCGCAAAAATCGCAAAACAAAAGAAAACCAAAAGCGATCGCGCTTAGCCACGAAGCCAGAAAATGCACTTCATCCTTCATCCCTCATCCCTCATCCTTTGCCCCGTCCATGGCCGGCTTCCGTTACCAAGCTCTAGATAGCAGCGGCCGCGTGCACAAAGGCGTGCTGGAAACCGACAGCCAGCGCCAGGTGCGGGCGATGCTGCGCGAGCAAGGCTTGACCGCGATCGAGGTGGAAGGCCTGACGCAACAATCGGACGTGGCGGGGAAAATCAGCACGCGCAAAGTATCGCGGCGGCGCCTGTCGATCGCCCAGCTTGCGCTTCTCACGCGCCAATTCGCGACGCTGCTCGGCGCAAGTTTGACCATTGAGCAAACCATGAACGCGTTGATCGAGCAGGCGGACAATCAATTTATCCGCCAAGTCCTAGCCGGCGTGCGCGGTGAAGTGCTGGGGGGCCAGACTTTAGCGCGCGCCATGGGTCAGTTTCCGCGCGTGTTTCCCGAGCTGTATCGCACCTTGGTGGAAGCCGGTGAAAAATCCGGGCAGCTTTCGCAAGTGATGTATCGCCTCGCGGATTACACGGAAGAAAAGCAATCGTTGCAACAGAAAACCACGCTGGCGTTTATTTATCCCGCCGTTGTCAGCTTTGTCGCCATTTCGGTCGTGATCGGGCTGCTCACCTACGTCGTGCCGAAGGTCGTTCAGGTTTACGTCAATTCCAAACAAACGTTGCCGCTGCTCACGCGCGCCATGATCGCGACATCGGATTTCGTCGTCGCGACGGGCATCTACTGGCTCATCGCCTTTGCCGCCGGTGGCTGGTTATTCGCGCGCGCGCTGAAGCAACCGGCGATCCGCATGCGCTTCGATCGCTTCATGCTGCGCTTGCCTGTCATCGGCCGCTTGGTGCGTGGCGTTAATACGGCCAGGCTCGGATCGACCTTGGCGATTCTAGTGTCGAGTCGTGTGCCGCTGTTGACCGCGCTGAACGCGGGTGTGGGTGTGGTGACGAATTTACCGATGAAGCGAGCGGTGATCGAAACGGAGAAGCTAGTGCGCGAAGGCGGCACGCTGTCGCGCTCGCTGGCGAGCACGAAAATGTTCCCGCCGGTAATGGTGCATCTGATTGCCAGCGGCGAATCGAGCGGCAAGCTCGATCAAATGTTGGAGCGCGTCGCCGTCAGTCAGGCGCAGGAAATCGAAAGCCGCGTC
>JANMJR010000220.1:0-17500 GCA_031371465.1 Pseudomonadota bacterium
GAAGTAAGTTTTTCGTGTTTCATCGGACATCAATAAATTAACGTCATCGCGACCATAACCCCGCTGCGTGACGGAATCGTACGCACGCTCGGCGCTGTCACGGTCTCTAAATAAACCTGTGACCATTCTCGATTGGTTAGGGCTTGTGCTAGCTTCATTCATTTAGTCTCTGCGGCATAAACATTCGGTTTAAATAGCCACCGACCGATTGGCTGTTGCCCTACCAGTGTCGTCAAAAAGCGATGCTGTTAATAACGCGACTCACACTGTTTTTCGCTCCGTCGGCGGACGCTCGTGCAGTTCCCACTGCTACCGAAATCAGTAGCAATAGGTATGCCATCTCCGCGTTTGCAAATCGCCGCTCGCGGCTTCAATTGTCCCCATCATGTTCGCTGTACATCTGGAGTAGCTCGGTCCCCAATACCGGTTTTGATATTGTAAAAATTACCCCTCCTACGGTAATTACTACAACAGCCGGCGAAAAATAGCGGCCAACGAATTGTGTGTGGTGGGTGAGGATTCGCGCCGAATGCCGTGCGTGTTTGAGGTAGTTTGCAATCGCCGCGAATGATGCCGACTTACCGCTATCGGAGCTGCGACTTGGCGATTTCACCTAGTGAAATCAGTCTAGACTAAATTCGCTCGAGGACTCGCTTAAACGGGTTTTGGCATGGCATCATCTTCGCTGTTATAGGTCCCCACTAAGGTTCCCGATGCGTCATACACATCTACTTTCCAACTGGACTTAAGTTCGGCCACCTGCAAAGCGTATTTTTCCGCCGTTTCTAAGTCGTCGAATTCTGCAATTGCTTTTTCGAATTCATTTTCAAATACAGCGACGCTGCCTGAGGGCTGGGCGCGCACGACAAAACTAACAATTCCGGTACGGTTAATCGTGGGCATAATTACGAACCTTCAATGAAAACTTTTTCCAGAACAATTTCCTCCATGGTCGAAACCGATGAAACATGACGAGGTTACCAATATTATCCGCCGCTCAAACCTTAACCGGTGTCGGCGTTACCGATGCGCGTTTAACGGTTTACCGAAATGGAGTAAATCATCAACACTTAGTGTGATGCAAATATTGGGCCAGGATAGGGATTTGCCGGGCTCTGACCATGACCTTAGGACGCGGCCCGCGCCATCCGATTCGATTTCGATCGCTCAAGTTTCAGCGGGCATTGCTCGGTTGATGATAGCGTCAAAATCAGTTTGTCCCGACAGAGTTCCGAAACTACCACCCCATTCCTGCCCAAGTCGCGAAGCGCAGAATGCATCGGCCACCCCATGGGGTGCAAAACGCACCAGTAGCGCGCCTTGTACTGCAAGCACGAGTTGCTCGGTCAGGCGGCGGGCTCGGTTTTCGATAGCGGAGGTCTCGGTCAACTCCGCTTGGAGTTTCCCGACGAACTGGTCGAGCCTAGTGTCGCCGCCGTGGGCTGCCGCGAGTTCGAGGAACAGAAGCTGTATTGCCTGTGGGGTTTTGACCGCGGCCCGCAGCACGTCCAGACACATGATATTGCCTGAGCCTTCCCAGATCGAATTGAGGGGCATCTGGCGGTAAATTCGCGGCATCACACTCTCCTCGACGTAACCGCTGCCGCCCAACACCTCCATCGCTTCCGCGGCAAATGTAGGGCCGCGCTTACAGATCCAAAACTTCACCGCCGGCGTGAGTAACCTTCGCAGATTCGCTTCCTCTGCGTCGTCTTGCTGGTCGAAGGCTCGCGCGAGTCGCATGACCAGCGCTGTCGCGGCTTCGGATTCAAGCGCCAGGTCGGCCAGTACATTTTTCATTAGCGGTTGTTCGCGTAAGGGTTTGCCAAATGCATTGCGGTGAGCGGCGTGATGCAGGGCCTGGGAAAGCCCTTGGCGCATTAGACCGGCGCTGCCGATCGCACAATCGAGCCGCGTGTAGGTTCCCATCTCCAGGATCGTCGGCACGCCGCGCCCTTCCTCGCCCAACAGCCATGCTCGAGCAGCATAGAACTCCACCTCGCTCGACGCGTTGGATTTATCACCGAGCTTGTCTTTCAAGCGCTGAATACGGATGCTGTTAAGTGTCCCGTCCGGCGTAAAACGCGGCATGAAAAAGCACGACAGGCCGCCGGGCGCTTGAGCCAGCACCAGAAAAGCGTCGCACATCGGCGCGGAAAAAAAGAACTTGTGCCCGGTAATGCGGTATTCCTGGCCAACGCCACCGGGACCCATCGGTTCGGCGCGAGTGGTATTGGCTCGCACGTCCGAACCACCTTGTTTTTCCGTCATGCCCATGCCGATCAACGCACCGCTCTTTTGCTCGATCGGCGCAAAGTGCGGGTCGTACTGACGCGACATCAGCCGCGGTAACCATACGTCGTGCAACCACGTCGAAGACTGCGCTTGCCGGCGCACGACCGGAACAACAGCGTAGGTCATGGTTAACGGGCATTGCGTCCCGTTCTCGATCTGCGAGTACATCTGATACGCCGCGGCGCGCGCGACGTGCGCCCCGGCACGCGGATCGGCCCACGGTCCCGAGTGAACGGCTTGCGCGATGCCGAGCGTCATCAACGCATGCCACGCAGGATGGAATTCAACTTCGTCGCGACGGTTGCCGTAGCGGTCGTGAGTATAAAGCACCGGCGGATATTTGTTGGCGAGGGCGCCGAGTTGGATCGTTTCGCTGCGACCAAGAAGGGCGCCGAAAGCGGATAACCCGTGTTTTGCCCAGCCCGCACCCTCGCGTTCTACCGCTTCTTGTAACGCTTTGTCGGTGTTGAAGAGATTGTAGTGTTCCAGCGACCGCGGCTGGTTAAATACCTCGTGAGTACGAAACTCCGATACCGCCGAAAAAGCGGGATTGACGAATGCATTTGTCATTGGCTTAAATGGACACCGTCGAGTTTGCAAGGGTGATTAGTATATGCCAACCGCTGCCGTTTCCGTGTCAGGCTCTTGTCGTAAACCGCTGTAGGTGCAAGGACGGGTGACTTTTGCAAACGCTTCGGTAACTCAATGGCACGATCATTGCTCCAGTACGGGAGGCCTTTTGCAATTCTCCATCCTGTGCATTGGACACGGTACGCGAAACAAACGCATGATCAAAACCAACGCCCTATTTACCGCATTGATAGTTACATGGGCGCTTTCCCGTGCAGGATTTGCTTTTCCCGAAAATTTCGCTGCGGGTGCTTTCCCGGTCACCGAGCGTGTGACTGTCGCCGATGGTGATGCGGCGCTGCGGATCGATTGCCCGTCCGGTTTTTGTTGGCGCCGCCAAAGCACGGGGTTCAGGTTTTTTATGGGTGAAGTGTTGCGTGACTGGTTGAAACAGGAGTTCAGTCATCGATACACTTTCGAAGTTTCAGGAACGGGAAGCGGTCTCTTATCACGCAACCGCTCAACCGGTTTGGACGATTCGCGGGTTCGGAATCCGTTCTCTATCTTTGGCAAAGTAACCAGTAAGTATGGATGGATCATATCCGACCCTAGAATGCCGAGCCTGCCGTCCGGCAAAGATCGAGGTTTCGGCTTGGGTTACGGGACTGCCATTAATATTGACTTGTCTTCACGTTGGGTGTTTAGCGCCGAGTGGGAGCGACATCGATACGAGATGATTAATGAAAAATCGAATGTGACTTTATTCCTGATTGGTTTTAATTATGCATTTTAAGTCGATTGAACAACCCCGCTGCAAGCAGCGGGGTATCAAGCCTCCAAACCCAAATTCCTTTCGAGGCAAGCCACGGGGAATCGAACCCGAAGAGGCTAAAAAGACGGTGCTTCTTCAGCGCTAAGCTTCGCGCGCTGCATTGATCGATTTAACCTCAGGCAGGAAAATTCCGTGCGAATTATCCTCGTCCTTAGTAATACTTTAGCGAAGCTCTAATTTGTTCCGATTTCGTTGCGATACGGCGTTGATCATAAGGATAACTCCTTATTTGAGCTGTCGACAATAGGCGGCGTCGCTATTCTTTGCTCGAGCCTTGGCTGGCTTGAACAGCGCTTCGGGGCGGCGATGACGCGACGGGCCATATTGTAACCTGATGCGTGTGGCGCACCCTTCGCAAGTATTTTTTTCTCCCTCCGTTATGTCTTCTCCCCCTTGACACGACGTCTTTGCGCCAGCGATGCAACCGATATCACTAATTCCGCCGGCTCCACGGGCTTTGCGAGATGTAACTGAAATCCAGCGCGTAGTGCGCGAATGCGGTCTTCCGATCGCGCCAACGCCGTGATCGCTACTGCGGGGATATCGTTGCCCGCGCGGCGAATTTCGGTCATCAAGTCATAGCCATCCTGCTTCGGCATCCCAATGTCGCTTAGCATGACATCGGGTCGCTCAGTCTGGAGCACGCGCTGCGCCTCTTCGGCCGAGGCTGCGACAAGCACCCTTGCGTCTTGATCTTCGAGTAGCTGCTTCATCATCTCTCTAGCGTCCGGGTCGTCGTCCACCACCAACACTTTTACTCCTCTAAGACCGCCCAGCTCCGGCAAATGGGTTAGCAGCGGCGTTGTTCGCGGGTGGACCCTCGACGCGCGCGCGTCCTCCGGGGCATGTATGATGCTCAGCGGGAGTTCAATCGTCAGCGTGGTTCCTTTGCCCTCACCTTCGCTCATCGCTCGCACCCGCCCGCCGTGAAGTTCGGTGAGTTGTTTGACAATCGCCAACCCCAGTCCAAGGCCGCCAAATTCACGGGTGATCGATGGGTCAGCTTGTCGGAAACGCTCAAATAAATACGGCAGAAACTCCGCCTTGACGCCTTTACCGGTATCGCTGACAACTAATTCAACGCTGGAATTCACCTGCTTGACGACCACTTGAACTCGACCGCCTTTCGGGGTGAATTTAACGGCGTTCGACAGCAGATTCCAGACCATTTGCTGGAGCCGTTGCGGGTCACCGTGCAGGGTCTCGGACATGGGTTCGAGGATCGTGTCAAGGCTGATGCTTTTGGCTTCCGCGCCCGGGCGCACGGTCTCGATGGCGGCTTCGACGATGCCGACTAGGTTGACTTCTTGGACCTCGAGACGCAGCTTCCCCGCGAGTATGCGGCTCATGTCCAGTAGGTCGTCAATCAACCGAGATTGTGTGCGAGCATTGCGTTCGATAACCTCTAAACCTTTTATCGTCCTCTCACCATGCCCCTGCTCCTTCTGTAATATTTGGCTCCACCCCAACATGGCGTTAAGCGGCGTTCGAAGCTCATGGGACAACGTGGCGAGAAACTCATCCTTCATTTGCGCCATGCGCTCGAGTTCCAGTCGCGTCAAGCGCTCGTTCACAAGCAGTTTCTCGCGCTCACTCTCGACGCTCTTGCGATCGGTTATGTCGATGCAGGAAGCGGCAAAACCCGCGAACCCGCCGCCGTCAATTCGACGCGGCGATCCTGTCTCGAGCAGCCAACGGTAATCGCCGTCCGCGCGTCTGAGTCTGAATTCGGCCGAAAATTCCCGCTGATTCTCAACATACGCGCGATACCGAGAAACATACCCGGCCCGATCCTCCGCGTGTATCCGATCGATCCAGCCGTCATCCAGTTCTTGTTGCAAGGGTCTTCCGGTAAACTCAAGCCATGCCCGATTGAACCACTTCCGGCTACCATCACTTTCCGATATCCAAATCAAAACCGGCGCTTCGTTAGCGAGCAAGCGAAACCGATCTTCGGTCTCGCGTAACGCCTTGCGCGATTGCTTGCTTTCGAGTTCCAGAATACTTAAGCGGCGTCCCATCTGTAATACAACGCCACCGAACAGCGCAACCAGCGACACGACTAACACCGCGGTGCCAACCGCGGTGTCGAAATAGCTGCGTTGTAATGCCATGACCCGAATCCAACCAAGCAAAATGGGTAGCGCCACCACCCACACCAGCAGGCGTCGCACCACCGCTCCGGCGGGCGTGGCCGCGCTCACTAAAGCCATCATGCCTGCTCGTTCACGGGCCGCCAGAATTCCCAGGCTGAGCACCGCCAGCGCAATCGCGGTATGGAGCGCGACGCCGGTATATTTCGGCAGTGCGTAGAGGTCGTCTAATCCGTATGCATACCCGATCAGCGCCAAAAGCTCGATTAGCAATACCGCGATTGTTATGAGCTGACTGAATACGACGGCGCGGCCGCGATAGAAGCACAGTAGCGCCACGCCGCACAGCATAAAAGAAGTTGAGGCGTTAACCCCCATCCGGCCGGGACTCGCGGTTGCGACGGCGCCGGGCGGCTCGCTAAACAGCAGTTGATCGATGCCGAAGTCCCAGCCGCTCAGGTGTTCCAGCAACGTCAGCGTCCCTGCTAATGTCGGCAACAGCGCAAGGCCGATGCCGATGGCGTCGACATGCCGCTGGTGGGTGCGCCAATTTAACAACAGCAGCGATAGGCCGGCGAAAAGAAATGATACGGCTGCGTTCGCCTTCATCGTAATGTCGGCGTGAAGGCCCTTTAACAAGGGCGCCTCGAACACCCAACCTACAAGAACGATGACTCCGCTGGCGATTGCGAAGCACGCAGCGATTTGGGAAAAAAGCCGCCAACGGGATAGAGCCTGGGTCAGCAATTTAGCCCCCTTGTGATTTCGGTCGACAAGTGAAAGAGCACATTTTAGCGAATTTCCCGTGTCACAGGGAGCACGAAAATTCTACGGTGTTCGCGCAAGCGAATTTAATTGAAATAACGTGCGCCGGCGCTGCGACAACCTCTAAGCCTAAAGAGTGGAAAGTCGGTATTTTTTACAAGCCTTTTTGTAAGAATCGAGCGACGCATTTTACGTCCCTCTGAAAATTTTTGCTGTACCTTACTCGATGGGGCGCGCACAGCGTCAGAAAAAATGGCGTCTCCATTTCTCCGTCGCACCGACACCGAACTTAATCTCTGCTGGCACGTACTTTGCGTCGTCGACTACTACTCGGAAAGTGATGTACGAAGTATTGTAGCGGCGCTCATGGCATCTAAATTTATCGAGGGTCTCAATACTGTTCACTTAGCTAATTTAATCCGTTCTGGCTGAGCTCGTCGAAGCTTCGCCGCATAGCTAGGCCCTTCGACAAGCTCAGGGCGAATGGGTCTTAGGCGAACAGTGTTGTCGAGGGTCTAGATTATTACCGGATAACCTAAATGCACGTTGTCGATGTCACACTTTTTTATGGGCGCGAAGCCGGTGGCGTTAAGACTTACCTGCACGCAAAGCACCGCTGCTTCAAAGCCTTAAAACAGGTCCGCCACAGCATGGTTGTGCCGCATGGCTCGGATCTCAGATACGACCGGTCCATCATCGGGATCGCAAGTATTCCATTTCCGTTTGCGCCGGGCTATCGGCTACCCGTGGGTCGTGCAGCCCCTTTATTGCGCGAACTCAAACCGGATATTATTGAAGTAGGCGATGCTAGCTATCTCGCATGGGAAGCATTGCAGGTGGGGCGCGAACTTAAGATTCCTGTGGTTGCGTTTTACCATTCTGACTTGCCGCGCATACTGGGCCGCCGGCTTGGGTCTGCCGCAGCGCGCTTAGCCGGGCGCTACGTGACGCACTTATACGGGCGGTTTGATTTAGTTATTGCGCCAAGTCGCACGGCAGCGCGGACGCTGCGCGACTTAGGGATCAATACCGTGCATTACCAACCGCTGGGAGTCGACACGGCGGTCTTCAGTCCCGAGCGCCGCGACTTAAATTTGCGCCGCGAACTCGGTTTGTCACAGGACACGCGCCTGCTGGTTTACGTCGGTCGCTTCGTTGCGGAAAAAAATCTGCCGATTCTCCTGCAAGCGATCGCGCAGCTGGGCAACCCATACCATCTACTGGCAATTGGGGGCGATTCTTTGCCTTCTTCGCCCCATAACGTTACGTATCTGCCGTTCGAACGCA
Organism: Pseudomonadota bacterium; assembly: GCA_031371465.1. GTDB lineage: Bacteria > Pseudomonadota > Gammaproteobacteria > Burkholderiales > JALYOK01 > JALYOK01. The sequence goes on from JANMJR010000220.1 coordinate 7,843, forward strand.
ATCGGCAAAAGCTAGCGCGCCTCCTCGCGAGTTGCGACGTAGCAGTGCATGCGGGTGATCAAGAAACGTTCGGATTGGCGGTATTGGAAGCCATGGCATCCGGGATTCCTGTTATAGGCGTTGCGCGCGGCGGGGTGGCGGAGTTAATAGACCGTAGCACCGGCACATTGGCGGCGCCGGGGAGTCCTAACGATCTTGCATCCGCCATCGCAGCGTTGTACGAAAAAGATGTCGCTCAGCTTGGCAGGAATGCGCGATCCAAGATGTTGCGCGATTTTACCTGGGAACAAGTAACGCAGCGGTTGTTGGACGTTTATACCCACCTATCCGCACGAGGCGCCACAGATCTGCAACTTCGAGCAAGCGCCGCCCATGCGACCGAGTGAACATCGCGCGCTTTGCGTGTCCATTCACGATGTTGCGCCAAGCACTTGGGACGCTTGCAGGCGCCTGATCGACGGCGTTCATCAAGTCGCCAACATTCCGCTGACTCTTCTCGTGGTTCCTAACTATCATCGTTTAGGCGAGTTCGTTTCGGGCGGCTACGGTGAACAATTACAACAATGTATTGATCGCGGCGATGAACTTGCGCTTCACGGCTACACCCATCTGGATGAAGAACCGATCCGTTTATGGTCAAGATTCAGTCGCACGGTTCGCACCAGGAGGGAGGGGGAATTCGCCGCGCTATCGCAAACCCACGCAAATTTGCGCCTTCAGCAGGGTGCGGCATGGTTCGCACAGCGCGGCTGGCCACTCTCCGGCTTTGTGGCGCCGGCGTGGCTGTTGAGCTCGGGGACGTGGCGTGCGTTGCGCGATTTTAGGTTTTCTTACACCACCACCTTGAATCGATTTTATCTTCTTCCGCAGCTTCAACCAATTTTGAGCCCGAGCCTGGTAGTGAGTTCTCGCGCGCCATGGCTGTATCGGGCTTCGATGGTGCGCAACCGATTGCTTAGTTCTGCTTTAGCGGACGGCGCATTAGTGCGCTTGAGTCTACACCCGCCCGATGCGAAAGCCGAAATCATGCGCGAGTGGCAATCGCTGTTGCAGGAACTACTCGCAACTCGCGCAGCGATAACAAAAGCTGAATTCGCCCGCCTGCACGCGATTCAAGCGTAGCGACATGCCATGCTCATTCGACGGCGCCGAATCAAACGTCTCCGTGCAGTGGTAGTTGTTACAAGCCGACTGTAAAAATTACCGAAGCTCTATCCGGTTTCAGAGTGTTTGGCCAAAGTGCAATCCAATGGCATAAGAATTGCCTAATAAAACTTATCGAATTCAGCGCAGCAAAAGACATGCGGATCAATTCGATCCTTTTTCGATAGCCCACCGCTTTAAATCGTATCGAGTATTTTGCGAGGGTCGCCGGAGCGGGCGAGACTGCCCGTTAAATTTGTTACGCTAATTTTTCAAGAGGAACACGATGGCAACGAGCAAGAAAACAGGCAAAGGCCCCGGCCACGCAGCCGGCGGCGCGGCGAAACCCAAGAATTCCGACTCACCGCGCAGCCGATCCGCTCCCGACGCTCCCTTACACAGCAACGATGTGGGTTCGGAACAAGGCAACGCCATAGACGATGTGGTGGGCGCGGTTGCGTTTAATGCGACCAAAGAATTCGAATACGGCCATAAAAACGCGCTGGCGCCCCGGCCGGGCGTTAACAGCGGACCGGTTCCACCACCGTTGACGGCCAGCACCCGTTCTGAAGAAAATTCTAACGCCAAAACCGCGGGCGCCGCCGCCATCGGAACGAATGCGATCAGTGAGTCGCTTGAACGAGTACGCGTCGATGGGAGCGGCCAAGTGTTGACCACTAACCAGGGCGTCGCGATCGCGGACAACCAGAGTTCGCTGAAGGCGGGACTGCGGGGCCCGGCGCTACTCGAAGATTTTGTGCTGCGCGAAAAGATTACCCATTTCGACCACGAACGCATTCCCGAGCGCGTGGTCCACGCACGCGGCTCGGCGGCCCACGGTTTTTTCGAGTCCTACGCCGAACTCAGCAACTTGACCCGCGCCGCGCCGTTTGCCGAGGCTGGGAAGATAACGCCCGTCTTTGTCCGGTTCTCCACCGTCGCGGGCGAGCGCGGCTCGAAGGACACCGCGCGCGACGTGCGCGGCTTCGCGGTCAAGTTCTACACTGAAGAGGGTAATTGGGATTTGGTCGGAAACAACATGCCGATTTTTTTCATTCAGGACGCGATGAAATTTCCCGATCTGGTGCATGCCGTGAAACCAGAGCCGCACAACGGCATGCCGCAGGCCGGATCGGCGCATGACACATTCTGGGATTTTGTATCGCTGATGCCCGAGTCAACCCATATGCTGATGTGGGTCATGTCGGATCGCGCCATTCCCCGCAGTTTGCGGATGATGCAGGGATTTGGCGTCCACACTTTCCGACTCGTCAACCATAAGAACGATTCGCTGTTCTGCAAGTTTCATTGGAAGCCGATGTTCGGGACGCATTCGCTGACCTGGGACGAGGCAGTTAAAATTTCCGGCGCCGACCCGGATTTTCACCGGCGCGATTTGTGGGACGCGATCGAATCCGGCGATTTTCCGGAATGGGAACTGGGAATTCAAACCTTCACGGAGGAGCAAAGCGAGCAGTTCAGCTTTGATGTTCTCGACGCCACTAAACTCATTCCGGAAGAACTCGTTCCAGTGGTCCCGATCGGCCGCATGGTCCTCAACCGTAACCCGGACAATTTTTTCGCGGAAACCGAGCAGGTGGCGTTTTGCACCGCCCATGTCATTCCGGGAATCGACTTTAGCAACGATCCGCTTCTGGCCGGACGCATTCACTCCTATGTCGACACCCAAATCACCCGGCTCGGCGGGCCGAACTTTCATGAAATACCCATCAACGCGCCGATCGCCCCCGTGCACAACAATCAACGCGATGGGATGCATCGCCAAGCACTGCATCGAGGGCGTGTTTCATACGAACCGAACTCCTTGGCGGGAGGCTGTCCTTTTCCGGCCGGCCCCGCGGGATTCGTGCCATTCCCGGCGCCCGTATTCGAAGACAAGATGCGCGGCAAACCGGAAAAATTCGCGGAACATTACAGCCAAGCCAAGTTGTTTCTCGACAGCCAAACGCCCGTTGAAAAAGCGCATATTATCGCGGCCTTCCGCTTCGAACTGAGTAAATTAACGGTTCCCGCCATTCGCGAGCGCATGCTCGCGTCGCTGGTAAACGTCTCACCCGAGCTCGCCGCAGCCGTGGCGGAAGGTTTGGGCATGGAGGCGCCCGCCGCGATGCCGCGAGCGATTCAAAATCCCCCGGCGACGGAAATTAAGGTTTCGCCGGCCCTATCGCTGACGGCGCTACCCGGCAACTGTGGCATCCGCACCCGCCAAGTGGCGATCCTGGTCGCCCCTGGCGTTCACAGGGAGTCACTTGCCGCGGTTCACGCCGCGTTGCTGGCCGAGGGGGCGGTCGCACACTTCGTCGGTCCCCGCGTCGGGAAGTTCGTCGCGGACGACGGCGGCGAAATTGAAGCAAACAAGTCGATGGAAAATTCCCCGTCTGTCCTGTTCGACGCGTTGGTGCTGCCGGACGGCGAGGAAGCGATCGAAATGTTGGCGAGAGATGGCCACACCATGGAATATGTGAAAGACCAATTCCGCCACTGCAAAACCATTCTCGCGCTAGGCGCCGGCCGATCATTGCTCGAGAAAGCAGGCGTAATAGCCGCTGGAGAAAATGATCCTGGGATACTTGTGGCGGACATCGAGGAGGTGGACAATGCCGCGTCGACATTTGTCGCTGCGATCGCCATGCATCGTCATCCGTCTCGTGATAGTGATCCGCCCAAAATATAAAGGGTAAATAAATGCCGGCGAACACGCGGTAGCGCCGGCCCGATACCCGTTGTAAAGTCGTAATTGCGCGATCAGCGATCGCGCTTTGCGCCTGTACTGCGGACGGGTTTGGGGACGCGCTTTTGGCTGACATTCTGCTTGGCGCTTTTGATTAACGCAGCGCAATTGCTATCCGCCCCGTCGCCTGGGTCGAACAGTGGCGCCAACGCCAATAGCGGATTAATCGCTCCGAGGGCCACCGCCGCTCCGGCGCGCGCCGCCAATGGACCCAACGCGGGCCCGACCTCGGGATTCTTGAACGTGCCGCCGACCGCGATCGGGCCACGCAAAGCTAACAGGCTCATGCGTTTCGAGTCCGGCACGAGCGTTAGCCCGTAGCGCTCATTGCGCAAGTCTATTCTCCCCTCGCCGCGAATATTTACCTCCGACGTATCGGCGATCAAGTAATTGGGGACGACGATGCCGTCGCGCACTGTGGCGCTCACGACGACGCAGTGCACCGGCGCATTTTGATCGCCACGCAGCAGCGAGGTGGCCGCATTGGCGAGGTCGATATTGCTAAGCAACAACGCCAGTGTGCTGACTTGTCCGCCCGACATAGTCAGAGCAAGCTCGCCGTTCGCGGCGGCCGCCATGTCTGCAATCGAATTACCTGCGGTCGCAAGCTTGGCGCGGCCGCCGAATTTTCCTGCACTGCCGCGATCAGATTTGAGTCGCGGAAGGATGCGTTTTAGCTCCAAATTGCGTACCGTCGCGTCGCCGCTGGTTCGGATCACGTCTTTGCGGGCATCAAGGGTCAGATTGGCGACGATGTGTCCGCCGGCTATGCCAAAATCGAGCGGCGCAAACGTAAGCTCGCCTTGTTTTAGCGTAAAGTGGCTGGAAAGGTTATCGAGTGGCCACTCACCGGCCACCACCTGCTCGCCGCGAAAGCGCACGTCGGCATCGCCCGCGCGTAGGCGCGCGAGGTTGTAAGGCTGGGAAGAAAAAACGCGGCCTGATTCGGTTTGCCTAGCCTCCTGTCGCGCTTGTTGCGGCGTCTTACGCGTCGTTTCGCCACCCGGCGCCACGCCAACAAAACCACCCAAATCTTTGTAGTTAAGCCGTCGGGAAACCATGTTGGCCATAACGGCTGGCCGCTTAGCGCTGCGGTCGACGCTAAAATCGCCACTCAAATCACTGGCGCCGATCTTGCCGCTGAACTTTTGCAGCGACCACTTATCGCCGTCGCGAATCAAACGCCCGGCAATCGAATAAGGCGGCGTCCATGGCAGCGCAACGGGAATCATGGGATATAGGTTGGACAAATCTTTCCCGTTTAATTTGAGTTGACCGTCGATGGATTCGAGTTTGAAAGGAACGAACGTGCCGTCGAACGACGCCTGAGTGCTTCCGGCGCGTGCTCGCACGTTGATGCGGTAAGAACTGCCGCCTCGCGTCAGCGCAAGCGGGTTCGTTCCATCGCCCTCTAAACTGAAGGGTTCGCTGCGCAAGTATCCCTCACCGGAAAACCGGATAATGGACTTGTCGTTGGCTCCCTCGGACGAAACAGCAACGTTGATCGCGGTTTGCCTGTCGCTCGGACGATAGCCCACGCGCCCCTTATCGATCCGGAGTTCGCCGATTGTCGGCGCCGCGCCGCCATTCCCCTCGCTTTGTGAGAACTGCCAGTTACCACTATTCTCGGCGTTGGTTTCGAGCAGGAGAACGGGTTCACTCAATTCTAGGAAGGGCAAAACGATGCGGCCATGGAATAGTTCGCCAAGGTCGATGCGAAACGCCAGCCGCGCCACTTCAGCCATGCGCGGCTGCGTTCCCCACGCTGCATTGCCGAGCACCACATCGTGCATCTCGACCAAGGGCGCCCGGGATAATTTAACACGCAGGTCGCCGTGGATAGCGAAGCTGCGCCCGGTTTTTTCGCTTACGTAGCGCGCCGCTTGGCCGCGCAGCATATTCCAATCGAACAGCACGATGGCAACTACCACGGCGAGCGCCGCCGCGCCGACCGCGACAAGAATCTTCGATCGCCTGTTCAAGCTGGTTTTTTCCAATGGGCCATCATTTTTTCCGGTAGCTTGGATGCAAGGGATTGTCACTGTTTTGATAGCGCGTCGTCGCTTCGCTCGAGCGGGAATCTTGCGGCTTGGGATCGACTCGATCACCAAGCGCATCTCGGGGCATCGAAGCCGCAGCGGGCCGCAACGGACTGATCGCTGCCGACTCCCGTTTCTTTGGCGTTTTCTTCGCCGTTGTGCTGGCTTGCTTTTTCACGTGTCCACCACTCAAGGGCGCAACATCCGGCTGGGTCGTTACACGCTGAGTGACGCCGCGTTGTGTGCTCGCTGATGCAGACTCATTTTTTTTCTGCACCCCTTTTTTTTCAGTCGATGCTTCGGTCTTATCCGCGGGATTTTGCTCAGGCTGAACGCGAACTGGTGGTTCGGGCAGCGTCAAATCGATTTTCTTGCCGCTGTCCTGGGCATATTGCGCGTCGCGAGAACAGCCCGTCGAACTGAAAAGCAAAACGCTTACCGACGCCCCTACGAGTAGTTTTCCTATGGTTCTCGAAGACCATTTGGGCTTGCCCGTTAAGTAGCGGGGGTGACGTCCTCCTCGAGGAGGACCAAATAGGAACGCCGGTGTCCAACTTGGCCGCTCATGGTCAAACGCCGGGCGAAAGAGCGCCGACCTCATCGCAAGTGGCTCCGGTCGCCGGGCCCATCAGCCCTCAACGTTGATCGACGACGTGATCCACTCCACGCACCGAATTTTGCTTCGCAGGATTCCATTCTTTCGAAATTTATCATCGGGTATTACTGGTTTACGGCAAACGCCGTGCCACGGAAAACTTGGGCTAATTTGAGCGATAACGCCGCGTGCGGGCTGCGTCACTGTAGTTCTTACATTCGACTCTGTAATTGGTACACACAGGTTGCGGATAAGCGGACTCGACGAAGATTGCTTCCGCGCAGAGCAAGCCCGTTTTTGAGCCGCTAACCTGGTCGATAGTGGCATGTCTCTTGCACAACTGCAGTAGCGGCGAGGCGCGGACGCATTCGCGAAATCGTCTCCCTCGTCACCTGCGCACCAAAAACCGAGTTGAAAATAATGAGTGCTTTGTCGAAACTGCAGTATTTCTGGAAACTAGCCAAAGACTCCGTTGTGGCATGGATGGATGATTACGCGCCCAGCATGGGCGCCGCGCTGGCGTTTTACACTGTTTTCTCCGTCGGGCCACTGCTCATTATCGTTATCGCCGTGGCGGGGCTGGTATTCGGCCAGGCGGCGGCGCAAGGTGAAGTCGTCGCGCAACTGCGTCAATTGCTAGGCGAAGAAGGCGCGATTGCAGTACAAGGCATGTTGAAAAGCGTCAGCGAACCCTCGCAGGGAATAATCGCGGCGCTGGTCAGCCTGGCCATGTTACTTCTTGGCGCGACTACCGTGCTGGCAGAATTGCAAAGCGCCCTCGACCGCATTTGGAAAGCCCCCGCCATGAAAGAGCCCGGAAGCGTGTGGACATTGATCAGCGTGCGAATATGGGCGCTTGGCATGGTGCTGGGGCTCGGGTTTTTGTTGCTGGTATCGCTGCTCGCGAGCGCGGCATTAGCGGCGCTGGGGAAATGGTGGGCAGGATGGTTTGGCGGCTGGCAATTGATGCTACAAGTGATTAACTTTGTCGTGTCGTTCGGATTGATCACCAGCGCCTTCGCAATGATCTATAAATTGCTTCCGCGCGTCAGCATCGCCTGGCGCGATGTTTGGATCGGCGCGGCGTTGACCGCGCTGCTGTTTACGCTCGGCAAGTTTCTCATCGGAATGTATCTGGGGCGAAGCAGTATCGCCTCGGGTTTTGGCGCCGCCGGTTCGTTGGTGATTTTATTGTTATGGGTTTACTATTCCGCGCAGATATTTTTGCTGGGCGCTGAATTTACCCGAGTATCCGCGCAGCGCCGCGGTGCGGTAGCTGAACCAAATTGAAGCGACGCCTTAAGGTTGACTTTACCGACGAGACTTGTATGGATGCGCAACGAATTCTTTCGCGCGTTTGCCGAAAATAGTACCCTCCCATCCGCAGGCTAAGCCATGACATTCGTAACGCAATAGCGGTCTAAAAAGACTGACGACCCTATCCCCCAAATGTCGGGGAATGCGGACCACAACGGCGCCACACTTAGGGCAACGTGGTTCGTTTTCCTGATGGCGCGATGAAATAATTTAACCCCTTTTTCAAAAAAAACCTGCTCGTTTTAGCTGACCATTAAATTCTTTTAATTGTGATCTCAATGCTGACGGACAACCCGAGCGCGTAGATCGCAAGTCAGCGGTGCAGCTAGGCTGCCACCCCCTCTATCGCAAACTTCAACACTGCTCGAACTCACTTAGTTTGTAGCAAGCCATGTGCCACGCCTAGATCACAGCGGCCAATATTTGGCGCTGGGCGCATGCCTACCACCCAATACGAGCGCGGCTGGCGTGGCATACATGCTTCACAGTGAAGCAGGGTGCGGGTTCTGGCAATGCCCCTGAAAGATTTGTTCACTGTTCTAAGTATCGGTAAAGCATTATTCATCCAAAAGATCCACGCCGAGCTGCGTCGCCGCACGCGAAAGAGATTGGCGCGTCTTTGCATAGGATTGCCAAGGATCGTTTTTCAAATTTTCCAGACGTGCACTCAAATTACGAATTGTCCAATGATCGCTGCCCTTTAGCACCGCGAGTTCGGCCCATTGAATTGGCGTAGAAACCGCGATTCCGGGACGCGCTCGCGCTGAAAACGCCGCCACGGTACTCGCGCCACGGCGATTGCGCAGATAGTCGACGAATACTTTCTTGATGCGATTTTTTGGCCCCATTTTCGCGCTGAAGCGCGCCGGAATCGTGGCGGCAAGGTGTTCCGCGACGGCTTGCGAGAAACGCTTAACGCTATCCCACGAGTGCCGGCGCGCCAACGGCACGACCAGATGCAAGCCTTTGCCGCCGCTGGTTTTGAGGAAACTTTGCAAGCCCAATTCATCGAGAAGGGCTTTGGTTAAGGTCGCGGCTTCGACCATGCGGCTCCATGGCAGCGATGGGTCCGGATCGAGATCGAATACCATCCGATCGGGGCGTTCAATCGATGTTGCGATTGCGTTCCAGGTATGCAGCTCTAGCGTTCCCATCTGAGCCGCGCCGACCAGCGCTTCAGCGGAATCGATCATCATCAGCGGCTCGTGGCCGAGATCGAGTTTGGCGTCGAGAATGCGAACCTTGGGGATAGTCAGTTGCGCCATATGCTTTTGGAAAAACTGCTCAGCGTCGATGCCCTCGGGGGCGCGCAGTAACGCAACCGGTCTGGCTTTTAGGTGCGGCAGCAGCGTAGCGGAAATAGCTTCGTAGTATCGCGCCAGCTCGATCTTGGTCACGCCGCTGAGGGGATCGATCACGCGGTCGGGGTGTGTAATTACAACACCCGCAACACTGTCGCCGCTCGTCTGCCGCGCGCTTCGAGATTTCTTCTGAACGTCCGCCATCACTGTTTCCTCGCGACCTATTTCCCGCGCCAGTTTGTCGGCGCGCAATCCGTGAAACACCGCTTGGCGGACGATGCCATCGTCGGTCCACTGCGCGAACGATACCTCCGCGACCCGCCTTGGGCGTACCCATTGAACCCCCTGCGCCAGGCGCCCACGCGGTGGACCGACGAAAGCGGATTTGGAAACCTTTAAGGGCTGCAGCGCCGCGTAAACCGAACGCAAGCGTTTTTCATCGAACCCCGTGCCCACTCGGCCTGCGTAGCGCAAGTTGCCGTCCGTGTCATAGACGCCCAGCAGGAGCGCG
>JANMJR010000149.1:0-4890 GCA_031371465.1 Pseudomonadota bacterium
CATTTTGAGTTGCGGCCACTGTTGTTGCACGTGGACAATCGCCTCGCCGCGGAGATTCGTTCCGGGTCAAAAAATATCACCGAGCGGTCGCGCGACTCGTTGCGTTCGGTCGCGCGGCGGGTCACCTCGCGCCAGATCGCATTGCTGTCGAAAAAAGAAAGCGAGGAGAACACGCAAGCACAAGCACAAATCGTGCACATGGACATCGTTACCCCGCCGCCCGCAGGCGAAACGATTCCGCGCTTCCCAAAGTCCGAGGGGCCGTTGCAATTGGTTAGCAATTTCCTCGAGCCCATTGAGCTGTCCAGCCCATCGAAGAAGTACAAACTCTATTTGATTTTCGATTCCCTCGATCCGCAGGAACAGACGGTGCACGTGGACATCAGCATTTATAGCAACGGCGCCGGCGAAGAAAAAGAGACCGCACACTACGATTTCCTACTATCTTGGTTCGATTTTCCATTTACCGATAACACGTTGCTGGCCGACGGTACACGCTTTGCGCTGGCGATGGATCAACTCGACGATTTGGTGACGCGGTTGAGCAAGGATGAGAAAAAGGCCATCAACGCGAAGACCCTGCCGCGTCTCAAAGTGAACCTAATTTGGTTCCCGCAGGATTATTTTGCCGCGCGCGAACGCCCGACCAATTATCGCCAATTCCGCGAGAAGCTCGGCTTGGAGTTAAAGTAGCGCCGTTGTCAAAGCCCCACGGCATGGTGAGCGAATGAATCTGACCGCCGACGAAATAGAACGAATTGCTGCGCAGACGCTGGATCACTATGAGAAGCACGCGCAAGCATTCTGGCAAGGTACGCGCGATCACGACGTGAGTCAAAACATCGCGGCGCTATTGCAGCATATAGAGGCGCCGGCGCCGTTCGCGTTGTTGGATTTTGGTTGCGGTCCCGGGCGCGATCTCAAGGCGTTTAAATTACTCGGGCACTGCGTCACCGGCCTTGAGGGTTCAGCACAACTCGCAAACTTGGCGCGTACCTACAGCGGCTGCAAGGTGCTGCAACAAAACTTCCTGCAACTGAGCTTGCCCAGGAACCACTTCGACGGCGTGTTCGCCAATGCGGTGTTGTTCCATGTTCCGAGCCAAGCGTTGCCGCGCGTCCTGGCGGATTTGTTTGCGACACTGAAGCCCGGCGGCGTGCTCTTCAGTTCAAACCCGCGTGGCGATGGCCAAGAGGGCTGGAACGGCGACCGTTATGGCGCCTTTCACGATTTACCGGCTTGGCGTGGTTATATGTCAGCGGCCGGATTCGTCGAGCTGACTCACTACTATCGCCCCGCCGGTCTGCCGCGAAAACAGCAGCCGTGGCTGGCCAGCGTATGGCGAAAAGGGAAACTCTGATTCAGCCCACGGTACGTGCGTATTCCATTCCATTTTGGCGCCAGTATCAGCCGAACGCCCCGGTGCGACGGACGAACCAACGACGTTTGTGTTGCCGTCGATCGCGACTCCCTGGGTACGCCGGTGCTAAACGTATTCCAATCTTTCGGCTTCAAACGCGCCTGTAATAACCACGCGGCTCTGACGCGCTGAAAAACGTACAGTTAGTCCGAAGTTCTTTCTCTTGAGACGGCAATTTCGAAGCAATTGCGCGGTTAGATAAATGGGTTAGGTGGGCGAGGAGGCTGCATTATGCAGCCATGTAGATGGCCTGACATGGTTCATAAGCAGTGTATGCATGTGGCCATGCATATCGATGTCGTCCCCAACCGTGGCTCCCGCCCTGCGTATCTGCTTCGAATCGGTGCGCGAAGGCGCTCGCGTTTACAAACGGACGTCGGCGAACTTGTCTTCGCTCTCCGATGAAGGGGGCCACCATGTTGGCCAGCCTGCAATCGCCGGGTGTGGCGCCTTCGTTGTACGGGCTGGCCTTGGGTCATCGCTGGTAGGCCGATCGATCTAGAACGCCTCTTCCAGCATTGCCAAATACTCGTCGCGCGTGGCAATGCGCGGGTTAGTGCCGTGGCAATGATCCTTAAGCGCTTTGTCAGCCATCTCACTGAACACCGATTTCGGCACACCCATGGCGCCAAGGCCGCTGGCGATGCCGATACGTTGATTCAACTGCGCAATGAATTCATCAACTTTGGCGCCCGGCGCAAGATGCATGGCGCGGCGCAGTTTGTCGTATTTGTTGCCGACATGGTTTTCGTTGAAGCGCAACACGGCGGGCAATACGACGGCATTTAGGGTGCCGTGGTGAAGGGTTTTTTCCTTGTAGCTGCCCAGGGCATGGGATAGGGAATGGACACAGCCTAAGCCTTTTTGGAACGCCATCGCGCCTTGCATCGAGGCCGACATCATGTGCTTGCGCGCTTCGCGATCTTGGCCGTTTTGGGTGGCGCGTTCGATGTGTTCAATGGCTCTCTCAAGGCCATCCAACGCAATGCCTTCGGCGGGTGGATTAAACGCCGGCGTGAGGAACGTTTCAATGCAATGGGCGATGGCATCCATACCCGTTGCTGCGGTGAGCCAGGTCGGTAGGCCCATGGTCAATTCCGGATCGCAGATCGCCGTTTTGGGGACGATGTGCCAGGAATGAAAACCGACTTTGCGACCGTCGTTCAAAATGATGATGGCGCCGCGCGCCACTTCGCTACCCGTTCCCGCCGTGGTGGGAATGGCGATCAAGGGCGCGCATTGGTCGGTAATCTTGAGGCTGCCGCCTTCGATGGTGGCGTATTGCGTGAGCGGTTCCGGATGGCCGGCGAGGATGGCGACGCCTTTAGCCAAATCGATCGACGAGCCGCCGCCGAGGGCGATGATGCCGTCCGCTTTGTGATCGCGATACATCGCGAGGGCTTTGAGCGTCATCGCTTCGGTGGGGTTGCCGGGGGTTTCGTCGAACACGGCGAAATCGAGTTTGCCTTTGATTTCGCCGCTGACGCGCTCGGCGATTCCGGCGGCAACAATGCCTTTATCGGTAACCATCAGTGGCCGCGTGATGCCGACGCGTTTACATTCTTGTTCGAGCAACTTGACCGCGCCGAAATCGAATTGCACTTGAGTGATATAAAAAATGAGGGCCATGGCTTCTCCAAAAAAATGGGCGAGTAAGACACTCGCCCATTCTGACCGAATAACAAAACCTAAAGAATAACTTGCACGTAGCCTACTGCTTAGGGGCCACTTTGTCGTCGGCTATTTTCAGTTCTTGCAGAGTGCGGATATAGGCGATGATGTTAAAGATCTCATCGGTCGTTAACCCGGTTTCCGGATTGCCGAAGGCGCCCATTTTGGTGCCGCGGCGACCAGCGGAAATGGTCGAATAAATGTCAGAGGCTTTGCTGCCCCATTTATATTTCTGCGACGCCAGGCTGACGCCGCTACTGCCGCCGCGGCCATCGGGCCGGTGGCAATAGGAACAGCGCGCTTGGTAGCGGTCCTTGCCGTTTTGCAGTTGCTCCGGGCTGGTCGGCAGGTCAAGATCGTTAACCATGCCGTGCCGATCGTCATCGCCTTCGGCGCGCGCTTGTGGCGCACTGGCTAGGGCCAGCACGGCCAAGCAAAGTAGCAGCGCCGTTATGACATGTTGCAAAGAAAATTTACCAGTAGCGAGATTCATGCCCAGGGTCCTTTCTTATGGGAATGGTTGATAAAAAGGTATGCCATAGCTTTCGACGATTTTCTTTATCTCGCCAGACTTGAGCAACGCTTCGAATGATTCTTCCAAAAATTGTTTCATTGAGGCATCTTTTGCCTTCACCGCCCATGCCGCGTTAAAACGTAACCCTTCTTTCGGGACGAAACCGTCAGCGAGCTTAAACTTGGCATTGGGGAACTCTTTCTTCGCTTCGCCCAGCGCCGTCGACCACACCATGCCCGCATCGATCTCGCCTTTGTTCATCGCTTCCATGATGCGGCGATTCTGCAAATACACCGAACGATCGTAGCCGTTAGTAAACAGGTAGTCGTCCAGCGGGGTTGACATCGAGACGCCGATTTTAATTTTATTCTTTTTCGCTTCTTCTAGTGTCTTTACACCAGCGGCTTTGCCTTGCACGATTAATACATAGCCCATACCCAGATAGGGTTTGGTTAGCGCGAGCTTATGGTCTTTGATTTCTTCGTCATCGCCGTAGGCAAGGCCCATGAAAAAGTCGCAAACGCCTTTGTCAATCGAATTGCGCAGGGCTTTGCCCAAACCGCCGCGGGATCCCGTGTCGGCCCAGAATATATGCGGCCTGAGCCCCGCTTTGGCTGCGATCGCGCGGAAAATCTCAATATCAAATCCGGGTGGTTCGCCGTCGGAGGTTGCATACGGATAGGTCGCGCCGTCCGTGCACGCGGTGAGCTTGCCCGTTTGTTTGGCGCGGGCCAGTGCATCGAGGCCTTGCTTTTTCAGTTCCTGGTCTTCGCCTGACGCGCCGAGTTCGCGCGCACCGCTCTGAAACAACGGGTCGTTGCGATCTTGTGCGTGGGTCGTTAGGGGCGCTGCAGTGAAGGCGAGCACCAGGGCGAGGGTGATAGCTGATTTTGTTTGAATGAACACGAGATTCCTTTATTTCAACACCATTAAAAAGGGGAGGGTACAAGACCCTCCCCCTTAATAACGCAATTACCGCTAATGGGACTACTTATTCCATTAAACCAAAGACCATTAAGCCACCGCCTTTGGATTGCTTTTTGTACCACTCGCCGAAGTGCAACGGCCAGATACCGCCACCGCCTGCACCGTACACAACGGACACGAACTGTTTGCCGTTGGAGGTGTAAGTTGTGCTATTACCGTAGATGCCGGTACCGACGTTGAAGCTCCAGAGCAATTCGCCGGTGTCGTCCTTGACAGCATTGAACATGCCTTCTGGGTCGCCGAAGAATACCAAGCCGCCACCGGTTGAGGTGGTGCCGCCCGTGCCCGGCGTGGACTG
>JANMJR010000154.1:0-3391 GCA_031371465.1 Pseudomonadota bacterium
GGCGTGATCTACCCGAGCGTGCGACGCTCGCGCGGCGCCAATCTCGCGTGCTTCAGGCCAGCCATTGTCGGGAACGTTCGGCTAGGGGAGCGCTACCGGTTTTCCTGGGCAGGAACGCCTACCCCAAAGATCCAACTCGACCAACGGTCGGCCAAGCACCGATAGCCGGCAAAACTGCTGTATCATCTCGGTATTATTGCCGTATAGGAGATTCAATGTCCGCTACCGTCAATACGATGCTTGAGTTGCTGGCGATTCCACCGGCGCAGCGGCGCAAGATGCAGTCCATGAGCGACCTTGCGTCGCTTGTGGAAGAGGGTCTACCCGCGGGTTCTCTGCGAGCGCTGCAAGCGGCGCTAGATATGCCGGTGGCGCGTTTTGTACAGGTCGTTGGCATTTCTGCGCGAAACTTCACCAACCTTGCCAAGAAGCGAAAGCTCGACGTGGTGATGAGCGACCGCCTGGCCCGTATCGCACGGATCGCGGCGAAAGCTGAAGAGGTGTTCGGCGAGCGCGCAAAGGCGGTTCGCTGGCTCCACCAGCCCTTGGTCGCGCTCGCCGGCAAAACACCGTTCGAAAAGATGACGACCGAAACCGGCGCCGCCCGTGTCGAAGACGTGTTGACCGCGATCGAGCACGGAGTCTATGTGTGATCCTCTGGCGCCTCAGCGCGACGCGACACGCTAAGGAAGCGCTGAGCGGCGAGGGCGCAGCCCTTCGGGGCGGTCGGTGGAACAGCCGTGGGACGAAGGCAGTGTATGCGTCGCTTGATCCAGCTACTACGGTCCTTGAAGCACTTACTACCTTCGATGCGGCGCTGGTCCCGACTGGTGGCTACAGGCTTTTGAAGCTCGTGGTTCCTGAAGGCGCCGAGATCATTGAGCCTGCGCTTGACGAGCTCCCCAAGGGATGGGCAGACTGGGAACGTCCAGATGCCGCCCGCGCGTATGGAGATGCTTTCCTGAAAAGTGGGCGAGGCCTCGTGTTAATCATGCCGTGCGCCGCGCTTCCGCAGGCGAAGAACGCCCTCATCAGCCTCGCGCACCCGCGAGCCCACGAGATCACCATTGCAGAATCCTTCCCTTTCGAATTCGATCCGCGCTGGCCGCTGAAGCGCGGTTGATCAGCATTTCCGCGTCGTTCGGGCGTGCGCTACGACAGCACCGTCGACGCGAACGTGTTTGCAGATCGATTCCCGTTTTACGAGCCGCGGCGTTATGATAGGAAAGCAAATTCGAGGGCAGGAGTGACTTGCCGCTTTCGATTGCAGGCCGCAAGGAGGGAACCATCGTGAATCGCCCCACCGACCGCTCATCCACCGAGTCGCAACCGCTGCAGCACAAGCTGGCGGCGATCCTGTATGCCGATGTGGCGGGCTACAGCCGCTTGACTGGCGAAGACGAAGACGGCACCCACCGCGTTCTGAGCGCTTATCTCGATGCGTTTGCCGCTGCTATTGAAGCGCACCACGGCGCGGTCAAGCATTACGCGGGCGATGCGGTGCTCGCCGATTTTGCCACGGTTTCCGATGCCCTGACCTGCGCGGTCGCTATCCAAGGCGAATTCAAACAGCGCAACGAAGCGTTGCCGGAAGCCAAGCGCGTGCAGTTTCGCATCGGGGTGAATCTCGGCGAGGTAATCGTCGATCGCGGGGAGGTGTATGGCAACGGCGTGAATGTTGCGGCCCGCTTGGAGAGCTTGGCTGAGCCCGGCGGAATCTGCGTCTCAGGTTCTGTCGTCGATACCATTGGCACCATGCTGCCGTTGAGCTACGAGTACCGCGGTGAGCACACAGTGAAAAACATCGACAAGCCGGTGCGCGCTTATCGCGTGACTGAAGCGCAGCAGGCGTTATCCTGGCAGCGTTCCCGCTTCTTGCTGTTGAAACGCTTAGGCTCGACTCGCAAGCGAAGTTTTGTATTTGCCGGGCTGGCGGTCTTGATCGTCACCGCAGCACTCGCTTGGCGATTCCTTCCGATTGAGTTCCAACGAGAGGATCCGATCCTGGCCCTGCCCAAAGGCCCGTCGATCGCGGTGCTGCCGTTTACCAATCTCAGCGGCGATCCAAAGGAAGAGTACTTCGCGGACGGCATCACCGAGGAGATCATCACCGCACTCACTAATTACCGAGACCTCTTCGTCCTAGCGAGGACCTCATCGTTCCAGTTCAAAGGCCATGCGGTCGACGTTCGTAAAGTCGCGACCGACCTCGGTGTGGATTACTTGTTGGAAGGAAGTGTGCGTAAGGCCGCCCAGAAAATTCGGGTGACGGCACAGTTGGTGGAGGCTGCGTCTGGAGGTCATGTGTGGGCGACGAACTATGAACGAAATATAACCGCGAGCGATATATTTGACCTGCAGGACGAAATTGCCCGCACGGTAGCCGCTACCATTGCCGATAACACAGGTCAAATCTTTAAATGGGAGCTCGGCAAATCCAAGCGACGTCCGCCGGGCCGACTGGAGTCTTATGACTGTTTGCTCCGCGCCTACGACATGAACGCGGACAATACATCTCCTTCCACACATGGTGAGGTTTTGGGCTGCCTGGAACAAAGCTTGAAGCAGGAACCGGGTTGGGCTGCGGGATGGGCTTGGCTAGCTTATATCTACCGCCTCGAATACTGGTTTGGTTGGAACAAGCGCGAGGGTGACCCGTTGGAGCGTGAATTTCAGGCAGCGAAGCGCGCGGTGCAACTCGAGCCCAATTACGCGTTTGCACGTTCGGAGCTTGCGCAGGCACACTTCTTTAGGGGTGAATTCGAGCAATTCAGAACGCACGCCGAGCAGGCGCTGGCCCTGGCGCCGAGCGACATCAGCGTAATCGCCGAATTGGCACATCGGATCGGCATCGCCGGCGATCCCGAGCGCAGTGTCGCCTTGACAAGAAAAGCAATGGCATTGAACCCCCATCACCCCACTTGGTATTACTATATTTTTTGGAATTATCATTATTGGCGGCAAGAATATCAGGAAGCCATCGCTTGGGCGGAGAAGATTCATGACCCGGAAGCCTTCTGGATTCATGCTTGTCTCGCAGCGACCTACGCCCAGCTTGGTCGTATGGCCCAGGCCCAAGCCGCGTTGGTCGAATTACAGCGAGTCTATCCGGGATTTACCGTCCAGACTTTAGAAAAAGAACTCAAAGTTTTTCATTGGGCGGACTGGCAGATCAAAGGATTTGCCGACGGCTTAAAGAAAGCTGGTTTGACCGACCGGAAATAATGCAGGTGAAGGGCAGCCGATAGGTGGCGATCTGGTCGTTCTTGCACTCTCCTGAAGCGGAGCGTAAACTGTCCGTAACAGGAGAGAGCACATGAGCGCCGTTCCGTTTGCCTATCCGGCCAGCCGCTTCGAGCCAGGCCCCCTCGTCGACCTCAACTCGAAGGCC
>JANMJR010000181.1:0-6466 GCA_031371465.1 Pseudomonadota bacterium
GTCGGCGACAATCGGCACGATATGCTTACCGAGCGCGGGATCGCGCAGCAATTGCGACAACATGGTGACGAACACCATCGTCGTCGATTGCTCGCGATCGTTGGCGTTGAAGTATTTTGCAAACGCCGACAAGGGCGGCAAGGTGAGCTTCTGCGCTTCGGTGGTGCGCGACGGCACATAGCCACCAAGGGCTTGGCGACGTTGATGCAAATACTTTATTTCCGGCGCGTCGGGTCCCGGCAGATTGAAACGCATGTTGATGACATCGTCATCGGACAGCGGCAGGGAGAAGCGATCGCGGAATGCGAGCAATGCCTCGTCGTCGAGTTTCTTTTGTTGATGCGACACCATTTTGCCTTGACCCCACTGTCCCATGCCATAGCCTTTTTTCGTTTGCGCGAGGATCACGGTGGGTTGACCGACGTGCGAAACCGCGGCGTGATACGCGGCGTAAATCTTCACCGAATCGTGGCCACCACGGCGCAGGCGATCGATGTCTGCGTCGGTCATGTGGGCGACCAGCGCTTGCAGTTCGGGATATTTGTTGAAGAAATTTTCGCGATTGAAACGGCCATCGGTGGCGGCGTATTTTTGGAATTCGCCGTCGACGGTTTCGTGCAAGCGTTTCAAGATCACGTTTTCTGTATCACGCGCGAACAGCGGATCCCAGTCCGAACCCCACATGACCTTTAACACGTTCCATCCGGCGCCCGAAAATAGGCCTTCCAACTCCTGCACGACTGAACCGTTGCCGCGAACCGGACCATCCAAGCGCTGTAAATTACAATTCACCACGAAGACGAGATTATCCAAGCCTTCGCGCGCGGCGAGAGACAAACCGGCGAGCGCCTCCGGTTCATCCATCTCGCCGTCACCGATGAAGCACCACACCTTGCGTCCGGATGTTTTCAGGATGCCGCGATTTTCCAGGTAACGCATGAAGCGTGCTTGATAAATCGCAGCCAGCGCGCCCAAACCCATGGAAGCCGTGGGAAACTGCCAGAAGTCCGGCATCAAATAGGGGTGGCAATAGGAAGACAGCCCCTTGCCGCCGGTTTCGCGGCGGAAATTATCCAGGTTTTCTTCCGTCAAACGGCCTTCTAAGTAAGCTCGCGCGTACACGCCGGGGGCTGAGTGGGCTTGAAAAGAGACCAAGTCACCGCTTTGCCCGGCGCGGAAAAAGTGATTGAAGCCGACCTCGAATAAATCCGCCGACGAGGCATAGGTCGCGATATGGCCACCCAATTCCGGATGGGCCTTATTCGCGCGCACCACCATGGCGAGCGCATTCCATCGCACCAGCGCGGAAAGACGAGATTCCACTTCCAGATTACCCGGATACGGCGGTTGATCGGCCAGCGAAATGGTGTTGCAGTACGGCGTATTCATCACCGGCGGCAGCGGCACACGGCTGGCGCGGGCTTGGTCGATCAGTTTGCGCAGGATAAAAGTCGCCCGCTCGGCGCCTTCGGTTTTGATGATGGCTTCAAAAGCCTCCAACCACTCGCGGGTTTCAGCGGGATCGGAATCTTTCGGGAGCACGCGCCAAAAGGCGGATAGGGCGAGTTCGGAGAGGTTGGTCATTTTAGCGGAGCGAAATTTAAGAATGCTTGAATTTTATACTTCTTTTGTAGATACAAAGTTTCGCAATCCATCGGCATGCAACCTGGATTTAGCATAATATTTTGTTTTTTGTAACTAGAGCCCGATAAAATGCCGAATGTCTCCATGGACGCAACGGACTGGAAAATATTATCCCAATTGCAGGACAACGCCCGGATCACCAATGTCGAGCTTGCGCGAGCAGTGTTTTTGTCATCCTCACCGTGTTTGCAACGGGTCAAAAAGCTGGAGGAGTCCGGCCTGATTCGTCGCTACGTGACCTTGCTCGATCCGCACAAGGTCGGATTGAGGGTGAGTGTGTTCATTCAGGTGACGCTGGAGAAACAAATTGAACAATCCTTGGCAAATTTCGAGCTGTCGATTCGCGATCGTCCGGAGGTCATGGAATGTTATCTCATGACGGGCGATGCGGACTACCTGCTGCGAGTCGTCATGCCGGACTTACCGGCATTTGAGCGCTTTATGCTCGATCATCTCACCAAGATCCCGGGAATTGCCAGCATTAAGTCGAGTTTTGCGCTGAAGCAGGTCAAATATCAAACCGCGCTGCCGTTACCTGATAACGCCTAGCCCTTGGTGAAAAATATAGCGCGGACGGCTGGATGGAAGGCACGCCTAGTCTCGATCTTGGCAGGGCAGTCGTCAATAGCCAGCCAATACCCGCGGTCGTCTCGAAGGCATGGTTTAAATTCAACCTAAGCCCTCCGCGTTTTTCGCACAGTGGTTAGCCGCGTTGTCGAAAAATCTTACACTTCAACTTGCGATAAAGATTAATTATCCATTAATTCATATAGTTATTAGTTAGGCATGATAATTGCTTTATTATTGGAGGCGGGTATTTATGAAGCGAAACCAAAAAAACACCCAGCAGCCCAAAAACCAAGGGCCAGGAAATAATTAGAAATCCGACGGGCGCCGAATAATACAGAGCAGTTTGATTAATATATTGAGAGGGCTGGATTTATGAGGAATTTTACGCAGGCGAAGTCTGCTGTATTTGGCGCAGCATTGATTGGACTGTCAACTTTCGCCACTGCTGTCCCCACGTTACAACTGGGAATCACTGGGGGTACCTATGATGGGGCGACTCAGACCATCATCGCATCGAGCAATTCGTTTAGCCTCTACGCCTATTTGATCGCCGATTCGGGAAACCCAATCAATGATATTTATGGGCTGTCAATGGCGGTTACGCCCCAGATCAATACGCCGGCAAGCCTAGGCTCCTTTACCGTCGACGGCAACATTATCGACGTGACCTCCGGGATGACCTACGGTATACCCCCTGCAGATGCAACGGTGGAAACAACCAACGGGGGCGACTCTCATGACCTTGCAAGCCATAGCATTTTCCCGACCTATTTTGCCGAAACCACGTTTTCCTTTAGCGCCTTAAACCAGTCGGGGGTTTTCAATACCGCCGATCACCCTTCCTTTGGGCCGCAGGGGGGATCCGGCATGTATTTCAAGAAATTTGATATTGATGTTACGAATCTGGATAAAGATTATGCGATCCACTTTGACTTGTACAACACCAAAGAGATTAAGTGCAACAGCAAACGAAGTTACAGTCCTAGCAACTCCACCTGTGTTCCCGGAAATTTGGAAATCACCCAATTCGCGCCGTTCTCTCATGACGCGCAAAGTGGCCCCGGTGGTGATGGTGGTGGCCCACCCAATGAAACGCCGGAACCGGCCCCAATGCTCTTGCTTGGCTTAGGTCTGCTGGGCATGGCGTGGATGCGCAGAAAAACTTAGTCGGTCGATCGCATCAAAAAAAGCGGTGAGAAATCACCGCTTTTTTTTCGCCTCTAGCCGTTCGTTGAAAATCAATGGTGGGCGAAGATCACCTTCCTCCGAACGACGGAAGGAAGGCGACAGCGTGTTGCGCTGGTCAGAGTGCTTTCAACATCGTATCGGCATCGGAAACTTCAAATTTTCCCGCCGCCTCGACATTCAACGCCTTAACGATCCCGTTATCGACCAGCATCGAATAGCGGGTCGAGCGCAATCCAAAACCACGCCCGATCAGATCCAACTCGAGGCCGAGTTTTTTCGTATAGTCGGCGCTACCGTCCGCCATCATGCGGATTTTGCCGTCGGTCTGTTGATCACGGCCCCAGGCGCCCATGACAAACGGATCATTGACGGAAATACACCAAATCTCGTCCACGCCTTTAGCGCGCAGCTGCTCATAATTGTCCTTGTATCCGGGCACATGCTTGGCTGAGCAGGTCGGCGTGAACGCGCCGGGCAATCCGAAAATCGCAATTTTCTTGCCGCGCGTGATTTCTTCGACCTTGAACGTATTGGGACCCAGACTACAGCCATTACCTTCGACTTCGATAAATTCTTGCAACGTGCCTTCCGGCAGTTGATCTCCGACTTTGATTGTCATTGCGGTTTACTCCGTTGGGTTTAAAGGATTGATGAGACCGTATTGTCCCAGAGTGCGCTATCACTAGGCAATCTTCTGGCGAGGTGCGCCGGTATTCTATTTCCACTTCATCACTGCTCGTTTTTGCGCAAGCACCTGATCGGTTTTGAAAAACGCCAAGGTAACTTGTTATAATCGCCAGCATTATTGATGAGCTTTGGGCATAGGAGAACTGCGTGAACAAAAAAACTATTCAACGGGCGAGTGCCGCCTTCATATTAGCGTTGGGCGTGTCGGGGTGTTCGTGGCTTAAGAGTATCAATCCGTGGGGTGAAGACGCGCAACCGGGGAAAGTTGCGCAAGCTGACTCTGCGCCCATGGACGCGCCCACGAAGGAGCCCATACGAGTGGCCTCGCACGATGGCCGGGCCCATTCCCACGTCCAGGATGCATCCGGCAAAACGGTCACCAGTGGCTATGGCGATTGCGTCAACGTCGGCGCAACGCTCGGAGATAGCAATCTATCCAGCGATTGTGACAAGCAAGGCCTAAAACCCGCGACCCATGCCGAAGAAATGGCAAAGCCGGCCCCTGAACCCATGCCGGCGCCCGCCGCGGCAAAACCGGCGCCAATGAGCGAAAACGGCAGTGGCGCACCGGGTATCGTACAAGATAGCAGCACCGCCGCGGCCGGCCAGGCAACCGCCGAAGTGCTGCCGAGTAAGGGCACGCCGGCCATCGCCCCAAGCTACGAAAAAATTTCGTTGCACGGCGACGCCCTCTTCCGTTTCGGCAAATCCGACGAAGGCAGCATCCTGCCCGAAGGCATCAGCAAATTGGATAGCCTCGCCGCGCAACTCGCGGCCTACAAGCGCGAGAGCGTGGAAAGCATCACCATCATCGGCCATGCGGATCGGCTTGGCAAAAAAGTGGCGAATCAAGCGTTGTCGGAACGCCGTGCGCTTACCGTGAAAAAATACCTCATCAAAAATGGCGTCGATGGTTCGGTCATTAAGAGCATGGGCAAAGGCTCGAGCCAGCCCGTCAAGCAATGCAAAGGCACGAAGAAAACGCCGGCGTTGGTTGCGTGTCTTGAGCCCAACCGCCGCGTCGAAGTGGCAATTCGCGGCGTAAAAGGTAATTAGCCGTTTAACAACGCATTCGCAAATAAGCCCCGCGGGCGCGCGGGGTTTTTCGTTTCAGCGATGGAACTAGCACTCACCGTTCTGGCGATTTTTTTGGTGGTGATCGGCCTGGTCGGCACTGTGCTGCCAGCCCTACCCGGCGTGCCGCTCATCTTCGGCGGCCTATTGTTGATTGCCTACCAAGATGGCTTCAACAAAGTCGGCGTTGTCATGCTGGTCATTCTCGGCGTTCTTGCGCTGCTGGCGATTGCGGTCGATTATGTCGCGGCGATCTTCGGCGCAAAACGCGTCGGCGCCAGCAGGCTGGCGCTCATCGGCGCGACGGTCGGCACCCTACTCGGATTATTTTTTGGATTCGTCGGCCTCATCTTCGGCCCATTCGTCGGCGCGGCGGCCGGCGAATTCATCGCCAGGCAAGATACGATTCAAGCGGGCAAAGTCGGCCTTGCCACATGGCTGGGCATCGTCATCGGCGTGGCTGTAAAACTCGGCATCGCGTTTTTGATGGTGGGAATTTTCGTTGCCAGTTATTTATGGAATCGCTAGTGTCAGTGCGTAGCCATCTTGTCAAGTTTTCGTTGATTGCCTGACTGAATTATTTTGGTTCAAGTTCTGTTGTTCATAGAACTGTTTCTCGAATTGCCATGGCGACAGGTAGTCGATTGATGAATGTCGCCGCTCGCAATTGTAGAATACTTCGATGTAAGTTAGGATGGCGCGTGTGGCTTCTTCGCGGGTCGCGTAATTGCAGCCCTACATTCCCTCCACATTCAGCAAAAGCCATTCCAACACGGCTGCGAGATACAGCCAACCCTCCTGCGTACGATGTACGGCAGATCCGATAACCAGACCTGGTTGGGCCGTTCCGCTTGAAATTGCTGATCGAGTAAATTCTTGGCGAGGGGATGCGGATGGTTCGAATGGCCCAGGCCAGCCCCTCGGTCTTGGCCTTAAATTTACCTTTGGCTTTCGCTCGCAATCCGGCCTGTCGCAGTGGCTGGCCTCGGGCCATCAATCGCTTGAGGCGCGCCAGACCGCCCGGCGCCCTAAATAGCAACGCCAGAAGCCAGTACCAAAGCGGCGCCTGGCACATGCGTTGTCACGATCCAATATCCGTGGGCCTGCTGGCAATGCCATTGAAAAACCGCCAGTGCGGTACAATGTCGATTCTGCTGAACCAATCATGGGGGCGACCTGGTTTCGACGTGGGTTGCAAAGCAGCGTGGGGCATACCGAGGACCAGCCACCTCGTAAATCCAACTGGAAACGCAATAGTCGCCAACGACGACAACTACGCCCTAGCCGCCTAATACCGGCTAGG
>JANMJR010000223.1:0-12992 GCA_031371465.1 Pseudomonadota bacterium
GAGGACGTTCTTGGCGAATTCCATCAGGGCCCGCAGGCTTCGGCTTGCACAACAAGGCCGGATATTAAGTCTGCAGCCGTTTCCTCGTCGAGACATCACATCACATCATCCTTGCAAACCGGGAGGTGTCCATATAAGAAAACATGAGCGACATCACGGCGCTTCTCGGCGCTGAAGCTGAGCACCTTTTATCCTACACTTGCAAAGGCATTCCGCGCGACCGCTTGCATCTTCCCGGTCCGAATTTTATCGATCGCGTCGTCGCCGACTCGGATCGCCATCCCGCGACGCTGCGCAACCTGGGCGCATTGTTCAACGTCGGGCGCTTGAGCAGGACAGGCTATCTCCCATCTTGCCGGTCGATCAAGGGATAGAACATTCCGCCGGCGCCTCGTTCGCGCCGAATCCGGTTATGTTCGGTCCGGAAAACATTTGCAAACTCGCCATCGAAGGCGGTTGCAACGCAGTCGCCTCGACCTTGGGGGTGATGGGTTCCGTGGCGCGCCGTTACGCCCGCAAAATTCCTTTCATTATGAAATTCAACCACAACGAATTTTTGAGCTACCCCAACACCCACGATCAAACACTGTTCGCAAACGTCAAACAAGCGTCCAATATGGGCGCGGTCGCGGTTGGCGCGACCGTGTACTTCGGTTCGGCGGAATCGCGGACAGATTTGGGAAGTCTCGCAAGCTTTCGCCCAAGCCCACGAATTAGGCCTGACGTGCATCCTGTGGGCCTACACGCGCAACGCCGCCTTCAACCACGAGGGCGTCGATTATCACGCGAGCGCCGATCTGTCGGGCCAAGCCAATCACCTCGCAGCAACCCTCAACGCGGATATCGTCAAGCAAAAGATGGCGGTGAATAACGGCGGCTATAACGCGCTGAAGTTCGGCAAGACCCATCCGAAAGTCTATAGCGATCTGACCAGCGCGCACCCCATCGACTTGGTGCGCTATCAAGTGGCGAATTGCTTTATGGGACAAGCCGACATGATCAACTCCGGCGGTGAATCGGGCACGAACGATTTGCACGATGCGGTGCGCACCGCCGTCATCAACAAGCGCGCCGGTGGAATGGGGCTCATCTCCGGTCGCAAAGCGTTTCAGATACCGCTGCAAGAAGGCGTCGCGCTGTTACATGCGATTCAAGATGTTTATCTCGCGGCGCAGGTTAAGGTGGCTTAGTGGCCACTACTGGCCTTAGCCAACATTGAGCGGCGCCTTTCCGTAACGGGCGCGTAGCTTGTTGATCGTGGCGATAACCCGCGGAATTCGTGCAATGCGAAGAATGATCGCGCGTTTACCGGGAACATCCAAAAGCATTAAGCCGAGCAGCATCATAAGAATCCCCTGCCCAGGCATCCCGGGCAGCGATAGGATGACCCCGACTGCGATGACCAAAACGCCCAGCGCGTTTTTTGCAAGCAATCCGATCCAGCGCATCGGCCAGGCCCAGTCAGCCATGAATGGCCGTGCGACGCGCGGCTCGAAATAGTCCGGTGGCAGGCGCACCACAACGAACGCCACGACGGCAATCGTGCCAAAAAACGTCAGCAGAAACACCACCACGCCGATGATCATGTCCGGCCCATTCCATGACAGCCCCATGTGTGTCATTCTGACGGTCAGCTCTCTGCAACGTCAAGCACCAGCACCCAGAGGCCGGGTAGACTTTCCGGCTATATTGACGATCCGACGTTGCTCGGATGCTGTTTTTCAAAGCGCGATTGGCAATCAACGCAGCGCATAGCGATAGGATAGGCGCGCAGGCGCGCGATAGGGATCTCGCTGCCGCAATTGGAGCAGACGCCAAAACTGCCGTCGCTAAGGTGTTGCAACGCGGCATCGACATCGTTCAATGCATTTGAATGCCGCGATAACTCCATGCGTTCGCTATGGGTCAGGAGCTCCGCATTGGACTCGTCTGCGGCATCACGTACTTCGCCGACGACCTCCGAATAACTTTGATGCGCCGATTCTGCAAGATCGCTACGCACGTCAACCGCAAGTTGGGCGCGCCAGGTTCGCAAGCGGCGTTCGAATTCTTTCACTATGTCAGGTCGTGGGCCGTGCCTTGTTTGCTGGGTCATTATCGGGATCCAATCCTGTTGGTGGTTGCGGTGGCAACATCGTTCGCGTTATTTAGCGATCCATTCTGCCCGTTACCTCACGTCGGGGGTTGATCTTGATCAAACTTCGTCAACCGCGTCTGAACATTGACGCCCAAACTAACGGCGGGCGCAATTTCAGCGCCGGCCTTTGCCGACTGGTGCGGCGCTCAGCGAAAGCGCAGCGGGGCGCCGGGGAGTTGCGTCAGGCACGTTGTTTTCAGATCGACCACACAAAACCCTGGCGCGCGTTCATTCGCGCCGGGGTTAACGCTAAAAACTCTTACAACCTGCTACGGCGTCTTGCTTCCGTGAAGCGAATTCTCAATTTTCTGCGACACCAAAAAAGAAAAAACCAGAAAAATGCACGATCGATCAACGGCCAAACGCCGATTTTGCTTGGGTAAACAGTGAACGCACTTTGCCTTTGGAACGAGCACCCACTGGTTTTCGCGTCGGCGCCGCGACGGGCTTGACGCCAACGTTTTTCCAGCTGTGGCGCATCCGCGAGATTACTGCGTCGCTGCCGTTTTGGTTCATGGCCGACTGCGCACGTTGATCGGCCAGCGCGCTGTTAAGCGCAAAGGTACAAACGACAACGGTGATGCCTTTGAAGACGCTAAACATGAAGGACCCATTAAAGGTGAATTTGGACAAGTAGGGTTACTTCTTCGTGATCACAACTTCGAGGTATTCGCTTGGTACAACCAAGGTGTTACGACCACCTACATTCAATCGTTCCAACTGAGCGGTGAGATCGTTTGTTAGGCTCTTTTGTTGATCGGCGCCGAGCGCGGCGAATGCCTTGTGTGTGGGTCCATAGAAGTTGCGGAAGACGTCGATCCAATGCGCGGCCGAGCGATAACGAAAATTGAAGATTCGCCGTTCGCAGCGAATGTCGAATGCCTGCGGCCCGAATAATTCAACGATATGCGGTTCTGTACCCCACAGCGCCGGGGATTGCAGGCCGACCGGTGGCGCAACGAAGCTGCCAATCAGGCGGAACAACTGGCCGATAAAACCCTCGGGTGTCCAATTCGCCATGCCGATGCGGCCGCCGCTTCGCACGACGCGCGTGAGTTCCCTCGCCGCCTTGCGATGCTCGGGCGTGAACATCGCGCCAAAAGTCGACAGTGCGACATCGAATGATTCGTCGGCGAACGGTAACGCCTCGGCGTCGGCCACCTCAAACGTGACATCCAGCCCCTCGGCCGTGGCGCGCGCGGCGCCCTTGTCTAGCAAATGCGGCACGTAATCCGTCGAAGTCACGCGCGCGAAACGACGCGCAGCGGCCAAGGTCGCATTGCCGTTGCCGGCAGCCACATCCAACACGCGTTCATCGGCGCACACGTTGGCCGCCTCCGCGAGAGACTCACCGACAATCTGCAACGTCGTACCGACGATGGCGAAATCGCCGCTGGCCCATGTTGCTTGCTGGCGTTGTTTGATGGCCTCGAAATCAACATTTGAATTGTTCGACGGATTTGCCGCCACAACCGGGGGACATACATTCGCTACCTGATTCATGTGAATTCTCCTGCTCGTGGTTGAAAAATGTCCTGCTTGTCAGTCAGGCCATTTTTCTTCCAAAACCGGATTGACGCTTCACCCAACGTCGGGCAAACTTGCTTGCAAATCCGTAATTAATCAACGACTTGATCAGGCGTCCGGATTTCTTGATCGTCTGTCCGAAGTTGGAGTCAGTTCATGAGCAGGGATACGCTTTCCGACTTGTTGCGCAGCGTGCGTTTGCGCGGCGCGGTGTTTTACTACGTGAGCTTTCGTGGCCACGAGTGGTCTGCTGAGGGTTTGGCTGCTGCGGATATCGCCGAGGCGGTAATGCCCGGCTGCGACCACGTGATGGAGTACCACATGATCGCGAAGGGAAATGGCTGGGCCGCCGTGTCGGGACTGCCGCCGGTGAAACTGGCCGCCGGCGATATCGTGATGTTTCCGCAAGGCGATCACCACGTTATTTCGAGTGCGCCGGGTTTGGAACCGCACCGCGTTGACGCGGATTGGGTTTTCTCCAAGCGCAACGATCCGAAACCGCTGCCGATCTCTTTTCATCACGGGGTCCGAGAACCGGGCGGTTTGATGCCAGTCAAGGATGCCGACGCGATCCTGGTGTGCGGATTTTTGGGTTGCGACCTGCGACCGTTTAATCCGCTCGTCTCAGCGCTGCCACGGGTTCTGCATTTGCCGGCGTCGAGCGCGGGCAACTGGGTCGGTCGCGTGATCGATCAAGCCGTTGTCGAATCCAACGAGAAACGCCCAGGCGCCGATGCGGTATTGGAGAAGTTATCGGAAATGATGTTTGTGGATGCCGCGCGCCGTTATCTCGATGGTTTGCCGGAAGATGCAACGGGATGGCTGGCGGGACTACGCGACCGCTTTGTCGGCAAGACACTGGCACTCATGCACGAACGGCCGGAGCATGCCTGGACGATCGACGACCTCAGTCGCGAAGTGGGACTATCGCGCTCGGCGCTGCATGATCGATTCGTTCAGTATCTCGGTCAGGCGCCGATGCAGTATCTCGCCAGTTGGCGTATGCAGGTCGGCGCCCGGCTGTTGCGCGAATCGAATCGCAACGTGGCGACAATCGCGCTCGACGTCGGATACGATTCTGAAGCGGCTTTTTCCCGCGCATTCAAGCGCATGGTTGGCATGCCACCGTCAGCGTGGCGAAAGGCGCAGGCTAACGCGTAGTTGGACGAAGGCGTGTGCGACACGCTCGGTTACCTCGAACGGGACTTCGAAGCGTGACTGCTTTACCTTCTTCTTGCCCGCAGGTGATATCCGCGAATAAATGCGCGGGCAGTCATCGTTGATCCCGTCGGCTTGCTCATCGCATGAAGTTTGATGCAGATCAAGCGTGCGAACCGTGTGCCGGCTAGCCTTGCCATATCTTTTTGATTGATGGCGAGGGGGATTAAGATGACCAAGAAAATTCCCGTCTTTATTGCGCTTCTCTGGACGGGCCTAAACACCACTGCGATTCTGGCTCAAGATGTAGTGCTGGGTCGTGAGTTATACGAAGGGCGTTGTCTTGACTGCCACAAAGACGCACCTTACGGTAAAGGCCCGCCTAAAGCACAATCCTTGGAAAGCATTCGCGCGATGGCGAAATTATGGGACTCCATCTCCCCAGGGTCGCCTTGGACGCAGAAGGATCTCGATGACGTCGTGTGGTATTTGAATCAGAAATTCTACCGCTATTAGTTTTCCTTCTTCTTAGAAAGCGGATCGAATGTATATTCATACGTCCATCGCCAGCGTCTTCATACTGTGGCTTTCCGTGGCGCCCGCTAATGCCGATGATCCGAATCGCGGGAAAGCACTGTATGAAATACGCTGTATTGAATCACGATGTCAGCGTTCACGGGCGCAATAACCGCGTCGCAAAAAACTATGAAGATATTCGCAGTTGGGTAGCGCGATGGAACAAGACACTGGATGGACTCTGGGACGCCGAGGATATGGAAGACCTCAGCGCCTATTTGAACTCCCGCTACTATCGCTATCCGTGCACTGGATTGCAGTGAAAATAGCCTCAACGATAGACCAGCACCGGAATGCGGCAGTGCGTCAGCACCTTGGTTGTTTCACTTCCGAGCAACAATCCAGTCACACCGCGGCGGCCGTGGGATGCCATCAAGATAAGATCACACTGGTATTCGTTTGCCGCGTCGATGATGGCCCGAAAGGGGTCGACATCGCGTTTGCTGACGGCGCGGCAAGCAACGTTCAATGTAGCTGCCTCTTCCTCGGCAACCGCAAGAATACTGCGGGCTTCGGCGACGGTTTCTCTCTCGAACGCTTCTTCGGAAAGCATCTCGTAAGCGCCATAGTCGGGAAACACGAATTGATTGAGCTTCGGCATGGCATTGATCGCCACTATCTCCGCCCCCAGCGACTTAGCTAGCCGCGTTGCCGCTTGGATTGCGGCAAAAGAGAGATCGGATCCGTCGGTTGGCACGAGTATTCGTTTATACATGTTTAGCTCCAATTTTTGAGATCGTCGTACCAAGAAACAATACGCCCATGCCGTGAACGGCTTATTGACGTGGGTCAAACTTGCGAAACTTGGTTTTCTTTCGGCTAGAATTGACAGTGTCAAGATTCTCGTACAATCGCTAACCGCGTTTCAACAGGACAGCGCATGAGTAGCAGCGATTCACCCGGCAGCCCCACGCTAGCCCATACGCCACTCCATCGACTGCATGTGGAATTGGGCGCGAAAATGGTTCCCTTCGCAGGCTATGCAATGCCGGTAAATTATCCGTCGGGCATTCTCAAGGAACATGTCCAAACGCGAACCCATGCCGGCCTTTTCGACGTATCGCACATGGGCCAAATCCACGTCGGCGGAAGCGCTGCCGCCCGCGCCTTGGAATCGCTGATGCCGATGGATATCTCTAATCTTCAAGTCGATCGGCAACGCTATGGGTTGTTAACGAACCAGGTCGGCGGCATTCTCGACGATCTGATGATTACCCGCACGGCAGATCACTTTTGTCTTGTCGTTAACGCCTCACGCAAAGCCGAGGATTTTGCCTATCTGCGCCAGCACTTGCTCCCTGCTTGCACGGTGGAACAACGTACCGATCTCGCTTTATTGGCATTGCAGGGCCCAGAAGCAGCGAAGGTCATGGCGCGCCTCGCACCGGCGGCAACGCGCCTGAATTTCATGATGTCCGTGTCCACCGCTATGGTCGGCGTCCAATGCCTGATAACCCGGTCTGGTTACACCGGCGAAGACGGCTTTGAGATCTCGGCGCCGAATAGCCATGCCGAAACGCTGGCGCGCGCGCTGCTGGAACAGCCGGAAGTCGCGCCGATTGGACTAGGCGCGCGCGATTCGTTGCGGCTGGAAGCCGGGTTATGCCTGTATGGTCACGACATCGACCTCAACACCACGCCGGTGGAGGCCAATTTGACATGGGCGTTAGCTAAATCACGGCAGGATGGTTTTCCCGGCGCCGCGGTCATAAGTGAACAAATGAAAAATGGCGCGTCGCGTCGACGTGTCGGCATCCGTCCACAAGGTCCGCTGCCGCTGCGCGAGGGTTCGGTTTTGCTCAATGAAGCGCAAACCACCATCGGTAAAATCACCAGCGGTGGCTTCGGCGCGAGCGTCGACGGGCCCATCGCCATGGGTTATGTCGAGACGGCCTGGACTACCCTGGGCGCGCAACTGCATGCCACGGTTCGCGGCAAATCGATCCCGTGCCAAATCGTTAAACTTCCATTTATACAACATCGCTATTTTCGCAACTAAACTCTGGAGGCCAACAAATGCCAACAATCAAATTCACCCAAGACCATGAATGGATTCGCGTCGAAGGCGACACCGGCATCGTGGGAATTACCGACTTCGCCCAAGAAGAACTAGGCGATTTGGTCTACGTTGAATTGCCCGAGATCGGCAAACATTTTTCGCAGGGCACGGAAGTCGCGGTGATCGAATCGGTTAAAGCCGCGGCCGATCTTAAAGCGCCGGTCAGCGGCGCCGTCACGGAGGTCAACGCATCGCTGACCGAGGAGCCGGGCAAAGTGAATGCGGATCCCATGGGCGCAGGTTGGTTTTATAAGATCAAGATCACCGCGGCCAGCGAGTTGGATGCGCTCCTGGATGAAACCGCTTACGCCGCATTCGTAAAAAAATAGTCCGACACATTGCGAGGCACACGTATGACCGATTCCCGCCGCTCCCTCGTTGATCTCGAACAAAACGACGACTTCATTCGTCGTCACATCGGCCCAAGCGCCGCCGATCAGGCTGCCATGCTCGCGGCGCTTGGGCTGCACTCAATGGATCAATTGGCAGACAAGGTTGTACCCGCGGGGATTCGAATACCTGCGCCGTTGGCGCTTAACGGACCCCGCACCGAACCCGAGGTGCTGAATCACCTGAAGTCCATCGCCGCGCGAAACACAGTGATGAAATCTCTGATCGGCATGGGTTATTACAACTGCTATACGCCAGCGGTGATCCAACGCAACATTTTGGAAAACCCTGCGTGGTATACCGCTTACACACCCTACCAAGCGGAAATTTCCCAGGGCCGACTGGAGGCGTTGCTGAATTTTCAGACCATGGTCTCTGACCTAACGGCAATGGAAATCGCTAACGCCTCACTGCTCGACGAAGCGACTGCCGCCGCCGAAGCGATGGCGATGTGCCTGCGCTTGACCAAGGGTGACGGTCGGACATTTTTTGTGTCGCAAGATTGTCATCCGCAGACTATTGCCGTGGTGCGCACCCGCGCTGAAGCCGCCGGCGTGGAAATCATCGTCGGCGACCACCGGCACGATCTCCACCAGCGACGGGTGTTTGGCGTGCTGCTGCAATACCCTGCCTCGAACGGCGAGATTTACGATTACCGCGACACCGTTGCGGCCGCCCATGACGCAGGGGCCCTCGTCACCATCGCCGCAGATTTACTCAGCCTCACCCTGCTCACGCCGCCGGGTGAATTCAATGCCGATATTGTTGTCGGTAGCACGCAGCGCTTTGGCATGCCGCTCGGTTATGGCGGCCCCCACGCCGCGTTCCTGGCAACTAGGCAGACATTTGTGCGCGCCATGCCGGGCCGCTTGGTCGGTGTGTCGCGCGATAGCCATGGTAACCCCGCCTATCGTCTTGCCGTCCAGACCCGTGAGCAACATATCCGTCGCGAGAAAGCGACCAGTAACATTTGCACCTCTCAGGTACTACCCGCTGTGGTTGTCAGTATGTACGCCGTGCACCATGGCCCGGCGGGTCTTAAGACCATCGCCGAGCGCATTCACCGCTTAACCGCCGTGCTTGCCGAAGGGCTACGCGGGTTGGATAGCGCGGTTAAGACCAAGAGTTTCTTCGATACGATTTTCGTTGCGACCGGATCACGCACTGCAACGATTCATGCCACCGCGTTAACTCACAAAATCAATCTACGACACGTAGATGGCGCAACGGTAGGAGTTTCACTGGACGAAACCACGACGCGAGAGGACGTCGAGGCGCTGTGGAAAATATTCGCGGCGAGCGAAACGCTCGACGTCAAGCTGACTGCAATCGAATCGAGCGTAACGGATCAAATCGCCCTAGCCCTACGCCGCACCACGGAGTACCTGTCGCATCCGGTTTTCCACAAGCATCGTTCTGAGACCGAAATATTGCGCTACATGCACTCCCTGGCGGACAAAGACCTCGCGCTTGATCGCGCCATGATTCCGCTCGGATCCTGCACCATGAAGTTAAACGCCACGACCGAGATGCTGCCGATCACTTGGGAGGCCTTCAGCGCCATTCATCCGTTCGCGCCACGGAATCAGGCCCAGGGTTACCAACAACTCATCGGCGAGTTAGAAGCGATGCTGTGCGCAATCACCGGTTTTGACGCCGTGTCGTTGCAACCCAATTCGGGTGCTCAGGGCGAATACGCCGGCTTGCTCGCCATCCGCGCCTTTCATGCCCAACGCGGCGAAGCCCATCGCAATATTTGCCTTATCCCGAGCTCTGCACATGGCACGAATCCAGCGTCGGCGCACATGGCCAAGCTCGATGTTGTGGTGGTCGCCTGCGATGACGCCGGTAATGTTGACCTCGCCGATCTCAAGGCCAATGCGCAACGGCATAGCGCAAATCTGGCGGCACTGATGATCACCTATCCTTCGACCCACGGCGTGTTCGAAGCGGCGATTGAAGAAATTTGCGCGGTCATTCACCACCACGGCGGTCAGGTCTATATCGACGGCGCCAACATGAACGCACTGGTTGGCCTCGCCATGCCAGGCAAGTTCGGCGGTGACGTTTGTCACCTCAATTTACACAAGACGTTTTGCATCCCCCACGGCGGTGGTGGCCCTGGCGTCGGACCCATCGCGGTACGACAGCATTTAGCGCCTTTTTTACCGGCACTGACGGTCATCGGCGACGCGCTCAGCCCAGTGGGCCCGGTGTCGGCCGCACCATGGGGAAGCGCGGGTGTGCTGCCGATCAGTTACGCCTATATTGCCCTGATGGGCGCTGCGGGATTGCAGCAAGCCTCGTGCGTGGCAATTCTTGGCGCCAACTACATCGCGCAGCGCCTCGCGGCGCATTTTCCAACACTGTACACCGATCGTAATGGCATGGTCGCCCATGAATGCATCATCGATTTGCGACCGCTGAAAGACGCCACCGGCGTCACCGTTGAAGATGTCGCCAAACGTCTGATCGACTTTGGCTTCCACGCGCCAACCATGTCCTTCCCCGTCCCCGGCACACTGATGATCGAGCCGACCGAAAGCGAATCGAAGGCGGAGTTAGATCGCTTTTGTGACGCCATGATTCACATCCGCGGGGAGATTCGCGCCATCGAAACCGGTGTCATGGACGCCCATGACAATCCGCTCAAAAACGCCCCGCATACCGCGGCGGTTCTAGCGCTCGAACCGTGGCGCCATCCCTATTCCCGAGCGCAAGCGGCCTTCCCCGTCGACGCGCTACTAGCCAACAAATATTGGCCGCCCGTCGGCCGTGTGGACGGGGTATATGGTGACCGTCATTTGGTGTGCGCGTGTCCCCCGCCATTGGATTACGTGCCGGAACCAAACGCAAAAGAGAATTGAAATTCCGGTTGCCTTTTCAATCGGTCACGCGATCGACGGCACGCTTCAATCCCTCGAGGCTGGCAAGCTCGGTTACCGCCTCAAAATTGACCGCCTATTGAGGCGCCGATGGGTTTTACGTAGAATCGTGCGGGTACCCACCCTCAACCCAATCTTCCCGTTGCGCGGAAACGATACTCAACAATACCTCGCCAATCTATGACCGGACACATCTTCGGCCTCACCATTCCCTTCGGTGATTACGTCGGCATCGAACCGCTGGAACAAGGCGATGGCTTCGTGCGCACGGCGCTCGACATCAAACCCGAACTCATGAACAGTTGGGGTGTTGCCCACGGCGGCGCGGTGATGACCTTGCTCGATCTCACGCTAGGCATGGCGGCGCGCACCATCGACATGACGTCGAATGGTTCGATCACCGTCGAGCTCAAAGTGAATTTCATCAAAGCGGCGATCGGACGCATTCACGCCGAAGGTCGTGCGACCCGCGCTGGCAAGTCGTTGGTGTTTTGTGAAGGTGAAGTGCGCGATGCCGGTGAGAATCTATGCGCCAAAGCCACCGGCACGTTCAAATTATTAGTATCAAGGAATTCAGAATGACACGCCCTCCAGCACGAATCGGCGACCCCCTAAGCACCGTTGATACACCGGCCCTGATCATCGAGCTCGACGCTTTTGAATACAACTTGCGGCGGCTAACGGACTCGCTTGTGGGCAAACCGGTACGGGTGCGTCCCCACGCCAAAACCCACAAAAGCCCGGTCATCGCATTGAAACAAATCGAACTCGGCGCCGTCGGCGTGTGCTGCCAAAAAGTCAGCGAAGCAGAAGCCTTGGTCTACGGCGGCGTGAAAGACGTATTGGTCAGCAATGAAATCATCGGTGCACAAAAATTGGAGCGGCTCGCGGCGCTAGCGAAACTCGCCAAGATCGGCGTATGCGTCGACGACGCGCAAAATGTTCGAAACCTAGCCGCCGTCGCCACGCGGGTCAACGTCAAGCTCGATGTGTACGTAGAAATCAATGTCGGTACGTTTCGCTGCGGCGTCGCACCGGGTGAACCAGCTGTCGCGCTTGCGCAAGAAATCAGCGCAAGCACGCATCTGCGCTTCGCCGGATTGCAGGCCTATCACGGCGCGGCACAGCACCAACGCACCCACGATGCCCGCAGAGCCAACATCCATGCGGCTTGCGACCATGCCACGACCACCAGGCAAGCGCTGCAAGGCGCGGGGCTAGCCTGCCCCATCGTCACCGGCGCCGGAACGGGAACGTATTTATTTGAAGCAGCAAGCAAGGTCTACAACGAAATCCAGCCGGGTTCCTATATTTTTATGGACGCAGACTACGGCCGCAATCATGGTGAAGACGGCGCGGCGGTTAGCGAATTTCGTCAAAGTCTATTCGTATGGGCAACGGTGATGAGCCGCCCTGCCGCGGATCGCGCCGTGGTCGATGCCGGATTAAAAGCACTGAGTGTTGATTCCGGCATGCCGCTGGTCGCGGATTTTCGAGGCGTCGAATACGCGCGCGCGTCCGACGAGCATGGCGTGTTGATGATCAAAGATGCCGAAACAAAAATTGCGCTCGGCGACAAAATTCGCCTAACGCCGGGTCATTGCGATCCGACGGTAAACATGCATGATTGGTATGTCGGTGTGCGTAATGGGATCGTCGAGCAGTTATGGCCGATCAGCGCGCGTGGCGCGTTGTTTTAAATCCCAACAACATTACTCGTGTCACTCCCGCGAAGGCGAGAATCCATAGTACGTATGCAAGTTCACTGACTTCGTTTTTGCGTAAGCCAAACGGATTTCCCGCCTTCGCGGGAATGACACGTCTAAACTGAATAAAGTGATGGGAAATCAATTAAGCCAGAAACAACATGCACCTTGCCTCGTGACACCGCATGCCTGGAAAGCCGCACCATTACTGCCTCTTGGCGATGCCACCTTAAACTAATTTGACCAACTGCTTACCAAAGTTCTCACCCTTGAGCATGCCGATGAACGCTTTCGGCGCGCTCTCGATGCCTTCGCTCATCGTCTCGTAATATTTCATTTTTCCTTGCGTGAGCAACGCGCCGATTTCGGCGAACGCGGCAGGCCATTTGTCCAGGTGATCGGTGACGATGAAACCCTGCAGCTTCACGCGATTAACCAGTAGCGAACCCACATAACGAATGCCGCGCGGCTCGGCCTTGTTATATTCCGAGATCAGGCCGCACAATGCGATACGCGAGAAAGCATTGAGCCGCGTCAACACCACGTCCATGACT
>JANMJR010000333.1:0-4653 GCA_031371465.1 Pseudomonadota bacterium
GTCGTCAATCCCGCCACCGAATTGCCGATGTACGATATCGCAATGGGCTCCGCCGCCGATGTCGACAAGGCTGTGGCCGCCGCACGCCGCGCGTTCGAGACCTTTTCCCAGACCTCGCGCGAAGAGCGCGTCGCGCTGCTCACGCGCATTGTCGAGGTCTATAAGTCCCGGGCGAAAGACCTCGGCGCAGCCATCTCCGATGAAATGGGCGCGCCGCTGGCGTTTGCCGAAAAATTCCAGGTCGGCGCCGGCTTGGGCCATATCGTCGCTACCCTCGATATACTAAAAACCTACAACTTCGAAGAGCCGATCGGCTCGGCCATGGTGGTGCGCGAGCCGGTTGGTGTAGTCGGCATGATCACGCCATGGAACTGGCCGCTCAATCAGATCGCCTGCAAAGTCGCGCCGGCGTTGGCCGCTGGCTGCACGATGATTCTGAAGCCGTCCGAGTTCACACCATCGTCAGCGCTGATCTTCGCCGAAATTTTGCACGAGGCCGGCGTTCCCAAAGGCGTGTTCAACCTCGTCAATGGCCTCGGCCAAGAAGTCGGCGCGGCCATGAGCAGCCACCCCGGCATCGATATGATTTCGTTTACCGGCTCCACCCGCGCCGGCATCGACGTTGCGCAGCGCGCCGCGCCTACAGTCAAGCGCGTGAGCCAAGAACTCGGCGGCAAATCGCCCAACATCATTCTCGAAGATGCCGACCTGCAAAAAGCGGTCACCGGCGGTGTCGCCCACGTGTTCATGAACTCCGGCCAATCGTGCAACGCACCCACGCGCATGCTGGTGCCGCAGTCGAAGATGAACGAGGCTATCGCGTTCGCCAAGGGTGTCGCCGAGGACACTAAGGCAGGCGATCCGCGCGCTGCCGATACCAAAATCGGCCCGGTGGTGTCATCGATCCAATGGGACAAAATTCAGACGCTTATTAAGAAAGGCATCGAAGAAGGCGCGACCCTGGTGTCGGGCGGCCCCGGTCGCCCCGAGGGTGTGGAGAAAGGCTATTACGTGCGCCCGACGGTATTCGCCAATGTCACCAACGACATGACCATCGCGCGCGAAGAAATCTTCGGCCCGGTGATTTCGATTATGGGTTTCAAGGACGAAGATGAGGCGGTGAAGATCGCCAACGACACGCCCTATGGTTTAGCCGGTTATGTGTCAGCGGGTTCCATCGAGCGGGCGCGCAAAGTAGGACGCCAAATTCGCGCCGGCAACGTCAACCTAAACGGCGTGCCGAACGAACGCACCGCACCATTCGGCGGCTATAAGCAATCGGGCAATGGTCGCGAGTGGGGCAAGTTCGGGCTGGACGAGTATCTTGAAGTAAAAGCGATCGCGGGGTTCGGAACCGTCTAAACGATTGGAACGGCCAGACTTTTCTCGTTGTCTGGTCGTCGCCGAAACGCGATCTTAGCGCGAGCGGAACGCCCATCGTCACCTAGCTATGACCGACAACAAACCGGGGAAAATCTATCGCCCAGTCGTGGAACGCCTATTGCGTAGCCTTAATCCGAGGCAAGTCTTAGATGCACCATCGGGCCATGGCTGGCTACGCGAGTCCCTAAACGAAACGGTGATCCTCGACGGTATCGATTTATTTTGTCCGGCGCCGAAGGGCTATCGAAATTTCTGGAGTGTCGATTTTTCCGCCGGGTTGCCGGCGTCATTGCCGCTCTACGATTGTGTGGTCTGCTGCGAAATAATCGCCTACATCGGCAACCCGCTGATGTTTCTAAAAAGTGTACGCGACAAGCTGGTGGCCGATGGGTCGATTGTGATTTCAACGCCGAGCGTTTGGTACCCGCAATCGCGCATTCAATTCTTGTTGCGCGGTTATTTTCCCGCCGTTCCTTCGTGGTTGCGAGACGCAACCAGCGATAATCCCGGCCACATTACGCCGATTACGTTCCCCAACCTTTATTTGTATCTGAAGCAAAGCGGGTTTAAGAATGTTCAACTTCACAGCGTCGAAAAGGGCCCGAAGCGCTGGTTTGAATGGATAGTGGGATTCCCGCAATGGCTTTATTGCCGCAGTCAACTACGTAAAGCCACAACGGCCGAGGCGATCGCGTTCTGGAAAGCAGTCGGCTCACGCTCGGCAATCTATGAGCGGCAAATGGTAGTTACCGCGCAGCGCAGTTAGGGAAGCTCTGAATAAGTTCGAGTTCTAAATGAGACAAGGCGCGAACAAAAAATATCGACGCAGCATATGTATGATATGTCAGGCGATATTCTTTGTTCGCAACGCAGAATCATGACGAAATCGGACTTATTCAGAGCTTCCTTAGATCGTCCAAGCGAACCAACAACTTGCGCTGGCTGCAGGCAACCCTTAACGTTAAACAACCCTCAGCAAACCGCCGTTTTACGCAATTGATCGAGCGATCACTTGTGGTGATTGACCGGTCGATGGCGACGCGCTACATTACCGTTAGAAAGAGCGGAGCACTACACAACTTTTAGGGCGCGCGCGAACGCCGATTCGCGTTACCGATGATCGCTTCACCATTATCGGTACATCGGCTCGCAAGCATCGGAGGAGAGACCCCGTCATGAATCGCTATCTTTTGGTCGGCGCTATGGCCGTTTTATCCGCTCTTGTTGCGCCACGTTCTCATGCACAACAGGAGGAAACGCCGACCGCTGTCTACACGCTCCCAACCGAAGAAGTATCGGCTTATCGGACGCCGGTGCAATTGCGCGAAACCTCACAGGGCGTCAGCGTCATCGGCGAGAAGGAAATCAGCGCCCGCAATGCCGCCTCCGCCGTTGAATTGTTCCAGCAGATTCCGGGCATTCAAATCGATCAAGTCGGTAACGCCGGCGGTCAAGGCAATATCTATCTTCGCGGCAGCGAGCCAAACCACACGCTGATCTTGATCGACGGCGTGAGGCTGAACGATCCGACCAACAATCGCGGTGGTGGTTATGATCTGTCGACGCTGGATCCGTCCAGTATCGAACGTATTGAGATCATTCGGGGCGCGGGTTCCGCGCTCTATGGCGCCGACGCCATGGGCGGCATCGTCAACATCGTCACCAAGCTTGGCAAGGTCGATGGCGTAGGCGGATCGGTGCGCGGCGAAGTCGGCGGCCAGGGCTATCGGCAAGGGCAAGGCGCCGTTAGTTTCGGCAGCAATCGGTTTCAGGGCCGCATCGGGGCGTCCAAACTAAAGGACGGTAAGAAGCAAGACGGCGGCGAACTGGATCTCACGACGTTTCACGGATCGCTGAGTTTTCAACCCAGCGGTGCGAGTGACATCCGCGTCTACGCGCGCTACAACGATAGGGAGAGCACAGCGTTTCCGGAATCCAGCGGCGGCTTGCGTCTTGCGGTCAATCGCGATCTTGAAACGCGCGACGCAAAGGAAACGATTTACGGTGTGGATTTCTCGTTCGAGCCGACCGAAAAAATCGAACTTAACCTTAAACTCGCCAACTACAAGCGTGACGAGGACAAGAATACGCCCGCGATCGCGCCGGCCGATCCCAGCGACCCATTTACCGGAATTCCCGCCGCGACGTCGAGCATCGATTTCGAACGTCGATCGACGCTGATTAGCGCACTATTCCGGCTACCGTTCAACACCGACCTCACCGTCGGATACGAGCACCTGCGCGAG
Organism: Pseudomonadota bacterium; assembly: GCA_031371465.1. GTDB lineage: Bacteria > Pseudomonadota > Gammaproteobacteria > Burkholderiales > JALYOK01 > JALYOK01. The sequence continues at coordinate 3,630 of JANMJR010000333.1, forward strand.
GTTGGCAAAAATCGCGGCACGCTGGATTTTTTCGGCCCACAGCCGCGAGATTTTGATCTGACTCGGACGACCAAATCCCCCTTCGCCGAAATGAAGATCAAGCCGATCGAGCCGATCGTGGTGCATTTGGGCATAAGGCGCGATTCGATTTCCGATCAAAACAGCGAAACCAGTCCCAGTGCCGGTGTGCGCTTTACTTTTCCGGGCACAAAAACCACGCTAAAAGCGCACTATGCGGAAGGCTTTAAGCCACCGAGTTTTTTTGCCCTCGGCGATCCCATCTCGGGCAACCCGGATCTGCTTTCCGAAACCAGTAAAAGCACCGAGATCGGCTTCGAGCAAGGGTTTTGGGGCGATCGTGCCAGTTTTGGCGCGGCGCTATTCAAAACCCAATACAAGAATTTGATCGACTTCGATTTTGCGACGTTTCGCCTAGTGAACCGCAATCGCGTGAACGCCGACGGCGCGGAGTTAGAGTTCAAACTGCGGCCGCTGGATCGGCTTAACATCGCATTGAGTTACACCTTCGTCGACCTGGAGATTGAAGATTCGGATATCAACCTGCGCAACCGTCCGAAGCACCGCGCCGGGCTATCGGTTAACTACGCCGTCCTGGAGAACTTGCAGCTTGCCTTCAACGCCGCCTACGTCGGCAAGGCGTTTGATTCTTCGATACCGACCGGAGAAGTGAAACTCGATTCTTACACGCGCTTGGATGTGGCGCTCACGTACAAGTGGCGCAAGTTATCCGCGACCTTCGCCATTGATAATTTGCTCGATGACCACTACGAACAGTTTGTTGGTTTCGAGCAGCCGGGGATTCGGGCACGAGTTGGGGTTGGGTATAACTTTTGATCTGGCTTTGCGTCAACTCATAGATAAACCCAGTTAGTAAGGGTTTAGTCTTTGTTCCGCCTGACGGCGGGTATCTTTCTTTTGCTTGGCCAAAAGAAAGGTACCAAAGAAAAGGCCACCCTATGCGCTGGTCCTTCGCGAAGCGAAGGACTGCCCTGCGCTGCTCACC
>JANMJR010000335.1:0-1580 GCA_031371465.1 Pseudomonadota bacterium
CCAAGCAGGCGCGCCGCTTTGGAGACATTTCCGCCGCTGCGCTCAAGGGCTTGAACCAACAGCGTGCGCTCCACGTCATTTAGATTGAGTCCGCCCGGCGGGATGGTCGCCATACTCATCGGCATTGCCGCGGGTGGCGGAATAGTTGCGGTAGCACGCAAATCGCTACTAAAGCTCAGATCACTCGGACTCAATGCATCGGAACGTGCCAGAATCACACTTTGCTCAATCGCGTTGCGCAACTCACGCACGTTTCCCGGCCAGGCGTAGGCTGCTATGCTCGCCAACACCGAAACGCTGAAACGCAATTGTGGCTTCCCATAGCGAACCCGATGCAATGCCAGAAAATGCTCTGCGAGTTTCGTGATGTCCGAGCCGCGTGTGCGCAACGGCGGCACTTCCAATTGTACAATGCGTAATCGAAAATAAAGATCAGCGCGAAATTTCCCATCGCGGATTTGCTGCTCCAAATCACGATTGGTGGCCGTCACGATGCGCACGTCAACTTTGTTTTCACGCACCGCGCCCAGGCGCCTTACCCGTTTGTCCTCAAGCAGCTTGAGCAACTTCGATTGCAGCGTCGGATCAATTTCGCCGATCTCATCGAGAAATAGCGTGCCGCCCTCGGCCGCTTCAATCAACCCGAGTTTGCGTTCTTTGGCGTCGGTAAATGCGCCGCGCTCATAGCCGAACAATTCCGCTTCCAGCAAGTTCGCCGGGATACTGGAACAATTTACTTCGATAAATGGCTTCGCACGGCGCGGCCCGGCAAAGTGCAAGGCGCGCGCGACCAGTTCTTTGCCAACGCCGGTCTCTCCGGTGATGAGTACCGCGGGGGGCTCGGCATCGGTGAGGCAGCGTTCCGCCTCCAACACCTGGGCAATTAAACCTTTCAAAAGCAGCATCGGCGTGGACTCGCCGATCAGTTGCTCGATGCCGCCTTCGCCGGCTTCCTTCTTGCGATAATAGTCGAGCTCCTGACTCACGCGCGCCTCGCCGACGACCTTGTCCAGCACCATCTTCAGCTTACCCAACACCAACGGCTTGGTGAGGTAGTCGTAGGCGCCCGCCTTCATGGCGTCCACCGCGAGTTGTTCGCTGCCTTGTCCGGTCGCCATGATAATTTTGATGCGCGGATCGATCGCCAGTATTCGCGTCAATGATTCCAACCCGTCGATCCCTGGCAAGTTGTAGTCGAGGATGACGACGTCCGGCCGTTCGCTCTCGACTAGCGCTAGACCCAACTCTCCGGTTTCGGCGTGCCTGACTTCGTGATTCAAACGGCGTAAATACGTCGCAATATTCTTCGCCAGAATCGTTTCGTCTTCGATGATCAATACCGACAGCATTATGAATTCTCTGCCGGAAATATTAGCTTTGCTTGCGTGCCACGACCGATTTGACTGTCGATGCGGATCGAACCACCGATGCGCTCCATTGTGCGCTTCACTAGCGCCAGTCCCAAACCCAAACCTTTACGCTTACTGGTGCTAAAAGGTTGAAAAATCTTTTGCAACTGCGCTGACGCGATGCCCACACCGGTGTCACTAATGCGCAGTTCGACCCAACGGTTATTCTCC
>JANMJR010000340.1:0-3841 GCA_031371465.1 Pseudomonadota bacterium
AATGCCGAACACGAATTCGGTGTGATGCTCCACCAACAATACACCAATGCCGCAGTCGCGCAGCGTGCGGATCACTTGGCCGAGCCGCTCGATTTCAGCGCCGGTGAGGCCGCCGGCGGGTTCGTCGAGGAGAATGAAACGCGGCCGCAGGGTGAGTGCGCGGGCGATTTCGAGGAAGCGCTGCTCAGCATGCTCCAGCAGATTCGCGCGGCGATCGAGGGCGTGACCGAGCCCAAGACCGGCTAGCAGTTCGCTGGCGCGTTCACGCAGCATGCGCTGCTCCGCGCTCGCCTGCGGCAAAGCAAACACAGTGGACAGGAGCCCCGCGCTGCGATCGCGCCAGCCACCAAGCATGGCGTTCTCCAGCACGGTCTGGCTACCGAGCAAACGCGGTTTCTGAAATGTGCGCGCGATACCAAGCTGGGCGCGCCGCTGTACTGTCGCGGTGGAAAGATTCTCGCTGTTGAGCCACACACTGCCTTCGTCTACCTGGTAGAAACCCGAGAGCAAATTGAGCAGCGTTGTCTTGCCGCTGCCATTGGGTCCAATTAGGCCGTGCACTTCGCCGGGCTCGACGGAAAGTGAGACCGCATCCAAAGCGGTTAGTCCGCCGAAGCGCTTGGTGATTTGCTCCGCAATGAGCGCGCTCACGGTTGATTGCCTTTGCGAATCGCGGCCGCGAGTCGATCAGTGTCCGGCTGCAGAACGTGACTGGCTGCGCGTTCCGGTCGTAACCGCGCGAGCAGCAACTCGAACAGACGACCGATGCCTTCGGGCACGAGTAACACCACGGCGAGCAGCAATAGCCCATAGAACAAGTTACCCAACTTCGCCAGCGGCGCCACCAGCTCCGGCAATGCGGTGAGAATCGCCGTTCCCACCAGAGGACCGAGAATGCTGCCGCGGCCGCCGATGATGATGCAGACGAAAAAGAACAGGCCCAGTTCAAACACAAAGGTGTCCGGCGTAATGTAGCTTTGCAGCGAAGCGAACAATGCACCCGATAAACCAGCGGTAATACCGCTGAACACGAATACCGCGAGCTTCATACGGAAGATCGGCACGCCCACGGATTCCGCGGCAACGGGGTTGTCGCGGATCGCGACCAACGCGCGCCCCCAGGGAAAACGCGCCACGTTCCAGGTTAGCCACGTTATTAGAATCGCAATGCCGAGCAGTAAAAAATAAAAACCCGCAGGCGTGTCGAACGGCGTGGGAAAGCCCGGCACGGCCAGGCCGACGCCACCGCCCGTGAGATTGCCCAGCGCAAGCGTGAGTTCCGCGACGATGAGCGCGAAGGCCATGGTCGCCATCGCGAAGTAAAAACCCGGCAGCCGCAGTGAGGGTAATCCGAGTAGCAGTCCGCACACGCCGCCGATGCCACCGGAGGCAGCCAACGCGATCCATGGCGACCATTCGTAGCGGCCGGCGAGAATGGCGAACGCGTAAGCGCCGATCGCGAGCAAGCCCACGTGGCCGATGGAGAGCTGGCCGGTAAAGCCAACGACGAGATTGAGCCCAGCGACAAGAATCCAATAAACGGCGATGAGGGCAGCCAGATGCACCTGGTACTGATCGCTCGCCCACCATGGCAGTGTTATGAGCACAGCCAACAGCGCCGCCGTAGCGGCGACTGAACGCAATGTGGCGATGTTCAAACCGGCCGCACGTTTCGCGCGCCGAACAAGCCCTCGGGCTTCAGCAGCAGGATCAGCATGAGCGCGCCGACCGAGACGGTGTTTTGGAATTCACCACCGATGAGATTCGCCGAAAACGCGTTAAGCAAGCCGAGCGCCGCGCCGCCGACCAGCGCACCGACATTGCTGCCCAGCCCACCGACGGCGAGTGCGATGAATCCGTTTAGTGTGAGCGTGAGGCCGAGCGCAAAAAACGCGAAGGTGAGTTGCCCGGCGGCAAATCCGGCGAGCGCACCCAGCGCGCCGGCGATGGCGAAGGACGCGGCCCGGATGCGATCCGTCTCGATACCGCGGGCGCGGGCGGCAAAAGTGTCTTCAGACATGGCGATGAACAATTTTCCGTACAGCGTGCGGCGATAAAATAGTTCGAGGGCCACTGCCATTAGGAGAGTGGTGATAATTGGCAACCAGTATTTCTGGTCGGCCATGCCGACGGAAAAATCTTGCGGCAGCAGTCGCGGGAATGGCTTGGGCTCCGTGCCCCACCACAGGCCAACGCCTTGTTGCACGATGGTGGCGAGTGCGAGCGTACTGAGCAACCACAGATGTTCATCGCTGCGCTTCAGCACCCTGCGAATTGCGATGACGTCCGTGAGCCAACCGGCGAACGCGCCGACAATCAGGGCGGCCGGCAGTGCGAGCAAGGGATGCCAGCCGAGGCCCGTAACAAACCAGGCGCCGAACACGCCGCCCAACATCGCCAGGTGGCCGGTGGTCACCGACAGCACTTTGGATGTCGAGTACATCACATTGTAGGCGAGCGCGGTGGCGGCGTACAAGGAGCCGATCGCAAGGCCGGTGATGAGAACAGCGAGCATGGCGGTTCTAGCGCGCAGCCTTGTAGGTGCCGTCCTTGAAGCTGTCGGCGAGATTCATCACGATGCCGACATCGGGGAAACCGTTGCGATCATCCACGGTCCATGCATAAGTTGCGTATACGCCACGCAAATCGCTGGTGGTTTCAAGCGCTTTTTGGATCGCCGCAGGATCGGTGCCCCCGGCCTTTTTCACGGCATGCTCGACGATGTGCACGGTGTCGTAACCCAGCGCGACCCACCAAAACATGAAATCCACTTCGGCGCCACCCAGACGTGGACGCATGCGATCGAGCAGCGACTTGGTCGCGGCCGGCAGCTTGCCATCGGCCGCAGCGGTGGTGCTCACGTAGCCCGCCGCGTAAGCGTCAGCCCAGTACTCCGGCTTGTTGAGCAGCTTGCGAATCGCCGGCGCCATCATCGCGGAATGGCCGACGATCGGTACTTTCCAGCCCATGTCGCCACGGGCGTTTAGCAAGCGCGCCAGCAAGCCCGTCGCGGCTGACCAGGGCATGATCACGTCCGCGCCGGCGGCCTTCGCCTTGGCAAGCTCGTCGGTGAGATCAGTCTTGTTCGGATCGATCAGTGTAGAAAACACCGGCTTCACGCCGGCCTTTTCCAACAACTCCGCTGCAGTCTTCGCGCTGGACGTGCCATAACCCGACGTGTCGCCGAAAATCGCGATCTTTGAGTGCTTCAGCGTCTTTAGCGTGTAGTCGTTGGCTGCGACGATCCATTGGCGGTTGGTGTTGATGGCGCGAAACGCGCGCGGATATTTTTTAGGATCTACTAACTCATCAATCGTGCCGATAATCAGATTCGGGATGCCCGCCTTCGCGACCATCGGCACGGTGGCGAGCGATTCGCCGGAATTCACCGGCCCAATGACAAAATGCACTTTATCGACGAATGCCAGTCGCTGGGCGAAGTTTACCGCCTTGGTCGGATCGCCCTGGGTGTCGTAGGTAATGAGTTCGATCTTGCGGCCATTGATGCCGCCGACTTGGTTGATTTCCTCAACCGCGAACTGAACGCCCTGATTTTCCGCGACCGCCGCCGACGACACCGCGCCGGTGAGCGAGGAAAGCCAACCGATGCGGATGGTTTCTTCGGCGCGTACCGCCGCTGTGGCGGCAAGGCCGATGATAGCGGCAACAAACACGGCCGACAGTTTGCGGAAATTCATTGACGACTCCTCCCGTTTTCGATCTCTTTGCGCCGCGCCTTGCGCGGGCGAAGGAGATTGTCTTAAATTATTAATTGACTCGATTGACCAACCCTGAATCTATCGCTCAGCGGATGAATAGTCAATTGCACACAATCTTGTTA
>JANMJR010000325.1:0-14219 GCA_031371465.1 Pseudomonadota bacterium
GACGCCGAAGTCTGCATGCCGACGGGCGACGAAGGCCGCATGAGCACTGGCTATCAGCGCCTTGGTGGGAACGCAACCGTCGTTTACACAGGTCCCGCCGAAGTGCTCGCGCTCGATGAAGGCGACGCTTAAGTTCGCCCCAGTCAGTCGCGCGGCAAGCGCCGGTCCGGCTTGGCCGCTGCCGATGATGATCGTATCAAAGTGTTGACTAATTTTCGAATTTCCTCAAGCGTTCAGTGCCGTATGATGACATCGTTGACTACACGTTGCGATAGCGATACTTCCAAGACAACCGTGCGCTATCGTTGGCCCTGGCGCGCCTCCTTTTGCTTTCCCGCGAAGCTGAATGCGGCAACTTATAGGCTTCGCATTGGTGAATTTTTGTTCGGCGCTTCCCGCGACATAAAACCTGCGCCAGTAGTCCACTTTTATACCACCATATTATCGTTTCCGGCTGGCGGCGCGTCTCCAAACGATTCGAGTAGCGTTCTTGCGGTAAGCAGATCGATTGTTCCAAAACCTTCGGTAAACCGTCGATAAATTGGCGCTAAGAACTGACTTGCCTGATCGATCTGACCCTGGTCGTACCATAATCGGGCAAGGCTAATGGCGCAGCGCAGTTCCCACGATAAGACTTCCTGCCGGCGCGCCCATTCGAGGGCTTGCTGGAAATGGTTTTCCGCCGCCGCCGCATTCGGTTCGCCCGCCTGTAACAATAGCTCGCCCTTGATCCGCAACATTTCAGGCATGAGCCACCGCTCGTCCATGTTTTCCGATCGCTGTAACGCGTCATCAATCATCGCCATCGCCTCGGGTACCCGCGCCGCACTGGCCAAGCCCTCCGCCAGCGCGCCAACGAACGTTGTGTAGTACTGGACAAATCCGGTTTTTCGGAGCTCACCGACAGCGGCTTGAAGCGGTGGTAATCCGCCGTCGAGATTACCGCGCTTGATGAGCAGCATGCCCCTGAAACAACCACCGTACGCATGCACGATATCCAGTCCGTGTTTGGCCGTATTGTGGAGCAGCATGTCAATGTAACGTTCTGCCGCCACCAGGTCGCCGGCAAAAAGCGCGACCGGGCACGCCATTTGAGCCAGCGCGTTACACAGGGAAAGCGTGTGATTGATGGATACAGCGTCAGCTATGGTTTCCTCCACGGTTCGCAAAGCTTGATCCGCCAATCCTTGCAGCCACAAGACTCTTGCAAGGGTGATGCCTGCTGTTACGCGTTGGTCGAATTGAAAGCGGACAAAATCCGTTCGGCGAGTTGGCGTGACATAGCCGCTGAGCATACGCTCTATGTGTAGTCGCGCTCCCTTTTGATCTCCAAGAAAATGCAGCGCAACACCTATCATGCGATCGCCGACGAGCGGGTCAGCTGGGTTGCTCGAGCTCAACGCAATGCTAGAGAATGTTTTCGCAAGTTCTAGCGCAGCCCGGAACTCACCGTTGTTAACGTGACCGCCCCAGAGCCCCCAGAGTGCGCGCAAACGGTAATCCGTGTCGTCGAGTTGCTCCGCGAGTCCGAGCGCGGCGGCCCAAGCCGCGCCGGTCTCGCGGGCGGGACTCGCCGTGTACATCAGCGACCATCCAAGCGCCGCATAGAGTTGCATTTCCCGACGCGACTCCAAGCTCGATCCAGACTGGAACGCTGCGAGCGCTCGCTCGACACGCCTGCGGCATTCGTCCACCAGTGAAAATTGAAACCACAGAGGCACCGTTGCCACGGTTAGTGCTATGCCGATCGTGGAATCCCCATTTTCTGAAAAAGCCCAGTCTAGAGCGCAACGAAGGTTATCGATGTGACGACCATACGCGGCGAGCCACTCGGCCGTCGGTTGGGCAGACTCTGCGGCTGCAGCGCGCTCAGATAGGTCACGATAGTAGCTCGCGTGACGTCGCGCGAACGACGCGAACTCGCCGTGCTCGACCAATTTCTCGAGCGCGTAGGCACGAGTCGTCTCGAGCAGGCGATACTGCGTGGAGTCACCAGCAATTACCGTGAGTAGCGATTTCGCAACAAGATTAACAATGCCGTCAACGACAACTGATGGCGTGATACTTGCGTCAGCGACAACCGCATTCGCCGATTCCAGAGTGAATCCACCCTTGAAGACAGCGATGCGATATAGCAGCACGCGCTCGCTCTCCGGGAGCAATTCGTAACTCCAATCAAGCGTTGCGCGCAGCGTCTGATGTCGAGGCAATGCAGCTCGCTGACCGCCAGCGAGCAACCTAAATCGGTCGTCGAGCCGCGCCGCGATTGACTCGATGCCGAGTGCGGCGGTTCGTGCGGCTGCCAATTCAATCGCAAGTGGGATGCCATCAAGACGACGGCAAATGTTTGCGGCGATCATCGCGGTCGGTCCGTCAGCCGAGAAGCGCGGCTCGGCCGCGTGCGCCCGTGTGACGAATAACCTTACCGCACCAAATCGAAGTAACTCTTCGCGTCCGTGTATTCCTTCATCCGGCACCTGCAGCGGGGGCACCCAATACAGATACTCCCCTTCCGCGCGCAGGGATTCGCGGCTCGTGGCCAATACGCGTGCCAGTGGGCTGGCGCCTAACAGCGCTTGCGCCATTCGTGCCACGGCGTCGACTACGTGCTCACAATTATCGAGGAGTAGCAAGGCTTGCCTTGAGCCGAAGGAATTGGCAACGCGCTCCGGGGAAAGCGCGCCGGGACCAAGGTCTAGTTTAAGCGCGCCTGCAACAGTGGCAAGAACCAAATCGGAATCAGACAATGCCGCCAACTCGATCGCCCAAACTCCGTCAGGAAACTGTCCTCGCAACCGCCGCGCGACCTCCAATCCTAACCGTGTCTTGCCGATGCCTCCCGCGCCGATCAGCGTAACCAGACGATGTCGCTCTAAGAGTTCTGTGACTGCCTCGAGATCGGCCTCCCGGCCAATCAATTCAGATACAGGTTCAGAAAGGTTCGTTGTCGGTGTAATTGACGCAGACCCACGAACATTCCGGTTAGGACGAATCACGCCAACGAACCGGTAGCCTCGCCCGGCAACCGTTTGAATCAAATCCCGATCGGGCGCCAGTGCCTTACGCAACGTGGTAATTTGCGCATGTAGGTTGTTCTCTTCGGCGATGCGACTGGGCCAGACCCGTCTGATAAGTTCGTCCTTGCTGACGACAGCGCCTTGCGCCTCGATCAGTGCGAACAGAACCTCAAACGCCCGCCCTCCCAGCTCGATGACTACGCCGTCAGCAAACAATTGACGGCGAAGCGGCATAACCGTAAAGCGGCCAAACTCAATCGTCGCCGAGATAGTGGACGGTGGCGGCATGGGCACGATTATACGCACTCTTCCCACCCGATTTCGCGTCGTCTAGCGGCGGTTTGAAGTGCAATTTAGCCGCGGTGCGCCGCCCCCGAATAGCTAATGCCGCCATCGAAAATCACCGATTGCACCATCAGCCACTAGGGTCGGGTAATACTGGCGGCGATCTACGGTAAAGGCGTGGCGTTCGATCTCAGTCGTTTGACCCTGCGATTCAATCGTAAGCACCGCTTCCGCTTACCTGCCGCCAGTGATAGCATCGAACGCAAAACGCAAATGGTCATCTAGCCGATCAAATGGCGTCACGACGCGGAACCGTCCGGCGCCGATTAAACATATGATTAGCAATCCACCAACAATCGCGAGATGTTCCAAGGCGGTGGTCAATACCCGGCTAAATGTAGATGGCGATGCATTCCAGAAGTCGTGCGCAATAATCGTTGCCACTACCGTAAACACCGCGAGTAAAAACGCCGCAGCGCGGGATGCGGCGCCAAAAAGCAATGCTGTCCCCGCGGCTATTTGGACGATAATTGTGCAAACTAATAGAAACATCGGGATTGGGAGTCCGAGAGCTTGCATTTCGGAGACCCCGGCCGACCAATCAAGTAGCTTTTCGACACCGCTGTATAGAAAAACCGACGACAGGCAGGCCCTGCATGGTGCAAGGATGACATCGGTTTCAATGATACGGAAGTTTCAACGGACTCTTTTCGATCATTGACCAAGGCCTTTCGCACCGCCAGCTCGACGCGTTTCTGCGTTTCTAGTCAGGCATCGAATGGTATCCGTTCCAGTACGTTGATCAAATCCCGCAAGACATGCAATATCTATTCAGTCAGACATGGAACGATCGGATAATTACGCGCAAATCAAAATATTAGCAAGTTCAACGGCCGTTATCACTTGAGCCCTCGATTTTCGACCGTCGCGGTGACGCGTTCGGTGGTCGAAGCGTCCGCCGCGAGAAAGTGAGTGACAATCGGCGCGATTGCACCAATGTGAAAATCTAGCACCCGATCCTGAATGATTCGATCAGTACTTGTGACGCGTTCGTGATGACGCAGATGGTCCAGCCAGGACACCTCCTTAAAGTATTCGAGATAGCGATTGGGTCGCGCCGCGTCTCTAAATACCTCCCAGGCGAATGCGCCGTCGCGTCGACGTGCTTTTGCCAATTCATGCAAAGCGGACAGAAATTCAGGCGCATGGTCGCTGTCGACTTGATATTCCACTGTAATCAATACCGGGCCTCGATCATCTTCGGTGACAACGATGTTAAGAGGGGGCGGCCAATGTGACGAAGGACTCAAGTCGAGATCACCGCCCGATAGCAATCGGAAACGTCGCGTAAGCGGAATGCAGACGACGGCGCCTAGGGCTGCGAGCAACAGCGCAGAGGGAATTCCCAGCCATCCTGCAATTTGTCCCCACAGCACGCTCCCCAGCGCCATGGAGCCGAAAAAAACGGCACTGTACACGGAAAGTCCTCTAGCGCGTACCCAATCGGGGAGTGAGATCTGTGCCGAGATGTTGAGACACGAGAGTACGGCGATCCATGAGGCGCCGGCGATTAGACTTGCGATAGCAGCCGCCGTCGGAACGTGAACGAGAGCAAACGTGATCATCACCGCTGCGGTTCCGATGGATCCTATCGCAACGATTCGGTCGGATCCAAACCTTTTCCGTATCCGCGGCAGCAGCAGTGCACCCGCAACCGCGCCGGCGCCGATGCAGGTAACCATGACGCCGTAGAGCTGCGCCCCACCGCCGAGCCGCCCGCGCACAATGAGAGGAAGCAACGCCCAATAGGCGCTGGCGAATACAAAAAACACTGCTGCACGAGCGAGCGTCGCCTTTAGTGGTTCGCTTGAGCAAGTGTAGCGTACGCCCGCTCGAATGGCGTTCCAGAAGTGTTCGGCCGGCAAATGCGATTTATGCGCTGGCGTGGGCTTCCACCACAGAATCGCCAGTACTACCATGACGAAACCAGCCGCGTTAAGCAGAAATGGCCACGCAATCCCGATCCCGACAATGATGGCGCCGCCCAATGCTGGACCTATGGCGCGGCTGATGTTGATACCGACACTATTAAGCGCGACAGCCGGCGCGAGTTCCGCTTTCGACACCAGGCTTGGCACGATTGCCTGCCACGTCGGAGCAAGAAACGCTTCGCAAATTCCAAGCGCAAACGTAAAGGCAAGAAGACCTATCGGGGTAATTTCACCAACAAGGACCACAATACCCAAAGCCAATGCAACTGCGGCTGTAACGGCCTGAATCGCCATCAGCATAAGGCGACGATCAACAATGTCCGCGAGCGCTCCCGCGGGTAATGCAAAGAGAAAGAATGGCAACGTGGTCGCGGCTTGTACGAGCGACACCATTAGTGGCGATGGCGAGAGCGTGGTGATCAGCCACCCAGCTCCGACGTCGTGCATCCATACGCCGATATTAGATAGTAAAGTGGCGCTCCACAGTACGGTAAACGTTCTGTGGCGGAATGGACTCCAAGGGGAGGTAAGTGTCGGCGACGCAGCCGGCGCAGCGGAGATATTCACTAACGGTTGTTCAGTGTTTTGCTTGCAAATGTGCGTCAACGATCCACAATTGTTTATCCACTGCCCGTGAGATTTCCGTGAACAGATCCGCGGTATCGGCGTCACCGAGTTCGGCGGAGCGATCGATATCTGCTCGTACCGATTTACCAAAGGATGCGAGTTTGTCGGCGACGGCCGCGACATGGTGCATGCCGTCCTCGGCGTCGAAAGGATACTCGGCGAGATTCGATTCGGCGGCTGCCACCCGCGAAGTGCCGTCAGCCCGGCCACCCAAAGTGGTAATGCGTTCAGCTAATAAATCGCCATGCTCTTCGACGATCTCTGCGACATCGTCAAACAGTTCGTGCAGGGCAATGAAGTCAGGACCCTTCACGTTCCAGTGCGCTTGTTTGACTTGCGTAAATAGATCAACCGCATTGGCAAGCTGCGCTTGCAGCATTGGAATGACCTTCTCGCGAAGGGATAAAGAAAGGTCAATTCGGGTGTTGTACATTGAAACCTCCTGTGGGGGAAACGTAAACGATTGGATTCTTAGAATGCGAAGCAGCCACAGCCCGCCGCGCTCCACAGTCCCTGGGAATCCGATAGTTGATGCACCGTGCAGCGATGGATTGGATAAAGGTCATTTTGAGCTTTAGGCCCATGCGCCAAGGCAGTTGATTCACCTTCACGATCGCTATAAGTGCGCGCTGGCGACCAGTCGGGCGAAGCGGGTGGCAAAGGTGGCGCCAGCGACCTGAACGGACCGTCGCCATGCACAATCCGGCCACCCACGATCGTTAGCACGGAGGAGATGTTCTTGATGGCCTCCTCTTCGACGCTGAGGTAATCGTCAGATAGCACGGCGATGTCGGCGAACTGACCCGGCGCTAGCCGTCCTTTCTTCCCGTCTTCGCTGGAAAACCAAGCGCTCCCCTCGGTCCACAGCCGTAACGCGGTCGTGCGATCAAGACGATTGTTCTCGTTATATAGTCGCAGACCACCCACGGTCCGGCCGGTCACGAGCCAGTATAGCGAGACCCAAGGGTTGTAACTCGCGACACGGGTTGCATCCGTTCCGGCGGCTAAGGGTACGCCTGCGGCGAGAATCTGTCGTATTGGCGGAGAATGGGCCGCCTTTGCGGCACCGTAGCGATCCACGAAGTACTCGCCCTGAAAAGCCATGCGATGCTGGATCGCGATACCGCCGCCCAGTGCCTTGATGCGGTCGATGTTACGGCCATCGATTGTTTCCGCGTGATCGATGATCCAATGCAATCCGTCGAGTGGAATATCACGATTCACCGATTCGAAAACATTGAGCGCGCGGGTAATGGATTCGTTGTACGTTGCGTGTAACCTAAATGGCCAACGATTGCGCGCGAGCAATCGCACCACCGATCCGAGATCAGTATCCATTGATTCGGACAGATCTGGGCGCGGCTCAAGAAAGTCTTCGAAGTCCGCAGCAGAAAACACCAGCATCTCGCCAGCGCCGTTCATGCGATAAAAATCATTCCCCTGGCCCGGCTTGACGATCTTCGACCAGCCGTCGAAGTCTTCCAGTTCGTGTGATGGCCGCTGCGTGAATAGGTTGTACGCGATGCGCACGGTAAGATCGGCATTTGCGTTGAGGATATCGACCACTTTGTAGTCGTCCGGATAGTTCTGAAATCCACCGCCGGCATCGATCACGCTGGTAATGCCAAGCCGATTGAGTTCGCGTAAAAAATGCCGCGTTGAATTGATCTGATCGTCGAAGTCGAGTTTCGGCCCTTTCGCCAGCGTCGCGTAAAGAATCGATGCATTTGGCTTGGCGATTAGGAGGCCGGTCGGATTTCCTTGTTTGTCGCGCTCGATGAAGCCACCGGGTGGATTGGGCGTGTCTTTGTTGTAACCCACGGCGCGCAATGCCGCGCCATTGAGCCAGGCGCGATCGTACAGATGCAGAATAAATACTGGCGTGTCCGGCGCCGCGGCGTTGATTTCCGCGAGTGTCGGCATGCGCCGCTCGGCAAACTGAAACTCCGACCAGCCGCCGACGACCCGCACCCACTGCGGCGCAGGGGTGCGACGCGCCTGTTCGCGCAGCATGCGCAACGCATCCGCGAGCGAAGGCACACCGTCCCAGCGCAACTCCATGTTGTAGTTGAGGCCACCGCGAATGAGATGGGTATGGCTGTCGTTCAAGCCAGGAATGGCACGGCGCCCGTGCAAATCGATGACCCGAGTTTCGGGTGTGCGCTGCCAGAGGATGTCGCGATCGCTTCCCGAGGCGACGATCCGGCCATCGTGTATGGCGACCGCGCTTACCTCAGGCTGTGCCGGATCGAGGGTGGTAACGCGCCCTCCATGCAGAATCAGATCGGTCATAGGTAGCTCCTGTTGCGTGGCAAGACTTCTCCGTCCCCACGCCGCGAGCGCGAGGGCGGCGCCTGCTCCCTTGAGCACGTCACGGCGAATGGAGGATCGAAGCGGCATCAGCCTTCGCCAGCACCGGACATGGTTTTCTCGCAGATGGCGCCGAGGCCGCAGACGGCGCCGTGAGTCTGCGCGATGCCGACAACGAGGTTGTACGTTGCACCCCAACCCCGATCGCGTCGCAACCCGATCATGTACTGCACCGACGCAATGAGCCGGGCGCCAGAAGGCGCACATCTAGTTTTGGATTTGCTCTGCGTGTCGTGGTCATGTCAGGTTTGCTTCGGCGTTGAATTAAACGTTGGCTGCGGCTGCAATTAGTCGCCTCCACTATGTTCTTCGTCGATCGCTGGATATTGCATGGACGTGCTGCGGTTAGTATTGCCGTGCTTATTCTTGTTCTTCACCCGTGCAGTCGAGAGGCCGAGCCCGTTGTAGCCGCGATCATCACTGCCGGCAGGCTTGTGGCAGCCGCCATGCCAGCGCTGCCGACCAGGAACCTATGGAATGTGCCTTTCAATGGAGGTAAATCGAGATGCGTTTCGCTCGCGTGCGCGGCCGAAAGTTCGGTCCAAACGCGCGCCTTAACTCGGTAGAGAAGCTGATATTGGCCGCGACCCCCAGGTTTGAAGACGGCGGCTTCGCCTTCGTCCAGCACCACCCCGGTTAACGCTTCGAGATTAGGGTGATGCGAAATCAATACCGTGTTGAGTCCCCCGGCGGGCGCAGTATTCACCAGCCGCGCTAAGCCATCGATGCGGGCCTGCGCGGTGTCTAGATTGATATGGCGCAGATCCTCAGTCGCTTGCACCCGCCCAAAGCCAAGCTGCGCGGTCTCCAGTGTTCGGCAGTACGGGCTTGCGAGAATTTCACCCACAGGGATGCCGAGGCGATTAAAGGCTTCTCCAATCGCGCGGGCTTGCGCCCGACCGGCATCGGCGAGGTTACGCTGCGCGGCGCAATTCTTGAGATCGCTCAGGTCGGTATCCTTCTGGGACCAATCAGTAGTGGCATGGCGGAAGAAGATCACGTAGCCTCCTTCGTGCAGGACGGAAAGCATCCGCTCGCGACCGCCCAGCGGCATGCCTGCGCATGCGACGAGCGATCCTACCAACATCAAGACAATCCATCTGGCTAAGCGCATTTCAAGTCCTTTCTCAAAACGTAGAAACGCGACCGCAAGCGCTTCTGTGGATGGCAACTATGTACACAAGCGCCCAACGCGCTGGCTGATAAAGATGCAGCACCGCCCAAAGCCCATTCCGCAGCCGAACTTGGTGACGGTCATCCCCGCCACGTCGCGCAACAGCCAGAGCAAGGGCATGTCCGGCGGCGCGTCGATCACGACGTTCCGTCCATTAATATTCAAGTTTTCCATGGGTCGATCTCGAGGTTAAGCGGCCTGTCCGCGTTGCAGCGCCCTGGGCCGCTAAAGGTCAAGATCGAACGCATCAAGGATTGACGGCCATACGCGAGGAGCATGTCATGTCCCAGCTCTTTCCTGTGTGCGCCCAAAATGTCGCCAACCAGCGGGTTTGCTGTTTCGATCATCCATCGCGTCACGCCGAAACCGCTGCCGAATGGGCGCCGATCCGTTTGTCCACCCAGCTTTGAATGTCCACGAGAACGGTTTCCTTCCCAACATCGTTGAGCAGATCGTGATAGTGGCCGTCGTAAAGCTTTAGCGTCTTGTCGGTGGAGCCTGCGTTGTCGTAAAAATACTGGCTTCCCGCTGGCCGTGTTGCTTTGTCGTCGGTACCGTGAATGATAAGAACCGGCGCGGCGAACTGCGGCATGTTGTCTTTAAGCCGCTCGGCTGCTTTCAGCATTTCCGACGCTGTTTCGGCGGGCTGAGATTCCTTCGCGATCAACGGGTCGTTGTTCATTGCTTCGACCGCCTGCGGATCGCGTGAAAAATCGGCGTTGTTCAACGAAAACACATGTAGGTGCGGCGCCAGATGACTGATCCCCTGCAGCGCAAGCTGGACAAGGTGCGGCAGCCCGACGTCAAAGGCAAAACTCTCACAAACAAGTCCCGCGATCTCGTCCTGATGTTCGAACACATACGAAGTAGCGATCACACCGCCCGCACTATGGCCGAGAACGTAAACCGGAAGTCCCGGATGCTCGGACCTCGCGATATGCACGAGTTTGTCCACATCGCCGAGATAATCCGAGAAATTCTCGACATAAAACCGCTCGCCTTCCGATTTGCCGCGTCCACGCAGATCTAGGGCGTACGCCGCAAGGCCTTTTGCTGCGAACTGTTCGCCCGGCCACTGCATATAACCGCCGTGGGCATTAAATCCGTGAACCAGGATCATGACGGCCCTGGCTTTTCCTTGCGCCTGCCACGAACGCGTATGAATTTTAAGACCGCCTACACCGTCGAATGATGATTCGTTCATTTTGAGTCTCCCGCCTAGCGATATGATTACTATGAAATATCGAAAAACTTCTTCGATGTGGCAACTGTCTCCGCCGGACGCTCCAACATCGCAAACATACCGCGCATGGCATCCGGCTGAGCGTAAAATTTCGCATCTGAGTCAATTGTCCAGTTCGTTAGAGCGATCGAGGGACTTACGTGTGACGAGTAGCAGAGCCGCGGCTCGTTCGGCTGAACGAATAGGCTTCAATTGCCGAAGCTCCTCCAGTCGAAACGATACGGGCTTCGCGGCGTTGCTGTTGAAACACTCTCGTCGCTGCTGCACGATCTGCGATGTAGCCCTTGATTTCTCCTGAATCGATCTGTAAAAGTTTTGCTTCTGATTTCGGCACGGAGGCTTCATGCTCGCGCCTGCGATAACGCCGCAAGTAACTCGCTCGTGGTGAGGATCGAATGCGCGTAAGTAGGCCCGTTGATCTCGTGCGCGGCGTGCATCGCCTCTGGCGAAAACGCCGCCGTGGCGTCGCGCACCAGAGTCACGTGGTAGCCCAGTTCCGCGCCGAACTTCCCGGTAGTTTCCAGACAGGTGTTCGCAAGCAAACCGATCAATATGATCCTGTCCACCCCATGCTGTTTGAGTTGGACGTCAAGGTCCGTGTTAGCGAAACCGCTGGAGCCCCAGTGTTCTTTGATCATCACGTCACCCCGCTGCGGCACGAAGTCCGGGTGCCATTCAGCACCCCAAGTGCCGGCGGCGAACACCTGCACCTGGTCGCCCCCCAACTGGTAAGGGGTGGGGTGCTTCCACTGTTTAAATTCGTTCGGCAGCGCGCGGTGGTGCGGCACGTAAAATATCTGGATGCCGAGCGCGCGTGCGGCGGCCACTATTTCCCGCAGATGCCTCACGGTATCCACTGCGTCTGCGACCGGCTTGGCGAGTCCATTAAGCTTGCCGCCTTCGCTCAGGAAATCGTTATAAGGGTCGACGAGCAACAGGCCGGTCTGCTCGTTGGGGTAAAGAGGCGTGGTCATGACAAGTTTCCTTCGGCGTTGAATTAAAGGTTCGCGTTGGCTGCAATCAGTCACCTCCACTATGTTCTTCGTCGAACGCAAGGCATTGCATGTGCGTGCCGCGTTTGGTATTCCTGTGCTTATTGTTGGCTGTGGCGATAGCCGATGCATCGTTGCTTCATGGCTTTGGTTAGCGTGAAATTCGGCATAGGCGCATCTAACGCAGATGGCAAACAGAACCATCACTGAGGCCAATACGCGTACCGTGCTACGCACCGGCGCTGTGCAATGCATGGCACACCTCCTATGCAACCTTCTCCGTGCGAATCGGCAACCGCCAGTTGGGCCGGACGAAATGGCAGGTGTAGCCGCCGGGATGTAGTAGGAGGTAATCCTGATGCTCGGGTTCGGCTTCCCAGAAATCGCTTACCGGAACGATTTCGGTAACGACCTTGCCCGGCCATAGGCCTGAAGCATCGACGTCGGCGATCGTGTCTTCGGCAACCCGCCTCTGCTCGTCGCTGGTGTAAAAGATCGCCGAGCGGTAGCTGGTCCCCACGTCGTTTCCCTGGCGATTGCGCGTGCTTGGGTCGTGAATCTGGAAGAAGAACTCGAGGATCTGCCGATAGCTAATGCGCGTAGGATCAAAGATGACCTCGACTGCTTCGGCATGGTAGCCGTGATTGGCGTAGGTAGGGTGGGGCGCCCTGCCGCCGGTGTAGCCGGCCCGCGTCGACAGAATGCCGTCGTATCGGCGAAAAAGGTCCTGCACACCCCAGAAGCAACCACCCGCTAGAACGGCCCGTTCCGTAGTCATTGGACATCCTCCACTTGGTTCAAGTAAGCCGCATAACCCTCGGCTTCCATAGCGTCGCGATGGATAAACCGCAGCGAGGCTGAGTTGATGCAATAGCGCAATCCGCCGCGGTCGCTCGGACCGTCGGGAAACACGTGCCCGAGATGGCTGTCGCCGTGCATCGAGCGCACCTCGGTGCGTGTCATGCCGTGCGTGGTGTCCCGCAGCTCGTTGACATTGGCCGATTCAATGGGCTTTGTGAAGCTGGGCCAGCCGCATCCCGATTCAAATTTGTCGGACGAAGCGAACAGCGGGCCGCCCGACACAATATCGACGTAGATGCCCGCTTCTTGGTTATTCAGATATTCTCCGGTTCCGGGAGCCTCGGTGTCGTTTTGCTGCGTAACGCGATACTGCTCCGGCGAGAGATTTCGGAGCGCCTCGTTGCTCTTGCTGAACTTTCGCATTTGTTAAACGCCTCGGTAGACTAGCTGGGTGAAGAAGGGGCTGTCGATAACGAAGCCGCCCCATTTGGCGTCGAACGCTGCCGTGGGTTTGGCGGCAACGACTTCATCGAGTGATTTGCCCTCCTTCTTCAGCTTCGCCACGTTGTCGCGAATGTCCACCAGCATGTCGCGAAATTCGATGAGCTGCGTCCGGTCGCCGACGGGTCCGTGACCGGGAACGATGAGGGTGTTGTCCGTCGCTTGAGCGATGTTGACGTTTGCCGCGTAGATCGCGCCGTCGATGCTGCCGCCGTTGGCGGTATCGATGAACGGGTAGTACCCATTCCACCAGTTATCACCGGTTACGAGTATGTCGGCCTTGGTGAAATAAACGTAAAGGTCGCCATCCGTGTGAGACGGTCCGTAATTTTTGATCAGTACTTTTTCGCCGCCAAAGTCGAGCATTCTCTCCGTGTTGACGATCGATGTGGGACGGGCGGCCATCGGCAGCGGCGGAAAAGTGAAGTTCCAGTCGTCCACCCGGATAGTTCCGGAAAGGTGCTTGAGAGTGTTTTCGTGCGCGATGATCGTGGCGCCGGACTCGCGCACCCATTTATTGCCGTCGGTGTGATCCCAATGCCAATGGGTATTGATGAGGTACTTGACCGGCGCTGGACCGATACGGTCAAGGGTGGCAGAAAGCTTTGGTTGCGAAACAGCGATACCGGCATCGACCATCAGCTTACCTACATCGCCGTTAAGGACGCCAATGTTTCCGCCGGAGCCTATCAGCACGCTGATGTTGCCGCGGAGCGGTTGGACGGTGATATCCGCTTGAGCCGCCTCAGCGTTGATCTTGATGACGGGACTGTCGCCTTCGGCAAACGCCTGACCGGTGGTCCAGCCCACGCTGATCACAATTAGAGTGGTAGCCGCAACCAGGTCCCGAAATGGTGTTGCCGTTGCGAATTTGGGATTCATGTGTTCCCCTTGAGACGGGGACATACGTCCCCGCATGGTTTTGCCCTAGCCCTTGATGAACGCGAGCAGCTCGGCGTTGAGTTGCTCCTTACTGGTGTCGGCCAGGGCGTGGCTCCCGCCCGGATAGATCTTCAGCTTGGCGTTCTTGACCAGCTTCGCGGATAGCAACGCCGCGTCGGCGATTGGCACGACCTGATCGTCGTCACCGTGGATGATCAAGGTCGGTACATCGAACTTTTTCAGGTCCTCGGTAAAGTCCGTTTCCGAAAATACCTTGATGCAGTCGTAGGCGTTTTTGTGGCCGGACATCAGGCCCTGCATGCACCACGAATCGAT